>JAEWGA010000058.1 GCA_023388555.1 Bacteroidota bacterium | reverse complement strand
TTAGGCTCGGGGGTATTAGGCTTACAACCCCAAAACAAAAGCATCCCCATAAGTATAATACAAACAACGCCTTGAAGCCAATGGCGGCGACAAAGTAAAGATTTAATGTTTAGCATCTTGTTCTATAATATGTATCTTGCTTTACAATAAAATAGTAGCCCCTTTCCAGTCCTCCTACTGACACACAGAGGATGGGGGGATCCCGAAAAACGGTTGCAAAGTTACCCATTTCAGCTCAATTATGTTTGGAACAACACAGGTGATATCTAAGCAAAAAAGGAAAGAAAGGACTCCGTTAACAACCTCACTATAAAAGGGGAGAACAAGACACACTTAAGTAAGGGACGAGTTGTGGCGAATCCGCTACTACCCAGTTCTATAACCTTGTATTACGACCAAAGAAGAGCAAAAACAAGTCCAAGATATGGGAAGAGGTTAGCAGGCGAAAATAAAAACTTCCTTTGTTGGTAGCCCTGGCAAAAGCACTATATTTGTACTATATCACAACTGCAAAAACAATATTATTCAAGCACAATAACAACGCTTTAACTTATGGCTAAGCTATTAAACCAGATAGCACTAAAGAGCAGGAAACCACTTTGTACTCTTAAGTATCCTTGTGAACCGGACGAAGATACGAGGACTAAAAAAACACCTATCCCTAATATGGAATTTACGAATAGTTCTACCATAACTCCAATAGATGTCAGCAAGTTAGCCCTCAATAAGTATCGTTGTGAACCGGTCGAAGATACGGGGGCTAAAGAAACACCTATCCCTAATATGGAATTTGCGAATAGTTCGACCATAACTCCGATAGACGTCAGCAAGTTAGCCCTCAATATAAGCACTCAACAGCCACTATTTGAATTCTTTCTTGATGGTTCTCGCCGACTCTATAAGATTGGTGACGTAGAGCATAACAACCGGCTTTACCCTGTGATAGGTGGGCAGATTTCCGTGTCCTGCTGTAGGAGAGCAATAAATAAAGACAATACATTCCAAGGTTTTAGCATAGTAGACAACGATGCATATCCGGTAGTATGTTTGCCCGAAGAGGTACCATCGTGGACGGAGCTAAATAAATTACCATTTATTACCTCCTGCCAAAAATCGGACTTAAAGGTTTTTCAGGATTCAATAGACTCGAAGAGCAGTGACACCCTTGAGCAGAAAGGCATCGACTGTATCCAACAAGAGATGATTGAATGCGAGAACCATATTCTACATAAAATAGTAAGCAAACACTCAAATAAATACCTCATAAAAGATGGATCAATACCATATCCACCGAAGAATATTGAAGGCACTAAGGCGGAAGAGAGTCTTCGAAGCTACCAATACATTGTAGGGGTATCAAAAAAATTCAACCCTAACCTAACAAGGCTCAAAAACAACAAAAGCATTGAGTATGCTCTTGCTATGCTACCGCCTCGCCACCGAACACCGGCTTTTTTCTGTGAATATAAGAGTATGAAATTGGCAATTTGGTACGTTCGTATTCGTGAAAGGGATTACACTGCAACGCCTTATTCTGGCATCTTAAAGATTGAGAAACTATTTGAGACTAATGCCGAAGAAGAAAAAGAACTGAATCCTGAGCAGATAAAACTGATAAACCTGATTACTGCAAACATCATAAACGAACGCAATCCTGTTTGCTATGGGAATGACACTCGATGGGCAAATCATCTCTACCCAATCTATATGACAGAGTGTTATTGCAAAAGTCAATTTATGAGCGATATAAATTTCATCAATTATCTTAGAGACCACAAATGAACACAATTGGTAAAATTATAGCAACCGAGAAACACCCATCAACAACAGTAGAATTCTCCTTTTGGACCCAACCAGATTTGGTATTAAGCCCTTTTGACGTGGTTGTTGTTGACCATGTAATGAAATCGAAGACATTTGGAATAGTTGAGGAAATCTTCCATATAACAGACTCTCAAACCCCATTAGCAAGTTACATTTCAAACGATTTCGGGAAGCTGACGTCAACCTCATACCCAACACGGATTAGAATGAACTGTGTGAAGTGTAAGGTGCTTGGTAATACCAAAGATATCTATACCCCTGTTCAAGAAGGAGAAAAGGTATATTTTGCCAACGCAGATCAAATAATAGAAGCACTTGGTTTAATTAAGCCCCCCAAAAAAGGAGAAAAAACAAAAAAAAACCCGATTCCGATTGGGTATATTGAAATGTATAAAGGACAAGATGGAAACAAACAGAGGGTTCCAGTATTTTTAAACCCTGATTTTCTTATTGGTCCTGAGGGATCCCATTTAAGTATATCTGGAATATCTGGCTTGGCTTGTAAAACTTCATATGCCATGTTCCTAATGAGAGCAATTCAGGGTAAACTTGATGATGTTGCATTCATTATAATGAACGTGAAAGGAACAGATTTATTAAAGATACATGTTGAGAATAAAAATAAGGATGAATTCAAGGAGAGCAAAGAGATTTACGAGCTATTAGGAATTGAAGGAACGCCATTTCCTAAGGTAAAATACTTTTATCCGTTCGGCTCATCCCATTATGCCAATAATACACAAGAAGTTACAGAAAACCATGATTCCAATAATACACAAAACCCCACAGAAGAAAGGAGTAATGAGCCTCCAGAACACTTTCAATATAAGTATCCATTTAAGACAACTAAGGATAAGCAATATCTTGAATTACTATTGGAGGATGTTGACGACTCGAGCGAAACAATAGCATCAATAATTAATCTTATTACATCTGGTCAGCACCTTTTTGGTAAAATTAACAAGTGGGAAACACTCAAGAAAAAAGTAAACGAATTATCCCCCAAAACGCTCTATGAGAACTATGGGATAAGAACTGATAGTTGGCGCAAGTTTTACCGGATATTCAATTATAGATACGAGAAATGCAAAGATATACTCACCTCAATAAAAGGTAAGAAGCAAGAGGCAGATGCTGTACGTTTACGAGAGGAGATTAATAAAATCCAAAAGCAGGAGGTCATGGTAATAGACATTGCTAACCTCGACGAGATATTACAAAAACTTGTTTTGGGCGATGTTATACAAACCGTAAATAAACTCATGTCGCCCCCCAATAAGGGCTCAACTACCCCGAGTCATGTAGTGATATTTGTTGACGAGCTGAACAAATACGCATCTACGGATAGCTCTAAGTCATCATCAATCCTCCAACACCTGCTTGAAGTTGCGGAGCGTGGCAGGTCATCGGGTGTTATCTTGTTTGGTGCAGGTCAGTTTTTAAGCCACATTCACCCCCGTGTTAAAGGCAACTGTGCAACACAGGCGTTTGGTCGTACAAGCGCTACAGAAATAGCGCAAGAGGACTTTAAACTTGTTCCCAGTGCTTACAAAGGCATGCTGACTCGAATGAAACAAGGAGAATACATCATTCAGAACCCAACATTACGTTCCATGCTGAAAATAAAATTTCCGCTCCCCATTTATCAATATTCCAACGAAGATCCTACAACTAATAAACAATAGAAGATACCATAGCCCCTTCACTCGTAGTATATAACCGGATTATAAAGTACCCCCAAAAGTTAAACGCAAAACTTTTGGGGGCACTTCTTTTTAAGGCATCCTTTTTGGCCTAACAAAGCTATTCAATAGCCTCGGGCAAAAGGATGAAAAGCCATGTTATTGGAAGGGCTATACGGTTTACTTCTTCAGTATTTTATTCAGAATAAAGTATCCTAATACGCCCGAAACTAAAGTGCCTGCAAAAACGCCTATTTTGGCTTGGTTTAGTAGCTCTATTCCGCCTTTATCGAGGGTAGCGTAGGATAAATTAGCAATAAACAAGGACACAGTAAATCCTATGCCCCCAAACAGGGATATTCCAAAGAGGTTGCGTGTATTCATTCCTGGTGGCATGGTAACAACTTTAAGTTTGGCAAAGAGCCAAGTAAAGCCAAAAATTCCCAAACACTTACCAACAACCAAGCCAAAAAACACCCCGGCAGGCACTACGGCTAACTGAGCAAGAGAGACCTCTCCAAAGGTTACGCCAGAGTTTACAAAGGCAAACAAGGGTAATATTAAGTAGTTCACCAAGGGGGATAAATTATGCTCCATGCGCTGAACTAATGGTACGGAGCGTTCAAACTTCCGGCTACTTTGTAGGAGCTCTACTAATTGTTTGTGCGAAACAAAACCAATTCCTCGGCCTTCCTTTTCGTAAGTGTAGTTGAAAGTGTTTTGGAAGTCCATCTGGAAGTTTCGTAGCTCGGGCAACCTTACCGTGGACTTAACGGGGATAGTAAATGCCAATAAAACGCCCGATATGGTGGTATGTACACCCGACTCTAAGAACAATAACCAAACAATAAAGCCCACTAAATAGTACACCAAGTCCAGGTTTACTTTACGTGTTCCTAAGAAATAGGACAACAGTATAAACGCAAAGCCGAATAACAACGGAATAAAGGAGATATGAGAGGTGTACACGGTTGCGATAACCAATATACCGCCAATATCGTCCACTACAGCAAGGGTAGTCAGGAATATCTTCAAAGAGAGTGGTACCCTTTTTCCTAACAACGAGAGTACGGCCAAAGCAAAAGCGATATCTGTAGCCATAGGAATAGCGGCCCCTTGAATGGTTGCCGCATCATGGTCGAAAAGCAAGAATACCAATACCGGAACTATCATACCACCTATGGCTGCTATAATAGGCAGAAGTGCTCGTTTTACCGATGCCAGCTCGCCCAACAGGATTTCGCGCTTTATTTCCAGACCTATTACAAAAAAGAAAACCGCCATTAGGGCATCGTTTACAAACTCCAGTAAGCTCATTGCCTTTCCGTGGTGTTGAAACAGGTTATACTCCCCAACTTGCAATACTATTGGGCGGTTAAGAAATTTGTAATAGATGTCGTGCAACCCTGTGTTGGCAAATACAATAGCCAATATGGCTGCTATAAACAATAGGATTGAGGGGTTAACGTTTTTAATCTTGTAAAATAATGCTGGTCCTCTGAGAGTAGACATAGTGACTGAGTATTTAGTTTTTTCTTTGTCAATGAACTTGTACAGGTTGTGTTGGGGGCTTTTCTTCGTTTCTTTTTTGTGTTTCCAATACCACATTCTCGGCAAGTTGCCTAAACATGATAGCTAAGATATGGTTTTCGGCAGAGGCAATAGGCACGCCTCCGTCGGCAGCTTCCTGAACGCTTTGTACTAACGGTAGCTGTATTAGTAATGGCACCTCCATTTCGTCGGCCAACTTACGCCCTCCGCCCTTACCAAATATATAATACTTGTTGTTAGGAAGTTCTTGAGGGGTAAACCACGACATATTTTCTATTATTCCTAATATAGGCACGTTAACGGCGGGGTCCCGAAACATATTAATACCTTTCCGGGCATCTGCTAAAGCCACCTCCTGAGGTGTTGTTACCACAATGGCGGCCGTAATACCTATTTGTTGCACTAAGGTTAGGTGTATATCGCTGGTGCCTGGAGGCATATCTATTAAAAGGAAATCCAGCTCGCCCCAGTTTCCCTGAGTTATCAGTTGGTTAAGGGCGTTTGAAGCCATAGCTCCCCTCCATACTATGGCGTTAGCGGGGTCTACGAAGAAGCCCATCGATAACATTTTCACGCCATATTGCTCAATAGGGTCTATTAGTTCTTTGCCATCTACCTCGATAACAACGGGGCGTGCCTGCTCGCAACCAAACATTTTGGGCATCGAAGGCCCAAATATGTCGGCATCCAAGAGGCCCACCTTATAGCCCAATTTCTTTAGGGCTATTGCCAAATTGGAGGTTATGGTACTTTTCCCTACACCTCCTTTACCGCTCGAAACAGCAATTACATTCTTCACCTTAGGCAGTTTGGGTAAATCCTTTTGCACCACATGCTCGGGATATTTTGCCGAAATATTTCCCCGGATTTCAATATCTTGCTCCAGTGCCACTTCCAAAGTACTTTCGGCACTTCGTATAACGGATTTAGCAAAGGGGTCGTTAACCTTGGGGAAGATGATGGAAAAGCTGACTTTTCTGCCATCTATCCTAATATCATCTTCAACCATACCGGCAGTAACTATATCTTCTCCGGTGGCTGGGTAGCGTACGTTTTTTAAGATGTCCAGTATAAGATTAGGATACAGGTGTTGTTTCATTTCAAAATGCTTCTGTTTATATTTTTAGTTGGCTCCTACGTTCTCTTCCATAGCTGCGGTAGGTATCGGGTGCTATTTCCACATCGGGATTGGTAGCGGTAGGGGTTAAGTTTTCCAGCCCTAACTCTAAGTACTTAATGCTTATGCCCCGCTTCCTCCACTGGCTTTCATAGTAGGTTTGGATGCTGCGGAGCAGATGAGTTTCGGGGACAGACAAGTCGACATTAGCGATATCCGTATGAATAGTCAGCCCATTATGGTTTGCCAATGCTTGGGTAAAGGTATATAAGAATTGGCTATCTGTTTTTAGTTTTACCCTACCCTCGGGTCGCAATACTTGTTTATAAAGATGCAGAAAGCGTACCGAGGTAAGCCTTTTACGCAGTTTTTTCATTTGGGGATCGGGGAAAGTAAGCCATATTTCGGCTACCTCGCCCATACCAAACAAGTGGGGTAATAATTCTATTTCGGTGCGCAAAAACCGCACGTTCTTTAAGCCGGATTTATGAGCTATTGTGGCGCCATTCCACATCCGGTTTCCTTTAACATCGATACCTATAAAGTTACGCTCGGGGTAACGCTTAGCCAGCCCCAAGGTATACTCTCCTCGCCCACAACCCAACTCCAACGTTATTGGGTTGTTGTTTTTGAATATCTCGGTATGCCATTTCCCCAAGTAAGGGAACCCCTCGTTGGCCCAAACGCCATACGGACATTGCAAAACATTGGGGAGTAATTCCATTTCGGCGAATTTTCGCAATTTATTTTTTCCCATTACCAAGTAGCAAGCTTTATTTATTTCCGTAACCTGTTTGCTGTTTATAAAAAGTTGTATAGGCAATATAGCTACTTAAAGCCCCTATTGCTGTTATAATCAGGACAACGTAAAAAAGGTCCTGCCATAATAATTTTACTGGATAAGCATCCAATAAAAACACATTAGTAGCCCCTCCTCCTAATTTAAACCAGCCCCAATGCTCTTGGCTCAGGGTTAAGCCAATACCTAAAACGAGGCCTAAAACCAAGCCCGACAGTGTCAGGAGGCCTCCTTCTATTAGTATCAGCTGTTTTATTAACTGGTTTGTAGCCCCTAACCGGTACAAGGTTCCAAAATCATCTTTTTTCTCAACAATAAGCATCCCTAAGGTACTAATCACGCCAAACAAAGAGAGGAGCAAAATAAACAGTAATAAGGCAAAGGATACCCACTTCTCTATTTTTAGCACTTTGTATGTATCCGAATGTTGTTGTATCCGGTTCAAAACATGAAATCCCTGGGGCAGAATACTTTTTAGGGAATGAAAAGCCTTGTTATCCAAGTTTTTCAGGACAATAGAAGTTACCTCTTCGTCCGAGAGTTGTAACAACTCCTGCAGTTCATGCAAAGGAACGTACACCAGGGTTTCATCTTCTGGCTGATCGGTACGTAACACGCCACTTATAGGAAAGGTTTTGCGCAAAAAGTTCTTGGAGGGAAGCATTAGGGAGTAGTGCCCCTTACGTTTAGGTACTGTGACTTGAAGAGGTTCTGCATAGTCCACTCCGGCATTTAATTTGGCAGCTACCCCTATTCCCATAACAGCCCACGCTGTTTGCATGGAGTCCAGAGCAAAGCGGCCATCGTAAATATAATGGTCTATATTCACAACCTGGTTATAAACGCTATCCACCCCCATTAATTTCCCAAACACTTGGTTACCCTCGTAGGAAAATAGGCCTGAAGCCTGAACAATGCCCGACCATTGGGTGTTGGGGAAGTGCGTTTCTAATAACCCAACTACCTCCAACTTGTTAAATGGAGTTTCATCTTGGCGTTCAATTTTATAAGGAGCCGACAAATAAGAGAGCTGACTCGTAGTAAATGCCTCGAAACCATTAAATACGGACAACACCACAATCATGGAAGCAACCACCAAGCCGATTCCTATTACAGCCACAGCTGTAATTATATTCACTGCATGGGTTGATTTCTGTGAAAAGAAATATCGCCATGCTAAGAATACCGAAGCCTTTTGAATGCCCATTGATTTTTTTGTGTCGTTTACACTATAGGTATCACTTGGTTGGGTCCAAATCTTCTACCGACTTCTTGGTCAGGCCCAATAAATCATCGATATGCTCGGCGTATAAAGCACTTTTATCCAAGTGAAAAATAAGTTCGGGCATACGCCTTAGCTGGCTTCTTACTCTTTTTGCCAAATCGTAACGAATAGTAGAAGCACTTTCTTGCACCGACTTTATTTGGGCATCGGCCTGGGCATCAGGGAAAATACTAAGATACACACGAGCTATACTCAGGTCCGGAGACAAACGCACCTCCGAAACCGAAACCATAACACCTTTTAGTTTTTTAGCCTCGTGCAAGAACATATCCCCCAGCTCCTTCTGTAATAGCCTTGCCACTTTTGTTGTTCTTAACTGGTCCATAATACACACGTTTAAGCTTTACGAATAAGCGTTAGGCCATCTCGAATAGGAAGAATAACCTGTTGCCATCCTTTTAGTGTTGCAATATAATCATTAAAAGTACGCACGCCTTTTGTTTGTGGGTCGTTAGCATTGGGGTCCACCACCTTACCATTCCACAAAGTATTATCGGCTAATACTAAAGCTCCTGGAGGCAGTTTATCCTGTATAAGTTTAAAATACTCAATATATAAGCGTTTATCGGCATCCAAATAGACCATATCCGTGCAAGATAAGTCCAACAAAGGAATTACATCTAAAGCATCGCCTATTTTTAGGTCCACCTTCTCGGCACATCCGGCTAAGGCCAAGGCTTGCCGTATATAGTCCTCCAGCTCATCGTTAATTTCCACGGTAGTTATACACGCTGTTGGCAAAAGGCTTTCGGCCAAACACACAGTAGCATACGCCGTATAGGTTCCTATCTCTAAGATTCCCCGTGGCCTAACAAGAGCTACCAACATTTTTAACAAACGCCCCTGTAAATGGCCAGATATCATGCGGGGATGCTTAAGCCGGATATGAGCGTCTCGGCTCAGGCGCTGTAAAGTTTCTGGCTCTGGTTCAATATGGGCCAGCAGATACTCTTCTAATAACTGCTCGGATATATGCCTATCAAGATCTTTCACCACCTTCTTCAAAGAAGTCTATCGCGTCCGATGCCCTATTGAGTTCTAACATTGTTGTGCCTAATTTATGGGCTAAACTGCCACCAATATAAGCAATCATCTCCTCCCGCCCAATTAAACGGTTTGCCACTAATGTTTTAAGGGCTTTTATGTAGTAGGCTCTGCTATTTTGGACTTTGTCCTGGTGTATAGTACATACCCCATAGGACAAGGCCAGCTGGCGCCCTACTTTATCGTTGTAACAAATTGCATATACGGGAGCATCGCCACGGTAGGCCGATAGGTATCTGGCTGTTCTTCCGGTAAAGCTATCTGTTACAATTGCCTTAACGCCTAACCTATCCACGCTTTTAACGGCTTGTTTGGCCAAAAACGAGGTTACATCCATTTGCTCCTCTTCTGGGATTAAATGCGAAACGCTAACCCTATTTTTTTCTGCTTCATGGATAATCCTACTCATTGTCCTAACAGCTTCTATAGGGTATTTGCCATAAGCGGTTTCACCACTTAGCATCACGGCATCGGTACACGCCAAAATAGCGGTTGCAACATCCGAAACTTCGGCCCTCGTAGGACGGGGCGATGTTATCATAGTATGCAACATTTGTGTGGCTACTATAACAGGCTTTTTTCGTTGGATACATTTTCGGATGATGGCACTCTGGATAGCTGGGATTTTTTCTTGCGCTATTTCAATACCCAAATCACCACGAGCCACCATAACCCCATAGGAAGCATCTATAATCTCATCAATATTATCAACCCCCTCTTGATTCTCTATTTTAGCTATAATCTTAATAGGGCTACCGTGTTTATCCAGGATTTGCTGTATATCCAACACGTCCTGTTTACTCCGGACAAAAGAGTGAGCTATAAAATCCACCTCCTTATTAATACAATAGAGTATAGTATCCTTGTCTCGCTCTGTTAACGATGGCATTTTTATTTGAACACCAGGCACATTAACGCTTTTCCTGGAGCCTAAAACACCGTCGTTCTGAACCACACACAACAACCTATCGGGTTCTTTTTCATACACTTTCAGCTCTATAAGCCCGTCGTCGAAAAGGATTAATGCCCCCACAGGAACATCATGTACAAAATCGGGGTAATTCACGGCTATACAATCGGGCGTTGTCAGGCGCTCTGGAGCTGCTACTATAGCCACTTTATCGCCCGTCACAAAAGTTATAGGGGCTTCGGCTTTGGTTGTTCTTATTTCGGGACCTTTGGTATCCATCAATAGGGCTACATGTTTGCTAACAGCTCGGGTGTTGTCTATCACACGGTCGAAGCCGGCATGGTTCATATGCGCAGAGTTCAACCTAATCACATTCACCCCTTCATCTACTATGCTCTTGATAAAAGGGATTTCGCATCTCATATCCGAGACGGTAGCAACTATTTTAGTCGATTTTTTCATCGAAGGTATACTTGTTTCTTATTATTGTTATGCCCCTAATCCTACTAAGGGCTGTAAAATTCCACACGGCAAACAAAAAAACACAGGCAGCTACACAGGACGCCGAGCCACTAAATGAGCCAACGCCAAACGATAGCTATCCAACCCAAAGCCACTTATTATGCCAACACAAGCACTGGTAAGCAAGGATTGGTGCCTATAAGGCTCCCGTTGTGCTGTATTGGTGATATGGACTTCAACCACAGGGGCCAATACACTCCTTATAGCATCGGCTATTGCTATGGAATAGTGTGTATATGCACCAGCATTAAGAATAATGCCATCGCTCCTATCGCCTATGTCTTGTATATAATCAATAATATCACCTTCGTGATTGGACTGAAAATACACAATATCACACGTTGGATAAGCATCGCGCAAACGTTCCAAATAATCCTCAAAAGTCGTTGAGCCATAGACCTCTGGCTCTCTTGATCCTAAGCGATTTAAATTAGGCCCATTAACAATGTGGATAGTCTTCATATCACAACCCAGTATTGGTGTTTACAAAGATACTACATCCGCGTGTTTTAACGAAGCCACTCTGCTCATTTGTGTCCGTTTTAATATGTATCACCCCATGTGCATCAACAAATACAAGCATTTGCTCTGCCCGCGACCTGTCCCCTACTCACGTCCTATAGCCCTCTTGCCAAAGTTATTTGCCGCCTCTTCGCCCAACAATTCCTCACGCTAAAACACGCACTAACCCCCAAACAGTTCTCAAAATTCACCCTAAAAATTCTATCCTATAATAGCTCCCTAAAGTAAGCCAAAATTCACCCGAAAGCCTCAAAAAAAACACTCCAAAACAGGATAAAACTTGCCCGAAATTTGGGTGAAAAATGGACAGGTTTTGGACTAAAGTTTGGGGTGATTCTTGAGGTGAAAATAGGGGTAAAAATGGGGTGATTTTTGGGGTAAAAGGGCGACCGCCCGCAATCCCTTTATTGGAGCGGGTTTGCGAGGGGTGTTAAAAGTTGTGCAAAAATAACTGCGCTTTCTTT
>JAEWGA010000049.1 GCA_023388555.1 Bacteroidota bacterium | reverse complement strand
CCTTGAAACTCTCCCCGAGTATGCGGGCACGCACAAAATCGTACTTGCTTGCCGCTCCCGACCTGTTGTGCAGGTCAATGGCACGCAGTTGGTCTTTCCCATCGGGAATATGGGTGTCCCACCAGTCCCAACGGGTACTTCTTCTGCATTTCTGTGTCCGTAACGGTTCTTATTGGCTATTTCTGATTTTGGCATAATCGTATAGTCTGTTTGTTGTCTAATCACGACTTTGGGGTGATTTAATCCCCTTTCGGGGCAAGGATCTTTGTGGAACAAACGGAAGTTTATCGGACAAAGACACACCTTACCAATATCAAGAAAGAGGTTAATAAGCCCCTACTGTGTTACTGTGTTCTGTGAATACGGTAACTTGGCAGGGAGGGTGCATTCGAGGAATGCAGTGGTTCAGAGTTTCCGACATCTTTCCACATCCTCCTTGTATTGGTCGAGGTGTTCCCGAAGCACCTACTCCACATATCCCGAAACGCTTGCGCCCTGCTCAGCTATTTTCCGCACCACGAAGTCCAACCTTCGTTGGGTTTCCTCTGACACGTACACGGCTTTGCAATAGCTGTTGTGAAAGGGCTGGAGATATTTCCCTTGAAACTCGGATAATTCCTTCCTGTCCTTTGTTTTTCCCATTCGTTGATGATTCTCTTCGGTAGAAGTAGACCTTTTCCGTTGGCGACAACTCTGTTTCTTGATAGGTCGGTTGAGAAAAATCCTCGTGACTCTCCTTAGTCAAGAGGCTATAGAACTAACACTGGTTGAAATTGAGAAAAATATGGATGCATCCTATCCATAACTGGGGCTTAACCATAAATCAATTTATGCTTCTGTTTCCATTTGCACAAAATTCTGGACAGTGCCCCCGAGAAGTCGTACAACAGCTCGTTCTCCAGCCTCTTTCCCCTCGCCCCGCTCCTTCCTCCTACAATTCCGCCCCTGTAATCCTTTCCCGTACCCAAACCCTCCGAACCGCCCTCGTACTCCGCGGGGTTCTTCCTCCTTTGCCTTAGCTTCTCATGCGCAGCAATCACTCCCCTTAAGTTATATTGTACGAATCTGTTTAACGGGTGGTTGTAAAGAAACAACATTATTGTACTGGCTATAATAGGAGGGATGGGCTGGAAAGCATACCGTAATTATAAGAATTGACCTATATTTGTCTTGTAGTAAAAGGGAATGCCCCTTTGGGCTATTTACTCCCCTATTCTTTCAAATTCTTAGTTTGCACTCGGTATGTTACCATATAAACGCGTACTGCTTAAACTGAGTGGTGAGTCCTTAATGGGAAATCGGACTTCTGGGATCGACCCCAATCGGATGTCGGAATATGTTAAGCAAGTACAAGAGGCAGTAGCTATGGGAATTCAGGTTGCCATAGTTATAGGTGGCGGAAATTTTTTTCGTGGTTTAACGGGAGCATCTCAAGGTGTTGACCGCGTAAAAGGCGACCAAATGGGTATGTTAGCCACCGTGATGAATGGCTTGGCATTAAGCTCGGCATTGGATGCCATAGGCGTTCCTAATTGTGTGATGACGGCAGTTAGAATGGAGCCTATAGCAACCTTTTATAATAAGTGGGTAGCCCTATCCATGCTGGAAAGAGGAGGGGTGGTTATTTGTACTGCAGGTACTGGAAACCCCTATTTCACCACCGATACAGGAGCTTCGCTCCGTGCAATAGAGCTTGAAGTAGATGCAATGCTTAAAGGGACTCGTGTAGATGGCATCTATACCGCGGACCCCGAAAAGGACCCTACGGCAACTAAATACGACACAATAACTTATAGCGAAGTGTTACAACAAAACCTGCGGGTAATGGACCTAACGGCTATTTCCATGTGTATGGACAACAAAATGCCTATTGTTGTTTTTGACATGGACACTCCAGGTAATTTATTGCGTGTACTTCGTGGAGAAAACATTGGAACTGTAGTAACCCCTTAACTGGGTTGCAAAAACAGGAAATAAAAGCCATACAACTAAAACATATTTATAATTATGCAAGAAGTATCCACCATCTTGGCACGTGCCAAGGAAAATATGCAGGAAACTATTTTGTTTTTAGAGGACAAGTTTGCTAAAATACGGGCAGGGAAAGCCAATCCGCACCTGTTGGACGATATTTTAGTGCCTTACTATGGTAGCCCTACTCCGCTACACCAAGTTGCTAACGTAAACGTACCCGATGCTAAAACCATTATAATAACCCCATGGGAAAAGAGCATCATTAAGGATATTGAAAAGGCGATAATGGACTCCGACCTTGGGATTACACCAGAAAATAACGGAGAGCTAATACGAATTGGTATACCACCATTAACAGAGGATAGGCGGAAACAATTAGTAAAACAGGTAAAAGGAGAAGCCGAAAACGCAAAAATAAGTGTTAGGAATGCACGTAGAGATGCTATTGACGCACTAAAAAAAGGCGCTAAGGATGGCTTGCCCGAGGATTTAGCAAAAAATGCTGAAACCGATGTACAGAAGATTCACGACCAATTCATTAAGAAAATAGATGAATTGTATGCCGCAAAAGAGGTGGAAATAATGAAGGTATAACCCCCAACCTTTGTATATACACGTGCTCTTGAACAGCATAATAACTGGCATTATAACAAAAAGTACAGGTGCACTATACCTGGTACAAGGGGATGATGGCTACGTTTACTCGGCTCGGATTAAAGGAGCTTTTAAAGCTAAGGGTATACGCACCACAAATCCCGTAGCAATAGGTGACCGTGTTGTTATTGAGTTACCTTCCGAAAGGCATGCAGACAATATTTATTGGATTACCGAGATATTGCCTCGTAAAAATTACATTATTCGGCGTGCCTCCAACTTATCCAAAGAGGCCCAAATTATTGGTGCAAATTTGGATAGGTGCGTACTTATTGTTACCGCCAACTATCCATTTACCTCCACAACCTTTATAGACCGCTTTTTAACTACCGCAGAAGCTTATAGCGTACCCGCAACCCTTGTTTTTAACAAGGTAGACAGGTACAATACACAAGATTTAAAGTATTACCACGAACTAAAATCTTTATATAGGCAGATTGGATATGCCTGTTTTGGAATTTCTGCAATAAATAAAACCGGGTTGAACGAAATAGCCGAACATTTAAGCACGGGTATTTCCCTATTAAGTGGGCATAGCGGTGTGGGGAAGTCCACCCTTATTAATGCCTTAGTCCCAGATGCAAATTTGCGTACTGGAACTATATCGGATGCGCACCAAACAGGAACGCATACTACAACCTACTCCGAAATGATTCCTTACGCTGGCGGATACCTAATAGATACTCCTGGTATTAGAGGGTTTGGGGCTGTTGACTTTGAAGAGCACGAGGTATGTCATTTTTTCCCAGAGCTATTTGAATTTTCAAAGGGGTGCAGGTTTTCCAATTGTAGCCATACACATGAACCAGGATGCAATGTACTTAGAGCTTTAACCACTGGAGAAATTGCAGAAAGCAGGTACAAAAGCTACCTTAGCTTGCTACATGAGGATAAAGAGAGTAAGTACAGAACCCCGTTTTGACGCCCCCTACTTATGCGTTGCTTTGGTATACAGGTTGTAGCATTTATGCTTCCGATAATAGCGGCATTGGGATGTTCCCAGTACACAGCCCCCAGCCCCCTTGATGGACGTTGGCAGGTAAAAACAGCCAAGAACAACAATACTGCTATACAGTACCCCTTTAATGCGCAACAGGTTGTTTATTGGGACTTCCTTAACGTCCTGTACATGGTATCGTACCATGACCAGACCCATACCCCATTAATAACCTACGAGTGGGGCAATGCCTATTTTCACGAAGACAGCATAATACTTGTGCGGGAAAAACAGTTCCGTAACAAGCCTTTTCCATTCCCCACCGATATGCTTGGGAGCGAAATACGGCTAAAATTCAAAAGAAGCAATAACAGCGTAGTATTAGAAAATAAAAACGGACAAATACGAATGGACAAACACTAATAAGTCCAGACTTCCTTAATAGTAAAGGGGCTATATTACCCCTTTTTATTACCTTTGGAAGAAGTTTAAACTCATCAAACACGTTATCACGCCTTTATTTTTTTATTTATGGAAACAGTTGTCAGTGGAATTCGCCCCACAGGGAACCTGCACTTAGGGAATTACTTTGGTGCAATTACGAGCTTTCTGAAAATGCAAAATGAGTTCAATTGCTTTTTTTTCATTGCAGATTGGCATTCCCTGACGACTCACCCCAAACCCGACCATATTGTAAAAAGTACCTACACTATATTAGCGGAGTACTTAGCTTGCGGTTTAGACCCCAACCAAGCCACTGTTTACATACAAAGCGATGTAAAAGAGGTTTTAGAGCTTTACTTGTATTTAAACATGAATGCCTATTTGGGCGAATTGCAACGCACAACATCGTTCAAAGACAAAGCACGTAAACAACCCGATAATATTAATGCCGGGCTACTTACCTACCCCAGCTTAATGGCTGCCGATATCCTTATGCACAAAGCCGTAAAAGTCCCTGTGGGTAAGGACCAAGAGCAAAACATGGAAATGGCACGGAAGTATGCGCGCCGGTTTAATACTATTTACGGTGTAGACTTCTTTCCCGAGCCAGCCTCGTTCTCGTTTGGGAGCCAAGCCATAAAAATTCCGGGATTGGACGGTAGCGGCAAAATGGGGAAAAGTGAAGGTAATGCCATTTACTTAAAAGATGACCCCAAAACAATTCGGAAAAAAGTGATGTCGGCATTAACCGACTCGGGCCCAACAGCCCCCAATAGTCCTAAACCCGAGCCTATCGAAAACTTGTTTACTTTTTTGAGCATAGTTTCCGAGCCTGAAGTGTATAACTTCTTCAACGAAAGGTATAACGACTGCAGCATTCGTTACGGTGACCTAAAAAAGCAACTTGCCGAAGACATAGAAAAATACTGTGCACCTATCCGAGAACGTATAGAGGCTTATGCTAATGATATACCACTGTTGGACCGCATTGCACGGGAGGGTGCAGAAAAAGCCAAAGCCCATGCAGCACCAATAGTAGAACAAGTACGTGAAATTATAGGGTTTAAGCCTGCACGGTAACTTAAAGTCTCATAATTAATAATCCAATAACTAATATATTATCCTATCCATGAACACTGTATCTGGAAAAATCATTGCCATTCTAGCACCACAATCAGGCGAAAGTAAAAACAACCCTGGTACAACTTGGAAGCGCCAAGAATTTGTTTTAGAGACCCAAGATATGTATCCTCGCAAGGTGTGTTTTAACATTTGGGGAGAAGACCGCATTAAACAGGCCGATATCCAAATGGACGATATAGTTACAATAGAGTTTGAAATAAACAGCCGTGAGTACAACGGAAAGTGGTACACCAATATTGAAGCCCGAAACATCTCGAAAGAGAATGCTACGGCAGCTCCAGTAGCCCCCCCAGCAAGCTCTCCAACAGCCACTGCTCCTGGTGGTTTCGATAGCCCTATTGGTGCAGCCGACGACTTGCCATTCTAAACATTGGCATATAACTGGTATTACGGCCTTGCCCTACTCTGAACAAGAAGGGCTAGGTCGTCTTTTTTTAGGAAGGGCATTACGTTGTTATTTGCCATAACTGGTACATATTTTGTATCTTCATACGCAGTGCGTCTCTTTTCTTAAGAGTATAACCCCTTTATAACTGTATGATTAAAGAGTTATTTTCAACATTATTGTTAGTGGCTTTTAAGCCAGAGAAAGGGTGGCGATTGATATATAATAAGTACTTGGAAAACCCTCGGTACCCTGTTCAGGAGACATATTACTTTCCAGCCTTGGGAGTATTGTGCCTCACGGCTTTTGTGGGCGAGTTACTAAATGCTCCAACATTTAATATACTGTTAGCCATTAAGGCGGCTGTACTGTACCTTATTATAGCAATGCTATCCTATTATGCAGGATTTCTTGGTATGGCTTTTGTGGCAAAGAAATGGTTAGGGTTTACAGGCTCAAAAAACCAATGGGAACTTTTTACCTTTTACGCCTACTCCCCTATATACCTTATGACTTTGGTATACCTTCTTGTGCCCCAGTTACGGCTGCTAACCATATTAATGTTGTACAGTGTATACGTAGTGTGGCAAGGTGTTGTATATTTTTGGAAGTTCCCCGAGGAAAAATTATTTTCCAGTACAATAGCGTTTTCGGTGCTATTATTCCTTTTAGCCGTGGGGAGTAAGTTAGTACTGAGTCATTTGTCATTTTTCTCTTAATACATAAGTATGGCAAAAAAAGCAAGTTCTTCAGCACGCATCAATATAAGGAATAAAAGGGCTACTTACGATTACGAGATACTCGACACTTATACTGCAGGTATCGTATTGTATGGTACCGAAATAAAGTCGATTCGTAACGGGAAAGCCTCTTTGTCGGATACCTTCTGCATCATTCATCGTGGCGAATTATGGGTTAAAAACATGTATATAGCCGAATATTTCTTTGGTTCCTATAATAACCATGACATCCGGCGCGAACGCAAACTACTTCTCCATAAAAGAGAGATACTTAAACTGCAAGCCGAGCTAAAGAACACTGGAGTAACATTAATACCTACCCGCCTTTACCTAAACGAAAAAGGTATTGCCAAAGTTTCTGTAGCCTTAGCCAAAGGAAAAAAAAGGCACGACAAAAGAAATGCCCTAAAGGAAAAGGACTTGAAGCGAGAACTTCAGAGCGCAAAAAAAATACGTTATTAAAATTCTGGCATAAGCAACACCATAGGCCTTGTATGAACAACTTCCGAAGAATTTCCGATACCAACCCTAAGATACTACAGTACAAGCAGCGCATCCTGGAGTACTTTATGCTATCGGGGCCGGATACCTTCACTACCGTAGCCAAGAAGTTGGACTTAAGCGTTCCTACTGCAACTAAATTCATTAATGAGTTATGTGCAGAAAATGTTTTGTCCTGTTACGGGAAATTGGAAACTGCGGGCGGAAGACACCCCCATATATACGGATTAAACCCAGCCTGTTATTATTTTATAGGGGTCGACCTTGGGCTTGACCGCTTACATATTGCTCTGATAGATTTTACAGGAAACAAAATAACAGAATATACAAACACCTCATTCTGCTTTACAAACGAGGAGGGGTGCTTGGATACGATATGTGAGCATATCAATACATTTATAGGATCTCTTTCAATACCTCGGGCAGATATTGGCTGTATTGGCGTTAACATATTTGGTAGGCTGAACCCTGAAACCGGATACTCGTACACCTATTTTAACTTCGACGAACAACCCCTATCCGAGAAGTTAAGTAGCAAACTGGGCATTGTAACCTTTATTGACAACGACACCAGGGCTTGCGCCTATGGAGAGTATATGCTTCACTTAAAAGATATGGGGGAAAACATTCTTTTTGTGAATTTGGCATGGGGGTTAGGCTTAGGCATCATCATTAACGGAGAACCCTATATGGGACACTCCGGCTTTGCGGGCGAGTTTGGGCATATCCACGCATATAACAATGAAATACTATGCCATTGCGGTAAAAAAGGGTGCTTAGAAACCGAGGCTTCTGGCTCTGCTATGTACCGTAAGTTTATAAAAAGGATACAAGGTGGTGGCACCTCCATTTTGGTTCAGGGCGCCTATGCAAAGCCTTTAACCGAGATAAAACTGGACGATATAATTTGGGCTGTTAGAAACGAAGATATCTTATGCATAGACCTATTAGAGGAAATTGGCGGGCAACTTGGTATGCACATAGCAGGCCTTATTAACCTATTTAACCCCGACATAGTAGTTATAGGCGGCACCCTTTCCTCCACAGGCGATTATCTTATGCACTCTATACGAAGTGCTATCCGAAAATACTCGCTTAATGTAGTTAATCAGGACACTTTAATTAGGTTATCCTTACTGCAAGAACATGCAGGTTCCATAGGGGCATGTATGCTTGCCCGCAAAAAACTTATTGCGAGCATAACAACTTAATCCTAAACCTGCATCAGCTCCATTTATTTTTTTATCTTAGCATTCGTCATTGTACATATTTTAATGTACTGGTGTATTTGTTCAATCTTCTAAAGTTCAGAAAACCATGGCAAAGGAGATCACTCAACTTCAACCGCAGGTAGTTTGGAACTACTTTTACGACCTAACCCAAATACCGCGCCCCACGGGCCATACAAAAGCGGCATCGGACTATGTTGCTAACGTGGGAAAGAAATTAGGGCTAAAGACAGTAGTAGATGAAGTAGGGAATGTTTTAATAACCAAACCCGCAAGTGCAGGGCTGGAAAACAGAAAAGTTGTTACCCTGCAAGCACATCTTGACATGGTTCCCCAAAAGAATGCGGATAAAAACCACGATTTTGAGAAAGACCCAATAGACACTATTATAGATGGCGATTGGGTTAAAGCCGATAATACCACCCTTGGGGCCGACAATGGTATTGGAGCGGCGCTGGCCTTGGCTATACTCTCGGACAACACCCTTAAACATGGCCCTTTAGAAGCATTATTCACCATAGATGAAGAGGTGGGTATGGTTGGTGCAAATGCACTGAAAAAAGGATTTCTAAAAGGAGACTACCTCCTAAACCTGGACTCCGAGATGGAGGGTGAAATCTTTATAGGTTGCGCTGGAGGTATCGATGTAAATGTTTCCTTGCAGTACAAGGACCAAATTTGTGTTCCGGCCGAAGATATGATAGTAAAAGTTTCACTCTCGGGACTGAAAGGAGGGCACTCGGGCGTAGACATACACTTAGGACGTGCAAATGCCAATAAGTTAATGGTCCGTTTCCTTAAAAGAGCCATTGAAGAAACAGGAGCCTGCTTGGTTTCGTTACACGGTGGCTCGTTACGCAATGCAATACCTCGCGAAGCTACAGCCATACTATCTATCCAGCGCGAAGATGCCGATACTTTATGGGAATTGGTAAGCGACTACAAGGAACTTTATAACCAGGAGTATGCTGGCATTGAAAATAATATCCGCTTGGTTGTTGAGGAGTTTAACGAACCAGTAAATACAATTATCCCCGAAGAGATAAGCGATGGCCTTATCAATGCTTGCGAAGCAGTACAGAATGGGCCTATAAGTTACCTAAGTGACTTCCCTGGGATAGTAGAGTCCTCTACTAACTTAGCCTCTATCTCGGCAGAAAAAGGCATGATAGAGATAAAGTTCTTGGTTCGCAGTTCATCGGAAAGCCGTAAAATGATGGTAGCCTCGGCCGTTGAAAGTGCTTTCACACTAATGGGTGCAAGGGTTGAGTTCGACGCCGCGTATAATGGCTGGCAGCCCATAGCTCATTCCCGTTTAATGGAGGTGATGACAGAGGCTTACAAGGAACTTTTTGGAAAAGAACCTGCAATAAAAGTTATGCATGCCGGACTTGAGTGCGGGATTATACAAGGAGTAATGCCCAATATGGAAATGATATCCTTTGGTCCAACCATTGAGCACCCACACTCCCCCGATGAACGCGTAAACATAAGCACGGTAGATGCTACCTGGAAGCTCATGGTACGCACCTTGGAACAACTATAACTTTGCCACATAATATCACAGTAAAAGGGTATAACACCTTATTGGCAAGGCGTTATACCCTTTTTTTATATGCTTCAAACATCCAACGCAATTATACTATCCTCGGTGCGTTATTCCGACACCAGGGCTATAGTCCACGCCTATACAAGAGAGCGTGGCTCGGTTTCCTATAACATACCCGTTCCTACCAGTCGCCGAAAAAGTAAATACAAAGTAATGTTTTTCCCCTTGGCTTTGGTAGAAATAACTGCGGATTACCGCCCCAACAAAGAGGTGCAACACGTACAAGAGGTTCGCCTGCTACGAGCTATTAGTACACCGTCCGCTAACCCAATAAGTAATGCAATAAGTATTTTCCTTCTTGAGTTCTGGGATAAGTTATTACGCAGCGAGGTAAAGGATTATAGGCTTTTCGATTTTATACAGTATAGCCTTTACGAATTTGAAAAGGCCACTGGGGCGGACCTTAGCTCTTTTCATATAAAACACCTATGCAGCTTAACGATGGTACTTGGCATATCACCTCACCACGAAACCTTTAGGCAAGGCTATGTGCTGGATGTCCAGGAAGGGATCTTTCGGCCTTCGTCTTATAGCGCAACTCAAGCCCCCTTACAGGAGTCCAACATTATTTACCACTACCTTACCTCCCCAGAAGAATATAGGCCAGCCCTAAATAGGGAGATTCGGAATAGTATACTCTCGCTTCTTTTAAGGTACTACGAGCACCACTATCCCAGCATTTCATCCATGAAATCCCCTAAGGTCCTTAGCGTACTATTTGGCTGAGCGTACAATTGCCTCCAATGCCTCCAATACATTGCAAGCTGCGCCAGTACGATACTCTACAGAGCCAAGCCTTTCCCCTTTCCATAGGCGGTTGGACTTGTTGTATAGCTTATCGTAATAACGCAATGCCAAAGCAATAGCCGATGATAAATCTTGGTTCTTAACCATTTCTATTGCCTTATTGGCATTTTCCGACCCCATTCTGGGGGCTATACTGGTAAAAGCACAAATGAGGGACTCAGGATCTAACTGTCCGTAGTCCTTTAATATCCGGTCCACCCTTTCTTGTAAGGAGGTGGTGATTTGGACTATTGGAGAATTACGCATGTAACTAAAAAAGGCATCGGGCAACTCACATTGCCCTATTTTTTTACTTTCACTTTCTACATATATGGGGTAATTCAAATCCAATTTTAACACTTCCTGTATCAGGAGACATAACAGCATCTCGTTTGTGGGCTGTTTGGCATTAGGTATTTTACCAAAAGCGGACCCTCGATGATTTGCTAACGCCTCCAAGTTTATCACCTGTCGGCCACTCTTTTTAAGCAGCTGAAGCAGCTCTGTTTTACCGCATCCTGTTCCTCCAGATACAATAATGAGTTTAGGTTTCTCCTCCAACCACATAGGCAATAGCTGCCTAAATGATCTGAATCCGCCCTCGAAAACCAAGGCTTCCCAACCGTATAAGCGGAACAACCAAGCCATGCTATTACTACGAAGGCCTCCCCTTGCACAATAAAGCATGAAAGCTCTTTTGTTTGGATGCTGCTTCATTAGGCTCTCGGCTTGCCTTAAAAAGTCGCCCATCTTTGGCCCTATTAAATCCAAGCCTTTCTTTATTGCTGTTTGCTGCCCTTTACGTGCATATACAGTACCTACTGTTTCTCGCTCTTTATCGTTAAACAGTGGTAAAGAATAGGCTCCGGGAATGTGTCCCTTCTCGTACTCTTTAGGGGAGCGTACGTCTATCCATATATAGGGGGAGACATTGGGGAAATCTATTTGTATCATAAGTTATTAATGGGTATTGGCACAAAGGTAGTTATTGTTTTTTCTACCTTTGCTTATGAGGGATAATAACTATTTATTCACTACCCCTAAACCAAAGAATATGCCAGTAGTAGTAGATACCCGCGGGAAACAATGCCCTATTCCACTGATAATGTTGCGCAAGGCCATTAAGGATAACCCGAAAGAAAAACTGTTTGAGGTACTTTCCGATAACCAAATATCCTGCTCTAACCTGCAAGACTTTGCTAAAAGGCAAGGTTTTTCTTGCCATACACAACAAGCAAGCGGCCATACAATTATAAGTATTGGTACAGAAGGTAACGAACTTCAAGTATCGCCTCCCGCCCCTACCTTTGCGGAGGATATGCCTAAGGGGCAATATGTTGTTCAGTTGGCATCGGATGAGATGGGAACAGGACCCAACGAGTTAGGTGAGCTTCTTCTCCTTTCGTTCCTTAATGCCCTTAAAAGTATGGACACTCTTCCTGCCCATATTGTTTGCTATAATACAGGGGTAAAGCTTACACTGCACAACACGGCATCGGCACAAGTTTTACAAGAGCTTGAAGAGCGGGGAGTACAAATTTTAGTATGCGGTACTTGCACTAATTACTTTGGTATAACAGAGAGTGTTATGGTAGGTAGAATTTCCAACATGTATGACATCCTTGAGGCACTTACAAAAGCCCATACTGTTATCCGCCCATGATATATTTGGATAATGCAAGCACCTCCTACCCTAAGGCCATAGGGGTACAACAAACGCTATGCCATTTTTACGACTCCCCGGTAGGCTCTTACGGCAGAAGCTCCGCCCCCCATACATTAAAACGTGCAGTGCAAATGGAACTGTTGCGCGATAATCTGAACCAACAAATAGGAGGCATAGCCGGAAACAATATTTGTTTTTGCTATAACGCAACAACGGCACTTAATACTATTATACATGGTATCACAAACCTGAAGCAGCACGAAGTATTGGTTACACCACTGGAACACAATAGCGTTACTCGCCCCCTCTTTCAGTTGGATGGCTCCCCTTTTAGCATTATGCCTGCAGACGTTACCGGTAGAGTAGATATTAATATGTTAGCAAGCAAACTAAAAGATAGCCCCCACAGTTATAGGTTAGCAATAATTAATGGGATGAGTAATGTAAATGGAGTTATTCAGCCCATACAAGCCATTGCGCAATGCATACGGCAGCATCACCCCGCTTGTTTAATAGCCGTAGATGCCGCCCAATACCTACCCTATGCACCTTTGGAGTGTGAGAAGTGGGGAATAAACTTCGTTGCTATTGCCGCTCATAAGGGCTACTTAGCTCCTACAGGAATTGCGGCACTGTATGTCCGCAATGCCAATGAACTTACCCCAATAACCCGAGGAGGGAGCGGCTCTTCTTCCGAGACACAATGCGACTCAGTCGTTCTGCCAGACCGATTTGAAGCGGGGACAATTAATATGATAGGAGCATGCGCCTGGGAAGCAGCCTTGCAACACCTCTCCCCCCCTACTATACCAGCCGAAAAGGTGTGGGAGTGCATTCAAGAACTTAAAAAATACGGTTACACATTATACTCTGCCTCTTCTCCTTCCTATCAAGGCCCTTTATTCTCCATTGCATCGCCCCGTTATTCTGCGTGGGAACTGGCCGACCTCCTTTGGGAAAAGGCTAAAATCATGGTGCGAGCCGGGTTACACTGTGCCCCATTAGCACATCAGCACCTACAAACTTCGGGCACTGGAACATGTAGGGTATCCTTATCGGCTCTTACCCCTCTTTCTCACTTAAATACGTTGTGCGATGTCCTGCAAGCTATTGCCTAACAACTTTATCATTGTTTTTAGTAGCACTCGTGCGTTATTGTTGGCCCGAACAAGTATGGACAACGCCAATATTCCATACCAACTCATCAACACCCCCAGGGACCTTCACGAACAGTGTGGCATGTGTATACGGGTAAACAACTGTTATAGGAAACAAACCGAACAGGTTTTACCTCCTACCAACGCTTATTTGCTTTACATAGACTATGACGAAACCCATTAATCTGCTCGACTATTCCGCCTACGGAGGCTGCTCTGCCAAACTCGACCCCACAAAACTTGCGCAGCTATTATCCAAGCTACATAAACCCAGTCATCCTCAACTAATTGTTGGAGCTAATACGCACGATGATGCCGGAGTTTTCCAAATTAGCTCCGAGAAAGCGCTTATTTTTACTACCGACTTCTTCCCCCCAGTTGTTTCCGACCCCAAAACGTTTGGACGCATAGCAGCAACAAATGCCCTAAGCGACGTTTTTGCTATGGGCGGCAAAGTGCTTATGGCCCTTAACTTAGTTCATTACCCAGCCGAAGATGCTCCTTTAGAGGGACTTTACCAAATATTGGAAGGTGCACAAGAAAAAGTAGAAGAGTGTGGAGGTATTACCGTGGGTGGCCATACCATACAGGATAAAACGCCCCAATTTGGGTTGGCCGTTGTAGGAGAAGTAGCCCCAAAACAGCTATTAACCAACCAGGGCGCACAGCTCGGCGACCTCTTGGTTTTAACTAAACCTCTTGGGGTAGGTGCCATTTTAGCGGGGCACCGGTTAGGAATGGCTTCGGAGCAGAGTTATAACAGTGCCGTAGAAAATATGTGTAGGCTAAACATGTACGCAGCCCAACACGCACAAAAACATGGCGTAACAGCAGCGACCGACATTACGGGATTTGGACTTTTAGGCCATGCTTGGCATATAGCACAGGAGTCCAATGTACGCCTACAAATACACGCTAACAGCCTACCGTTACTTCCTAACTTCTCCTCTTTAATAGAACAAGGATGCATTCCTGGGGCTGCCTTTCGTAACCTTAAATATGTTGGAGCCTCGTTTAAAAACTATGCGTCGGACGACTTTAGCTATATCGTAGCCGACCCCCAGACTTCTGGAGGCTTACTAATGTGCGTCCCTCCCCAAAAAGCACTTTATTTAATTAACGACATCCATGCAACAGGCGACACCCAAGCCTGCATTATAGGTGAAGTTATAGCTGAAAATACAGCAGGAATAGAACTTTGTATGGCAGATTCGTAAATAAAAATCGATTTTCACAACCATTCTGTATATATTTGTCGTTAATCACAATCTCTTATCTTACAACAAATCGCAATGAAAAAAGTACTAACCCTATTAGCTATGACAGCTTTGATTTCTTCGTGCGGAAATACACAGCAAGAGTCGGCCGACTTAGCATCTAACCCTTTCATGCACACCAGTACATTAGAGTTAGGTGCTCCAAACTTCTCACAAATCCAATACCAACACTACCTCCCCGCTTTTGAGGAAGGCATACGCCAGCAACGAGAAGAAATAGAAGCCATTTGCAACAACAGCCAAGCCCCCACATTTGAAAACACCATTTTGGCCTATGAACACAGCGGCGAGATACTGAACAGGACCAGTAATATCTTCTTTGCTCTCAGTTCTGCCGAGCATACCGACTCTATTCAGCAAATAGAGGAAAAAGTTATTCCTATGCTCACCAACTGGAGTAACGAGATTATGCTGAACGAAAAGCTATTTGAACGCATTAAGTTGGTTTACGACAACGAATACGATAAGCTGCAAGGCGAAGAGAAAAAACTGCTTCACGAGACCTATAATGGATTCGTGAGAAACGGTGCCAACCTTACCCCCGAACAAAAAAACGAGATTAAAGAAATAAATAACCGTATAGCAATACTACAACAGCAATACAGTACCCAACTAACAGATGCAACCAACAATGCAGGTATATGGGTAGAAAATGCCGAAGAGCTTGCGGGCCTTAGCGAATCGCAAATAAAACAACTCAGCGCCGACGCCCAATCGCACGGCAACAAAGCCCCCTATTACATCGTTATCACCAACACAACGCAACAACCCATATTAGCATCGTTGCAGAACAGGGCGCTACGTGAAAAGGTATTTAATGCGTCCATACACCGAAGCGACGAAACAGCAGAACACAACTTGTTCCCCCTTGTAACAGAACTCGCTAACCTGCGTGCTCGTAAAGCCAACCTGCTGGGATACCCCAATTATGCAGCCTACAGCCTATCCGATGCAATGGCGCAAACACCCGAAAAAGTGTACGCCTTCCTGCAAAACCTTATTCAGCAGTACCGCCCCATAGCCGACACCGAAACCCAAGAAATTGAACGTTTTGCGCAAAAAACAATGGGAACCGACTTCCGTTTGCAACCCTACGATAGGTTCTTCTACTCGGCACAAATGAAGCGTGCTCAATACAATATGAGCGACGACGAAGTAAAACCCTACTTCGTATTGGACTCTGTTTTACACAATGGCGTATTTTACGCTGCAAACAAAGTATACGGCCTATCCTTTGAAAAACGATTGGACCTTCCTACCTACCACCCCGATATGGAGGTATACACCGTAAAGGACAAAGATGGTAGTACCGTAGGTATTTTTTACACCGACTTCTTCCGGCGACCAACCAAACGCGGTGGAGCATGGATGAGCGCCTTCCAAAAACAGTCCTACGACCTCAACCAAAAACCCATTATTTATAATGTTTGCAACTTCGCAAAGCCTTCGGACGGAGAACCATGCCTACTAACATGGGACGAAACAACAACGCTATTCCACGAATTCGGACATGCATTGCACGGATTCCTATCGGCATGCAAATATCGCACGCTCTCTGGAACAGCTGTTGCCAGAGACTTTGTGGAGCTTCCTTCTCAATTTAACGAGTATTGGGCTGCCGTTCCTGCCATATTTGAGCACTACGCAAAACATTACCAAACCGGAGAACCTATGCCACAAGAACTCAAAGAGAAGATGCTACGCTCTATAAACTTCCAACCCGCTTATGCTTTAGGGGAAAATTTAGCTTCTACCTCGTTGGACTTAGCTTGGCATATGTTATCCAAAGATAGGGTTATTGCTCCCGAAGAAGCAGAGTCCTTTGAAAGCGAAGCGCTGCAAAAAATGAATCTTGCCGATGCGCAAATTCCCCCTCGTTACAAAAGCTCCTACTTCCGACACATTTGGGAAGGAGGCTACTCTGCCGGCTACTACTCTTACCTATGGAGCGAAGTACTTTCGGCCAATGTAGGGGACTTCTTCACTCGTCACGGCGGAATAAACCCCGAGATAGGGCAACAATACCGCGATAAAATATTATCCAAAGGAAATACGTTACCATTTGAACAGATATTTACCGACTTTACAGGCTTAGAAACGCCCGATGCTTCCAGCCTACTTAAAGCCCGAGGGCTGAAGTAAAATTCATAGATACCACCAACGGGTAACCGAAAACCCGCATTTAACTGCACCCTAAAAGTTTTGTGTTTAACTTTTGGGGTGCAGTTCTTTTTTAGCACAGACACCTTTTTTTCCGCAACAAACTTTCCCCAAATTGGGAAACAAAAACGAGCCTAAACAGGGGTATTTTTTCTGGCGAAAATTGGCCCGAAGAAATCCCTTTCTTGGGGTAAAAAACAAGGGCGATTTAGGCTTAAAAAGGGAGTAAAAAATGGGAGGAAATTAGGCGGATTTTGGGGACGAAAATGGGGTGTTTTGGGGG
>JAEWGA010000022.1 GCA_023388555.1 Bacteroidota bacterium | reverse complement strand
AAAAGGGTTACAATATGGGGCAAACAGCTATTCTTTTACAAGGCAATACGTTTGGTTTCAGGCCCCTAAGTCCACCTCTCGTACAATTACATTCCAGTCATTCACCTTTACCTGTACCACCATCCACGTATCTGCAGTCCATTGCAGTTTCAGGTTTACGTTAAAGTCGTGGTCGCAATTAAGGTTATAGGGTGGCTCTCCACGCGAAGCGTTCATCAGGATATCCTCCACCAAGTTGGCTTCGTACACCACCGCACCGGTTTTTTTATCCTTCACTTGCAACATGCATTGCCTGTTGCGCTCCATTTTAAGCACGCTTAGGTCGGCTTTTAACACCCCTCCTTCGGCACGCACTTGGGGCGCATATACCACAGTATCGGCAGGTAAAATGTCACCCAACACGCTGTAACGGGTATGGTCGTCCCGCACGGTAATTTGGTAGTCTCTACCGGCAGGCAAGCCCTCTACCGTCAGGTGTATGCGGTAGGTTAATTCTTGAACTCTCACCTTTGCCCATACAGTGTCCAGCACAGCAGTGGCACCA
This sequence comes from Bacteroidota bacterium, assembly GCA_023388555.1. Classification (GTDB taxonomy): domain Bacteria; phylum Bacteroidota; class Bacteroidia; order Bacteroidales; family Porphyromonadaceae; genus Porphyromonas_A. The sequence goes on along the minus strand of JAEWGA010000022.1, from coordinate 8,008 downwards.
CCATTAAGCTTTTGCTCCAGCTTGCCCACATACAAAGGTGTCGGAAAGCTCCGCAACGTATCGCCTTGGTGTTGGTAAGTCACTACCGCATCCGTGATACGGGTTTTACCCACCTCCAACGCCGAAGTGAGCGGAGAAAGGTCCTGCCCAGCCCATGCCACAAAGGTGTAATTACCGGGGGCGCTCTGCATTTCGCGCACCATACGGTATTGGGCACTAAGGGCTACGGACTTATCCTCGTACACTCCTTGCAACACGCCCGTAGGGCCAAATACCAAGAAGCGCACCTGCGCTATGGATCTGGGGTATATAGGAGTAGGCTCGCAAGGCGTTTGACTATAAACCGACATAGCTACGGGCTGCGGACATAAGCTAAGGTTGTCGAAAACCGACTTCTTACACGCCCCCAACAAAAGGGTTACCGCACCAGCCAACAGTAGCAAAGAGTAACAGGAAGTCTTCATTACGGAATTATAGGAATATCTTTTGTGAAGTATCTGAAGGTAACAGGCAAAGGGTCAGCATAAAACCCTTTTCTGGTTGTTTAGTTCTGGCGGAGAGAGGCAATCCCTCCGCCAGATTAAAGGAGGAGGTGTGTACAAAGTTCAACCCAGAGGGCGCTTAGGGCAAAAAGTAACGCACGAAGCACACATCACCTAAGCCGAATAACGAAAGCCACGCCATAAATTAAACCTCGTACACATCTCCCCATTAGTTTTCGAGTATTACTTCGCGGGAAACCAAGTTCCAAGGCTGTATCTTGGCTTCTACACGCATGTAAGTTTCGGTTTTTTCAATGTTGGGGTCATCGGGGTCCGTAGTAGGCTCTTCGGGGTCTGTAGGTTTAGGCAGGTTGGGGTCGTTAGGGTCAGATGGATCCCAAGGCATACCAATGGTAGCAAACTCGTTAACGGTTAGCAGGTAGATGTTATTCCGGCGGGTGTCGGCATTCTTAACAATTTTGCTATTGATAGCATCGTAAGCTGCGTGCCATAATGAGCGGTATGCACACTTACCGTTGGTGTAGGTGTAAGCCTTTTGGCCAGGGTTAAGTTGGCTTGCCTTAGCTGCTTCTTTGCTTACATAAAACAAACCATCTTGTTCGCCTTTGTAAAAGGTTGTACCAGAAGCAAAGCTGTCATCCTTCACTAAGGTTTTGCCATCTTCTGCAAGTTTGTACACGTTTGTTGGAGTGAATACGGTGTACACCTTAGCATAAGCCAAACGGTAAAAACCAAACTTCTTGTTCTCTGTAGTCAACTCATCATTAGCCACAGAGTTTTCAAGGAAGTAAATACCCCTATCGGCTTTAGCAGCTTCGGCATCGTTAGCAATAGCTTTAGCTTCGTAACCACCTTGGGTAGTAAGGTTACCCAAACGGATTAGGTTTTCCTTAACACCTTCGGCATCTTTGGCTTGTTCAAACTTGTTGTAGCTGTGAATAGCCGACTCGTACTTTTTGTAGCTGTACGAAGCGTCGTCAAAAGTGCGTTCGCCAGCTTTATCGGCCAACAAGTAGGTTTTGGCAGCACCGTTAACGGCTGCATACTTAATGTCGTTAAGGTCAATAGTACCAGTACCATCTGTTACGTTAGCAGTTAAGCCCTGTCCTTTTGCTACAAGTCCCTGAGCTACAACACGCTCAACATCCATTTTAAATACATTATCGGTCTCTTCGGCACCAGCTTTAACGGTCTCTTTTGTTTTATCGGCAGCAACCGTTTTATCCTTTGCCAGGGCAGAGGTCATAACAAAAGCGTTATCGGTAGCCAGAGCCGCAATATCTGTATGTGCAGTAGCAGTGCTACCATAAGGTGTTGAGGCTGTTGCAATGTTTACATTAAGCCCGCCCTTGTTAATAACCAACGCCATGCTTTGGCTACCTGGTTTGGTTTCCCAAGGCGAAACTTTGTATACGCCAGAGGATGCACTTTCTTCCCAAAACTTACCTTCTTCATCTGTGTTACCAGGAGTCCACGACATTCCTTTTACAGTAGAAAGGAGGTCTATTGTAGCAATCGTCTTTTCGGCTTCACGGCCAGTATGGTCTGCTTGTGCAGTGGCACGTGGCTGAATAGAGCGTCCAGAAGAAATGTACATACCAGCATAGGTAGTGCCTTCTGTAGTAACGTCGGGAGTGACGTTGTTGCTGTTGTTACATGCAGTAGCACCGAAAGCAAGCGCTACAGCACCAGCGATGAAATACTTGTTCATCTTCATTGAATTAAAAAATTAGGAAATGAGAATTATATAATTAGGAAATGAGAATTAGTAATTAGGAAATGAGAATTATGTAATCACCTAAGCCGAATAACGAAAGCCACGCCATAAATTAAACCTCGTACACATCTCCATTAGTTTTCGAGTGTTACTTCGCGGGAAACCAAGTTCCAAGGCTGTATCTTGGCTTCTACACGCATGTAAGTTTCGGTTTTTTCAATGCTGGGGTCATCGGGGTCCGTAGTAGGCTCTTCGGGGTCCACTGGTTTAGGCAGGTTGGGGTCGTTAGGGTCAGATGGGTCCCAAGGCATACCAATGGTAGCAAACTCTTTAACGGTTAGCAGGTAGGTGTTATTCCGGCGGGTGTCGGCATTCCTTACAATTTTGGTATTAATAGCATCATAAGCAGCATGCCACAATGAGCGGTATGCACACTTACCGTTGGTGTAAGTGTAAGCCTTTTGGCCAGGGTTAAGTTGGCTTGCCTTAGCCGCTTCTTTGCTTACATAAAACAAACCATCTTGTTCCCCTTTGTAAAAGGTAGTGCCAGGGGTAAAATTGGTTTCCTTTTCTAAGGTCTGACCATCGGCGCCCAGTTTGTACACATTTTTTGGAGTGAACACAGCGTATACCTTAGCATAAGCCAAACGGTAAAAACCAAACTTCTTGTTCTCTGTAGTCAACTCGTCATTAGCCACAGAGTTTTCAAGGAAGTAAATACCCCTATCGGCTTTAGCAGCTTCGGCATCGTTAGTAACAAGTTTGGCTTTGTAACCACCTTGGTTGGTAAGGTTACCTAAACGGATAAGGTTTTCCTTAACAGCTTCGGCATCTTTGGCTTGTTCAAACTGGTTGTAGCTGTGAATAGCCGACTCGTACTTTTTGTAGCTGTACGAAACGTCGTCAAAAGTGCGTTCGCCAGCTTTATCGGCCAACAAGTAAGTTTTGGCAGCACCGTTAACAGCAGCATACTTGATGCTTTCCAGGTCGATAGTACCTGTACCGTCTGTTACGTTAGCAGTTAAGCCCTTCCCTTTTGTTACAATCCCCTGAGCTACAACACGCTCAATATCGAACTTAAATACGTTGTCGGCTTCTTCGGTACCAGCTTTAACTTGCTCTTTTGTTTTATCGGCAGCAACCGTTTTATCCTTTGCCAGGGCAGAGGTCATAACAAAAACATCCTCGGTAGCAAGTGCTGCAATATCTGTATGTGCTGTGGCAGTGCTACCATAAGGTTGGTTAGCGGTAGCCAACTCAACATTCAAAGAGCCTTTATTTACCACCAAAGCCATGGTGTGCTTACCTGGTTTGGTTTTCCAAGGCGCAACGGTGTAGATGCCTTTTACTGGAGTGGGTGTCCAAAAATCACCATCGGGATAATCGGCGTTTTCAGGAGTCCACGACATTCCTTTTACCGTGGAAAGGAGGTCAATTGTAAAAATAAACTTTTCGGATTCACGGCCAGCATAATCTTCTTGTGCAGTGGCACGAGGCTGAATAGAACGCCCAGAAGAAATGTACATAGCTGCATAGGTAGTGCCATCTGTAGTAACATCGGGAGTAACGTTGTTACTGTTGTTACATGCAGTAGCACCGAAAGCAAGCGTCACAGCACCAGCGATGAAATACTTGTTAATCTTCATTGAAAAATTAGGAAATGAGATTACGCAAAGTAGTTTAGCGTTGGGTGTACGCCTTGGCTGGTTCGTACCCGCCTTGTGCCGACTGTTGCAAAAGTACTTCGGCACGTGACCAGTCGCCCTTTTTATCGTAGGCTATAGCTTGCAGATATTGCACCTGTGGAGTGTTTTTGGCACCAGCAAGCACCTTTAAGGCTTCGTCCGCCTCGGCTACACCGCCATACTGCAACAAGGCGGTAGCATAGTTCAGCACCACAGCTTCATTTGACGCATACATTTGGTAAGCCGTTTTGTATATGGGCAGGGGCGACCTTTTTTGGTTTACCTCGGCTTGTGCCAAGCGGGCTAACTCCTCGGCACTTAACGCCTTGGGTTGGGTAGCATACACCTTGGCTAACTCGGCATCGGTATAGGCTCGGCTGTTAAAGGTGAGGGTGAGCACCGACTTACGGAGGGGCGGGAAGTATTCTGCCTCCAACTGTTGGTACGTTGCACCGCCATCCAGCGCTTGTATGGCGGCTTCGCGCTCGGTATCGGTGTTGTAGGTGTCGATAATACGTACTACCTCGTCCCGGTTCGGTAAGTTACTCTGGCTTACAGCTTGGCGCAACCCAGCCCAATCTTCGCCCTCGCCACTCACGGTGAACGCCTTCACCTGTGCTAACGCTGGGTGATGCTCCTTAACATAGTTGGCGAGCGATTTTGCTCTTCGGGCTGTAAGGTCGGCATTATGGGTAGCGGAGGCTAACGGACAAGCATACCCTTTGATATCGGCCGACTTGAGGTTGGCTCCCAGTGTTGCTTGGTGACGTGCCACAAAGTCCTGAAGCTCTTGCAAGCGGGCATCGTTACCCTCGAACTCCCTACGGATTTCATCACGGTCAATAACAAAGCGTACGTAACAGTCCAAAACCTCGCTAAATTGCTTTTGTTCCGCCTTTTGGGGGAGCTGATACGCAAAGGTGTAGAACTGCGGGCCAAAGAAGTTGGCACGCACAGCGGTTGGGGCTGTGGTATCGGTTTCGCCACACTCGGCACAACCGTAAACCTTTTCCCTTAGCTCCACATTACCGTTAGCCATCCAAGGGGCATAGGGCAAAGTGTAGTCGAATTGCAACGGGCTGTTGGGGGTAATTTCCTCAAAGCGGTAAAGTGTACCTTGAGCAGGGTCGGCAGGGCGAAGGTTATGGAAGTACCTCCGACGCTCGATAATTTTATAGCGGGTAGCACCAGCTACAGCCACCGTGCCCAGTTGCTGACGTTGCTTGCCATCGGCAGAAACATAGTAGAGTGTAAGCTCTGCCACTTGTTGCCGTTTGAGCTGAACAGTAGGCAACAGTTGCAAATGCACTTGTAAGGTTTGGCTCTGGGCACTACGGGTAACCTGGCTATGGTTGAAGCTCCACCCAAGTGCTTGTTGAGCCCATACATTACCAAAGGGCATAGCTACCAAGGCAAACGCCAATAGCAGGCGTGTATATGCTTGTTGTATCATGGGTATATTTGTTGGGGAAAGTTTAGGGAAGAATGGGAAATACTACCAGTGTATGGCTTTGCGGAATGGATTACTTGAAAAAATAAACAACCGACACTGCGGCTTTGGTAACCCCCAAGTAGTCGGCATTACCATTACCTAACCGTTGCCCACAAGTAGTACACTTGTATTTGTCGTAGAATATTCGGGCGTACCCCACACCCAACGAGGCTTCCAAGTTAAAGCGTTTGGAGAGCACCCACTGGTAACCAGTACTGATACCGCCACCGTAAAAATGACCTTCGTAGCGGTGATGGCGCATCACGTGGTTTTTGTTTTGCAACACAAAGGGAATGCTAATGCCACCGCAATTGAATATACCGCCATGGGCATGAGCTCCAATGTACCAACCGTTGAACACGTCGCACAGCCAGTAGCGCACCTCGGGTTGCAACATCCAGTGGCTTAGCTTTTTGGTTTTGTAATTGCTTGCAGTGGGGTTGGTGGTGTATAGGAAGTGATTCATACCCAAATGGGTATCTACGGTCCACTTACGGCCCATTGCAACCTCAAGCGAAAGGTTGGGCGTTTTAAGAGCATCCCAAACAAAATTGTGCTTAAGGGCAACCTTTTGCGCCTTTGCGCTACCCGCACCAGCCAGAACGAGCAGGAGTAGGAGTAAAGCCTTTTTCATAATCCTTTTTGAAAAAGAAAAGTACAGTTATTGGACTGGTCCTTGCCAAGCTGTTACCTTTTTGAAGTTAAATACCCAAAGCTGGCAGTTAACGGACGTCGTCGATTACACGTTACAGTCTGTAAGGTTAGGGGAATAATTTGTGTTACTGTTTAACACCAACTGGCTACCAGCCTCTCAACTGTTCATCAGTTAATTACACAGGAAAACCCAACTGGGAAATAACGCAAAGTATGCGCTAACCTTTTTGACTCGAATAATTAGGAAATGTTGTTGCTTTCGCTGTCGCAAAGATAATAGTTTCGTAACTACAATACAAAAAGCACTGCACTCTTTTTTACTTGTTTAAGCATTAAAAACAAACTGCGCATGGGTATATTTACAGGACACATCACCGTTAAACAAAAGAGGGAAAAGGGGAAAAGAAGGAAGTTACCCCCCCCGATTTTGACATTTATTCACACAAAAAATATCAACAAAAAACTGTTACAACCAAAACAACAACTTTCGGTTACAATTCCAATAGGGGAAAAAAAACAGGCACGCACCTTGTGTAGGGTGAGCGTGCCTGGGCAAAGGGTATTCCTGTTTGTTTACTGTAAGGTGCTGTTTAGGGCGAGCATCAGCTCTTCGTAGGTGGGGTCCTTTAATACAACTTTGTAGTGTGGGTCGGTTAGGATAAAGGTGGGCATTCCTTTCAGGTCGTACAGTCCTTGTTCGGTCACCTGCATTTGGTCGCAAACATGTACCCATCCTTGCGGCATGCGCTCCTGTGCTTTGGGCCAACGTTCATCGGGATGCTGGGTGTTCACAGCCAGTACGGTTAGTTTTCCCTGTTTAACCCATTCCTTCAGCTGACTGTCGTCGTGCATAAGGTCCATGTAGTGGTGGCACGACTCGCAGTCGGGGTCGTAAAAGAAAATCAGCAACCGCTTTCCTTTCACCTTGGTGGCATGTAGCGTTCCGTTGGTGCCGTTAGGTGTTATATAGTTGAAGTTGGTAGCCTCATCTCCCACGTTGTTGCGCCCCATCAGCGTCAGCGTATACTCCATAGTGGAGCGGTGCGGTTCATCGGCGGGCAGCTGTAGCAATAGCTGTTGCAGGTAAAGGGTGTATAGTTCCTCGTTATGCAGTGGAGAGGTGGGGGTGTACAGGTAACGCTCTGTAAGGTCGCCCATTTGTTGCAATGCCTTTGGGTTGCTGGCTACACCTTTGCTATAGTGTTGCATAGCCTGCTCACGATGCTGTGGGGTAGCATTAGGGTCGGCAAGCAGCGCCACAAAGTTCACAAAGCCCTGCTCGGTAACGTCGCGGTTTTGCATCAGCAAGGTGTCCGAGAAGTCGTAACCATCCCAGTAATGGTTAAGCATATATGCCAACCGCTCGGCAGGGTCCGTTAACGTAGCGGGTATTTGGGGGTATGGAAAAGCCTGAACGGTGCTTGCTGTGGTAGTTTGGGCAGATTGTTCTTTACTGGAAGAAGTTCCGCCTTTGTTACACGAAAGGAGTAACAACAAAGAAAGCCCCAGCAGGGCTAAACGTGTATACATATTACTATAAGGTATTATTATAGGGCAAACTATAAGGGAATTACAAGGTTAAAAAAGCCCAGAGGCAACCAACAGCAAAGATACAAACAATTGTCCATGGTCTAACAGACGCAGAGGTACACTCTCCCTCTCAGTTGCTTAAACTTATGAGTTACTAGTCCTCCTCTAGGTCGAGAACATGGATATCGCTATGGTTTAACTCCGTCTGAATCTCGACATAGAGCTGTCCGTCGTATACTCCTATACTCGCGATTTGATTGAAGCCTCCTGGAGTGAAGTCGACCTTGACTTCTGGAAGCATTTCATGAGTCCGTAGGCTTATCGCTCCTACATAAGCCCCCCCTTTTTCTGCTCCATAGAAAAGGTAGTCTTTATAGATAGTCGTAACAAATACATTGGCATTATAGCCTAGATACCTACGAGTATA
>JAEWGA010000036.1 GCA_023388555.1 Bacteroidota bacterium | reverse complement strand
GTGGATTCCTGCGGGTTTAATCCTGCTATGTTGCCTTTTTTCAGTTCTTCTTTCCAAATTTCGTAGGCAGAGGCTCCAGGGTCTCCAGGGTCGCCCTTAGGCATCCAGTTGTCCACACGGTTACAACTGGCGAAGCCAATAGCCAGAGCCAACCCTAAGTATAAAGATGTATAGGTAATGCGTTTCATAACGATATGGTTCAGATTAGTATGGCTTATACTCCACTTTAACTTCAGGAAGCTCTGGATAAGCTTTTTCAATGTAATAGTCGCCCTCTCCTCTCTTTTTCAATGTTCCAATTTTGAGTGTTGATACCTCCCAATAGTTGGACGAGAAGGAATTTTTCGTCCCACCCTGACGACCTATTACATAGATGTCACACTCTTCTGCTACAGATATGATATTAAATGTCTTATTTGTAGCACTGTTGGGGCTTTCGTAGTTGCTGGCATTTTGGTTGCCTCCTGATGTTTTTCCTCGGAACAGTATGTAGCATATACCTGCTTTCTGTGCCTCTTCTGGGGTGTAATAAACAGGTTTCCATAAAATACCAGCAGTATTACTTGGATTTGGGCCAGGAATTGCACCTTTGACCATTTCCCTTTGTTTGAGGATGTGATTCATATCCAAGTCACTGAAGTCTAACTCTCCCATAACCCGAGAAAAAGTCTTTGTCCCTTTGTTTAGACCATGGAGAGATAGCTTTACTAATTTAGGTGCAACCTGAGCAGGTGGCATTTCTATCCAATCGTTCCAGAATAATTTTTGGCCATACAAATCTTCTCTGGTTTTAATCGCATAGTATACCGTTTTTCCTTCAGGATAATAGGGGTATATGCTCATGTTGATTTGTTTTATTCCATACGGATTTTTTATCATATATCTGGTGGGACCCAACCCTCCTGCATGAGATGAATCTAATCCCCTATAACCTTCCATTCTTAGCTGGAATATTCTGGAGCCTTCCATGTCATTTGGATCTGTAAAAATCCAATGTTCATATTCAATCAATTTGTCATCCGCATGTGGTAAATCTTTAGGAAACAATTCCCATTCTCCGTTTGGCAGGGTGCGGCGTTGGAATACGGGATAAGTGTATATTTTATTTGAGATTGAATATATAACTGCGCGCCCCCCTTTTTCGGGTGTTACAAAACGTGCTTCAATAGGATTAGGCACGTAGGTATTTTCAGCGGATTGCATAGGTGATTCTCCGGGGAATGTTACCGAGGTGGTGCGCCCCCAGCGTTGGTCTACAGGTTCCACCAAAGGTAAATCTTCACGAGGTACAATAAATTGCCCTTGTTCGTTGGTTGTGTACTCTTTTTCGGGGGCAACGCCAGGCAGTCCCTTAACTTTTGTTCCAGCTTTGGCTATAGACCCCTCGATGTCGTAAACGGTGTAAAGTACACCGCCATCGGTGGTACGTACATACTCGCCTAAGGGTTGGAAAAAGTATTGTGCAATAACGTTGGGTACGCCAAGCACTACCTCGGTGTCTTTTCCAGGTTCTCCAGGTTTTCCTGGGCGACCATCGGCTCCGGGTTTGCTGGGGCGTCCTACCAAGTATTGGTAAAAGTCCTCCTTGCTATCGGCATCCACGGGCCAAGGCTCATCGGTTTCGTTGTTCCGTAAGGCTTGGGGCGTGTTGGCTTTCTTTTTAAGCTCTTGCTTCCAAAGGTCGTAAGCCGAGAGGCCATCCTTACCATCTTTACCGGGTGCGCCTGTGTCTCCCTTATCCCCCTGAGGCCCTTTGTCACCCTTTTCTCCCTCTGGTCCTTGTGGGCCATCTTGCCCAGGTTGACCAACCAAGTAACGGTAAAAGGCCTGCGTGCTGGAGTCGTCCCTTGCCCACATAGTGCCAGGGTTATGCGGCATCTCCATGGTACCTTTTTCCACCTCTTTTTTCCATGTTTCGTATGCGGAGTCTCCTTTAACGCCATTCTTCCCTTTCAGGAATTGGAAAAAGTCGGCAATGGAAGTTTTGTTTTTAGGCCATAGCTGCCCTGTTTTGGGGTCCACCGCCTTGTTTCCCTCCACATCCTTTTTCCACTGCTCGTAAGGGGTAAGCCCAATAACTGGTCCGTAGGTGTTTTCGCCAATCTTCCAGTGACCATTCTCTATTTCGGGGTCATCGGCGGCTTTCCCTTTGAAGTAACGGAAAAAGTCGGGCTTCGAGGTTTGCTCTTTAGGCCATTGTATTGTTCCGTTTTTTACTTGCTCAACCCAAACGTCGTAAGCATCTTTTCCGGGATTAATAACGGCAATCTTATCGGTTAGTTCTCCTGGCTCTTCGGTAGCGGAGGGCATACGCCAACGCCCTGTTTGGGGGTCGATGGTGGGGAAGTTGCCATTCCTGCCGGTATAATAAGCCCAGAAGTCGGTCTCCGATGTCCGGTCCTTAGGCCATGTAGTGTTAGGGGCTCCGGGTACGGTTATTTTACCTTCGTCCACCAACGCACGCCAAGCGGCATAGGCGGATACCCCGTCCTTACCCCGCCCACCTTTAAGGTAGGAGATATAGTCGGCTATGGAAACGGACTCCTTAGGCCAGTCGATAACATCGCCTAACACCTCCGTTTTCCACTGTTCATAAGCTGATGCTCCGGGATCTCCTTTAGGACTTGCCGGGAGATCGTACTTCATTTCTGCGCAGCCCGTAGCCAAAGCCACAAGGCTCACAGCCAAGAAGCTTAGGACGCATTGTTTGAGCTTCTTCATACGATGAGGTTTTATAGATAAATAATTGTTACTCACAAAATTGCCTATCCGTAGCTCTTGTGTAAAAAGGTGTGAGATTATAAGTGTATACACTACGGCCAGACTGCTACAAAGATACCTAACTTCCCCTTTATTGTCGTGTTGTTTTTTCTTTTTTAACTTTTAGTTACATAGTGACCTCTTCCAATCTCCTTTCTCGTAGCTTATAATCACCATGCTTTATACTGCCGAGCAAGGTAGTATAATTTGTTATGACGTATAATTAATGGGCGTTTGTGTGGAATAAGAAAAGGGCGAGCATGGAAAAGCTACTCCTATGCTCGCCCTTTGGGGTATTTTAAGGTTTGTAGGTTATGTGCCTACGGTTTTATTTTTTTTCTGCTTTTGCGTGGTGAACTTCCAACAGTTCGCAGTCGAAGCGTAGAACGCGGTTAGGTCCTATTTCGGCTGGAGCACGGTCACCGTAAGCCAAGTTTGCAGGAATCCACAAGGTGAAGGTAGAGCCGGCAGGTATTAGTTGGAACCCTTCTGTCCAACCGCTTATAACGCGGTCCAGAGGGAATGTGGCGGGCTCGTTACGGTCGTAAGAAGAGTCGAACACTTTCCCGTCCAGGGTAGAACCTTTGTAGTGTACTACTACGGTATCGGAAGCAGAGGTAGCTTTTTCCCCTTCGCCCATTTTGTCCACTTTGTATTGCAGGCCGCTTTCGGTAGTTTGTACGCCTTCGGCAGTTTTGTTGGACTCGAGGAAGTCGGTACCTTCTTTTTCGTTGCGCTCGCGTATTTGTTTGTCGACACGCTCGAAGTAGGTTTGCAAGAATGTTTGAGCATCCTCGGCGGTGAAGATGCCTTTTTCGTTATATAAGGCGTCTTTTAATCCTTCTACGAGTACTTTCCTGTCGATAGAGTCGCCAGGGATTTGTGTTAGGGAGTTAGCAAACATTTGCCCATTAACCAAGCCAATAGCGTAAGCGGCAGAGTCGGCACTTGTTTTAATAGAGGCGGAGCCTCCGAGGTTGCTACAAGAAGCCATAGCCATTGCACACAGAGCTACGGCAGAAGATAAGATAAACTTCTTCATGTGAGATAAATAGTGATTTGTTATGGTTTTGGATTTTATACGATTTCTAAAAGCTCTATGTCGAACAAGAGCGTAGCGTAGGGTTCAATGGCGCTTCCGGCACCTTGCTCTCCGTAAGCTAAGTCATAAGGTATGGCAACGCGCCATTTTGAGCCTACGGGCATTAGTTGTAAAACTTCTTGCCACCCTTTAATTACGCCGTTAACAGGGAATGTTGCGGGTGTGCCGCGGTCTACCGACGAGTCGAAAACCACTCCATTTATGAGTGTTCCGTGGTAATGGCACTTTACTTTATCGGTTGCTTTGGGCTTAGGGCCGTCGCCTTGTTTTAATACTTGGTATTGTACGCCGGAGTCCAATACGGTTACGTCGTCCCGGTGCGCATTAATTTTCAAGAACTCTTCTCCGGCCGCTTTGTTGTTTTGGTAGCGTTCCTTTTGCAGTTGGGAGAAGTAGGCGTTTATAACTTGTTGGGCTTCTTCGTACGAAATTTTGGGCTGACGCCCTTTAATAACATCTAACAGCCCATTATAGAAGTCCTCGGCTTGTAAATCCTTGATGCCTGTGCTTTGGAAGTTTTGTCCAATACTTAGCCCTAAGGCGTAACTTACTTTATCCATTGTTATATGTTATATCTCTTTTATCGGACGAAGGTAGTAAAAAATAGTATTATAGCATAATTTGAGTGTTTCTTGCTGCTAAGGAGTACTATTTGTAAAAGCCTTGTGCGGAGAGGGTATGGCCTTAGGCTGGAGGTGGTAGTATATGTTGTAATAAAGAGGCGGAAACGGGCCGTGTGAAAATGGGTGGGGGCGAGGCGAGGAGGGCGAGGAGGGCGAGGTGAGGGGAGGTGAGGAGGGGGGAGGTGGGCTAAGCGTCGAAGTCCAACCCTAATGGTCGGAGTAGGCAGGGTTTAAAAGTTTTGCGGTGTAGTGGGGTGCTTCCTTTTTTTTGTAATGCCTCTAAGTGTTGTGGAGTGGGGTAGCCAACATTTGTTGCCCAACCATATTCGGGGTAGGTTTGGTGCATTTGTTTCATGTAGTTGTCCCGTGCAACTTTTGCTAAAATAGAGGCTGCGGCAATGCTTCCTATTTTGGCGTCTCCTTTAACTATGCATTGGTAGGGTATTTTTAGGTGGGAGCTGAATTTGTTTCCGTCGACAAGCAGGAATTCTGGGGTGGGGTTAAGTGCCTCAATTGCTTTATTCATTGCAAGAATGGAGGCTTGTAGGATATTAATTTGGTCGATAGTGTGAGGGTGAACAAATGCTACGGCATAGGCTAAAGCCTTTTGTTCTATGAGTTGTTTGAAGGTTATCCTTTGCGCTTCCGACAGTTTTTTAGAGTCGGTTAAGCCTGGTACGCTAAAGTTTGGGGGTAATATTACGGCTGCTGCAACTACGGGCCCGGCTATACAACCGCGCCCTACTTCGTCGGCACCAGCTTCCAGTCTGTTTTCAACAAGGCGGGCAGGCAATATGGTGGTGCTACTCTTGTATCCCATGGTAAGGTGCGTTAAGTGGTTCCACGTGTATTACGATGTGTGTGCGCTCCCCGTAGGCTTGTCGTAGCTTCTGCTCTATGCATATTGTAAGGTTATGGGCATGTTCTACGGTCATAAGCCCATCTACACGTATATCCACCTCTATGGCGTAGTTTGGACCTATGCGGCGTGTACGCAGGTTGTGTGGGTCCCGAACGCCTGGCACAGTTTGTATAAGGGTTAGGATGTTTTCTTCGATATCGGCTCCTAAATGTTTGTCGGAGAGCTCTTGTAGTGCGGGTATCCCTATTTGTAGTGCTACCTTTAAAATGAAAATGGCAACAATGAAGGCGGATAGCGGTTCGAGCAGGCGCCCCACGTTGCCTATACCAATGGCGCCACCAACCCCTATGAGGGTGGCTATGGAGGAGTAGGCGTCGCTCCGGTGGTGCCATGCGTTGGCCATAATAGCGTTGCAGCGTGTTTGGAGAGCTACTCGGCGGGTTAGCCGGAAAACAACCTCTTTAAGGATTATGGAGAGGATGATAACCCATAGCGTTATTATGCTTGGGGTTGGTGGTAAAATGCCGGCAGAGAAATAGAGGTACAAGGCATGTATTGTGTTCCATACAATAGCGCCGGCAACGCCAACAAGGATAAGGGAAATAAATAGGGTTGCAATGGTTTCGAAGCGTCCATGCCCGTAGTCGTGATCTTCGTCGCGCGACTTGTTGGAGATGGATAAGAAGAGGTAAACGATGAGGTCCGACAAGAGGTCCGACAAAGAGTGGACAGCATCCGCTATAAGCGCACTGGAGTGACCAAGCAGGCCTGCTATAAACTTAAGAGGTGGCAGAACAAGGTTTATGGCAGTGCCTACAAGGGTTACTTTTATTTTGGGGTCCATTGGTTGGGTTAGTTAAAGAAACGCCAAATAGCCGCTACAATAATGGTGGTGAGTACACCAATGAATACCGGGAGTAGGGCCGATACTGCTGTCCACTTCCAGCTCCTTGTTTCTTTGTAAATGGTGTATAGCGTAGTACTGCAAGGGTTGTGTAGTAGGCTGAAGAGCATTAGGTTGATGGCAGTTAATAACGTCCAGCCCCCAGCGTGAAGAATCATGCCTGTTATATGAACGGACTCCCCTTCGTAGAGTATACCGGCACCATTGCCTAACCCACTAAGGGAGGGCACGGTGAGTATGGTAAGCATTAAAATGGTGGGTAATACAATTTCGTTGGCGGGTATGGCTATAATGTAGGCAAGCAGGATAACCCCGTTAAGCCCCATGAGCCAACCAAAGTCGTTTAAATACCAAACGCCCCACTCGGCAATGCTACTGCCCCCTATGTTTATGTTGCAAATAAGCCATATTACTGCGCCTGCGGGGGCTGCAAAAACAATGGCCCTCCACAATACAATAAGCGTACGGTCGATGAGCGAGGTGTACAACGTTTGCCATATTTTAGGAGGACGGTAAGGGGGTAGCTCCAAGTTAAAGGTGGAAACTTCACCTTTAAGGATAGTACGGGAGAGCAACCAGGAGGTGAGGAACATAACCCCAATGCCTAATAGGGCTATTGCGAGTACTGCCCCAAAGGATACCAACGACGATAGTTGCGGAGAAACCACGCCCCCAATGAACAGTGTGGCAATGATAATTTGGGTTGGCCACCTGCCGTTGCATAAGGAAAAGTTGTTGGTGATAATGGCTATTAAGCGTTCGCGGGGGCTGTCGATGATTCGGGTGGCAACCACACCGGCGGCATTGCACCCAAAGCCCATCGTCATGGTAAGGGCTTGTTTGCCGTGGGCTCCGCACTTGTTGAAGAGACTGTCCAAATTAAAAGCAACGCGGGGGAGGTACCCAAAGTCCTCCAACAGTGTGAAGAGCGGGAAGAAGATAGCCATGGGGGGAAGCATAACAGCTACCACCCAGGCGGTAGTTAGGTACACTCCATCGGTTAAAAAACTGGCAAAGAGTTGCGGAAAAACCTTTGAGGCACCCGTTTTAAGCAGGGGGTAGAGCCACCCTATAAGGGTGTCCGATAGCCATTGGGAGGGATAGTTGGCGCCAATAATAGTAATCCATAGGACTAAGCCCAGGAGAAAAACCATAATAGGGAACCCCCAAACCTTGCTGGTTAGGATTTTATCTATCTTCCGGTCGTAGGACATATTTCTGTCCCTACTGCCGTATTGCACCACCTCTTGGGCAATATCCTTGGCTTCTTTGTAAATGGCTTCTGTTACTTGGTCGTGCAAGGTGCTGTCCACCAGGTGCCTCCATTTTTCAACCGTTTCATGGAGGTCGTGAAGCTCTTCGAGGTGCTGAGCGTTGGTGTTTTTATTTTTCATCATAAGGGTCCCATTGGTTTTTAGTAACAGCAAGTTGCATACGGCTATCTCCCTCCAGTAAGCGCATAGCCACCCATTCGGCATTAGGCAGTTGGGGGTAAATAGCTTTTAGTTTTGTCGTTATTTCCTGGAGGGCTTGGGCTACCTCGCCCGAGATGTTTTCCAGTTTGTGTGGCGGTGTGGCAGGGGGGAGCTCTCCGGTTACCACTTTGTGTATGGTTTCCAGGAGTTCTGGTATCCCTTTCCCTTCCCTTGCCGAGGTCCCTACAACGGGGATATGAAGCCGTTCGCTAAGCTTGTTAAGGTCGATTGTAATACTGTTTCTTGCAGCCTCATCCAAAAGGTTTACCACCAGTATGGCGTTAGCTGTGATTCCCAAAATTTGTAACACCAAATTCAGGTTTCGCTCCAAGCGAGTAGCATCGGCAATAATAATGGTGAGGGCGGGCTGACCAAAAAGAATGAAGTTGCGTGCCACCTCTTCGTCCTCGCTTGTGGAGAGGAGGGAGTAGGTGCCGGGGAGGTCGACAATTTTATACTGCTTCCCCTTGTACTCGAAGCTGCCTTCGGCACGTGCAACCGTTTTTCCGGGCCAATTCCCAGTGTGTTGGTGTAAGCCTGTTAGGGCATTAAATAGGGTGCTTTTCCCGGTGTTGGGGTTTCCGGCTAAGGCAATGGTGTAACATCCTTTGGGAATATTGCTCTTCCCTTTGTGTAATACTGTATTGTTGTCCATGGGGTTAGCTTTGGGGGTAAGGGGTGATTTTTCGTATTAGTATGTGTTGGGCTTGCTCTTTGCGTAGTGCTATTGCGGTGTCCCGTATTAAATAGGCTTTGGGGTTTTGTAAGGGACTATCCATGTACACAGAAACCTCGCCCCCCTTTACAAAACCAAGGTCCGAAAGCCTTCGCCTACGCATGCCAATAAGGCTGGAGTCGGGACCAATTATAATGGCTTTTTCTCCAGGGGTAAGCTCCCATAGGGTTGTAACCGTATTGGCGTTGGAGGGGTGGGGGGAAGGTAGCAGCTGGATGTCCTGTTGCCATTGTTTGGCAATGGTGATTTTGTTGGAAACGGACTGGAGGCAAATGCCCTCGGGGGTATGGGTGAGGTGCACGGGCGTTCCTTTGTGAAAATGGTGTAGCGCAAGGGTGGTGTAAAGCTCCTCGTTCCGGTCGTTAATAGCAGCTATACGGTAATAACCATTCTCAGCCTGGGTGGCAGGAAGGTAACCCAAATTGGGGCATTTGCCCTGTGGCGATGGTATAGGATCACCGTTGGGGTCCACCACGGGGCACCCAAGGTCCAGCATCAGCTCGTTGGCTTTGGAGTGTAGCTTATGCTCCAACTTCTCGGCGCGTTTATGCCATTCGTAGGGCGGGTACCCTGTTCGTTCTGCCAAGTAGGTTTCTATTATCCGGTGCGTACGCACAATGCTTTTCCCGTGTTCGAGCCCTGCTTTAGTGGCAATTAATACCCCGTTGACTTGTTGTAGCCAGCCCTGTTTTTTCGCAAAGCTAATGGCGCGTTGAAACTGGGAAGCAGAGTGCTTGGGAAAGGAGCTTGGTTGGATGGGGGTATTACCACCTTCCGAGGCAATTTTTTTTAGGAGGTCCTCGGCTAATACTTTAGATCGCTTGCGTAGTAGAAGCCGGTAAATAATAAGTCCGGCAAAGAGCGCAAGTGCGATACCGGTTATGATTATGGCAACAGTGGGTGTCATAGGTGTATATGTTTGTATCGTACGGTACAACAAAAATACCATTTTTGGTGCATCGACCCTATGATTAATGCAAAGGATTTGTTAATTTAAGCCGTGGGAACAAAAAAACGGTAATGAAGTGGCACCAAAGCTTTGTACCTAAATTTTGGGGATTCACCTCAAAAGCTAAGCCTCGCTCTCCGTAACTTTTGTTTCGCTTCCTTGTATTCTCCTTTTTGGACGTTTCCCCCATAACTTTTTAGAGGGAAAAGTGACTGTTTGGGGAGGTGTGGTAAAAAGGGGGCGAAAATTGACCCGTTTTTGGGGGAGCTATTGTTTTGAGGAAAATGGGTGTCTCTTGGATGAAAAAAATAGGATGATTCTGGGATGAAAAACGGGATGATTTTTGGGGTGAAAAATGGGATGATTTTTGGGGTGAAAAATGGGGCGATTTTTGGGGTCGAAAATGGGGTGATTTTGAAGGTAAAAGGGCGACCGCCCGCAATCCCTTTATTGGAGCGGGTTTGCGAGGTGTGTTAAAAGTTGTGTAAAAATAACTGCGCTTTCTTTTTCAACAAACTCCGCTTTTCGTTACGACAAACTGCGCTTTCTTTTTTGAAGGACTCCGCAGATACTTTTTTTATCCCCTCCAAAACCTCCCCAAAAATCACCCCAACTTTCCGCCCCAATCCCCCCAAAAAAAACACCGAAATACTACCTGATTTTTCTTCCCCAAAATCCGCTCTAAAAAACATCTCTTGCTCCGATATCCTTTTTTGGGGGGGCGCCCGAAACTCCCTTGTTAAATTATCCCGTTCTGTCCTTGAGGGGAGGGGAAAACTTTCTGATAAAATGGACAGATGCTGTTTTTTGTCTGTTGGGTAGCAATTGCTGTTACAAAAAAACCGGGGCTGGAAGGGTTTAATCTTCCGGCTCCGGTATAGAACAAAGGTTACCAAGCTTCGCCTGGAACTCTAAAGCGTCTGCTTCATAAATGTGAATGGGCTATTTGGCTCCACAACTTTTCTGTTGAACAAGGCTCTTTAATAATGCCATTTTCAAACAGAATAGCACCTAACTGTTTTTTTGTTGATAGCCAATTTGTTAAGTCCTTGCTGGCATCTATGCCAACTACTTGTGTAGCAGTCTCCACTCCGTCCACAGCTGCGTACCGTTTGGCAGTTTCGGTATCTGCATCGATGCAAACAGATATAAAGGGAGCATCTTGCTGTTTTTGGCTTAGCCATACATTAACCATGCGCGACTTAGCATCTTTTCTGGACCATAATAGTAGCTGTACTTTGGGGTACTGCTGCAAGTCCACTCCATTCACCTGGATGCTTGGTATTCGTTCTCCAGCAGCACCATTTAACTCTGGTACTTGCTCAATAACCTTGCCCGAGACTAAAATTACCCATAACAAGGCCGAAAACAAACCAAGCCCTAAAGCTTTGGATCTCATAAATTATTATTTTAGTTCCACTTCCTTAGGTGTTCCGTGTATATTGGAGAATAACAGAATACCTAAGTCTCCGAGTTTCGGATAGGAAACACCATCCGCCGATGGTGTAAATACGAGCTACAAAGGTACGAATTTTTAATTTTCTCCCAATAATACACGCCAACCCTTTCGCTAAGGGCTCTTTCCTATGGGGCAGAAATGGTGCTGTTGCGCATTATTAACAAGTTGTGTTTTTATTAGAGGGGTAGAAATCTTTATATTTGAACTTGGATTTACAATACAGGCTTTTTCAGCACAAATAATTATGAAGGAATTAACATACGTAGGGGTTATACCTGCCCGGTATGCATCTACACGCCTGCCCGGTAAGCCGTTAGAGAAAATAGGTGACCGGAGCATTATACGACACGTATACGAACGTGCTAAAAAGTACCTGGATAGGGTTATTGTTGCTACCGATGACAGTAGGATTGTTGATGAGGTTGCCTCGTGGAAAGGAGAGGTTACCTTAACCTCGCCTGCTCATAAAAGTGGCACCGATAGGATAGCCGAGGCTTGCAATTTAATGGGTGTTAGTGAAGATGTTGTTATTAATATCCAGGGCGACGAGCCCTTTTTCCCCCCTGCTATTTTGGCAGCACTGAAATCCTGCTTTCAGGACTCTTCCGTAAATATAGCTACTCCTATAACTCCTATTAATAGCATTGTGGATGCTGCCAACCCGAATTTGGTAAAGGTGGTATGCCGTAAGAACGGAGATGCGCTCTATTTTAGTAGAGCTGCTATTCCTTTTGTCCGAGACAATACAGCTATTACTTCCATACCCTATTTTTCCCATATTGGCCTATATGCTTTCCGCCGAGAAACGTTAGCCCAAATTACCCAAATACCGCCCTCCCAATTAGAGGTGTCGGAGTGTTTAGAGCAACTGCGCTGGCTGGAAAATGGGTTCCAGATACGCACGGTAGTTATCACCGAAAAGTTAGAAGAAAATGCACCTAAAGGCATCGATACCCCCGAAGATTTGTTGAGGGCGAGGGCTTATTGGGAGCGGTTGAAAAAAACGAATCCCGATGATTGATAAAGCAACCGTTAACGCCATTCTTGATAGGGCCGAAATATATGACGTGGTGAGCGACTTTGTTTCGCTTCGCCGGAGAGGAGCCAATTATGTTGGGCTTTGCCCTTTTCATAGCGATAAACGCCCTTCGTTTTACGTATCCCCTTCCAAAAATATTTGCAAGTGTTTTGCTTGTGGCGAAGGTGGTACTCCCCTAAACTTTCTTATAAAGCACGAAAATATTTCGTACGCCGAGGCACTCCGTTATTTAGCAAAGAAATATGGAATTCCTATTGTAGAAAAGGAACTGTCCGACGAAGAAAAAGCAGAGCAAAGCGAACGGGAACAGCTGTTTTTAACCAATAGCATAGTCCGAGACGCTTTTGTTCAAAGCCTTCACCAAAGTGGAGAGGGGCGAATGATAGGGTTATCCTACTTTAAAGAACGACAATTTACGGAGCAGAGCATAGAGAAATTCCAGTTGGGCTACTCCCCAGCTACTCCCCACTTTTTAAGTGCGCTGGCTAAAGAGAAAGGGTTGGAGCTTAAAGCACTGGAGGTGTTAGGGTTAATTTATCCCAGTAAAACCAGTGGCGAATATACGGACCGCTTTCGGGAGCGCGTTATATTCCCCATTCACTCCATTAGTGGAAATGTTGTAGGCTTTGGTGGGCGGGTAATGAAGCAGGCCGATAAACTGGCCAAATATATTAACTCGCCCGACAGTCCAATATACAACAAAGGGAAGGAGCTATATGGTATATACTTTGCAAAACATGCCATCACCAAACACGATAAATGTTTGATTGTAGAGGGGTATACCGATGTTATTTCGTTACACCAAGCGGGGATAGAGAATGTTGTGGCGTCTTCGGGAACAGCTCTTACTGTTGAGCAGTGCCGACTTATAAAGAGGTTTACGGACCAAGTGACACTGGTTTTCGATAGCGATGCAGCTGGCATTAAAGCCGCAATACGGGGCATAAACCTACTCCTGGACCAGGATATGAATGTACGTATTGTTTTGCTGCCCGAGGGGCACGACCCCGACAGCTTTGCTAAAAGCCACTCGAGGGAAGCTATAGAGGAGTATATTAGCAAGCACGAGGAGGACTTTATACGTTTCCGAATAAGGCTTGGTGGTGCTGCCATACAGGACCCCAGCCAGCGCGTTTACTTAATAAACGACATTGCTAAAACCATAGCCCATATCTCGGATAGCATAAAAAGAGAGGTTTACCTACAAGATGCTGCGGACTTGCTGGGAATGAGCTTAGAAGCTCTTGCCGGAACGGTTTCCTCCATTCGGAAGAAACAGAAGCAAGAAGAGTTCCGGGAAAAAGAGCGAGAAGAACTTCGCCAACAAAGGCTTTCGGCCTCCTCTCCTGAAGAAACTGCTCTCCCCGAGCCACAGTCTACCATTACTCCTCAGCCCCCGAAAACGGAAACAGCCTCGTTACAAAAGGGTGAATATGCCATTATAAAATATTTGGTTCAGTATGGGAACTTAGAAATTGAGGAGATGGATCCTTCTACGCAAACAACAGAGCGCTTTACACTGCTCGATTTGATTTTGGCCGAAACCCAGGATTTACGCGAAAGCAACGATTTGTCTGCCACCTTCGAGCAAATCATAAGTTTGTGCCAAGAGTCCATAGCCCATACCCATACGGATGTTAGTAAAGCATTACTGTCGGACCCCAATGATAATATTCGTAAAATAACCAACCACTGTTTAATAGATGGCTACAATTTATCTCGCCTCCATGACCAGTATGAGCAAGAAAGTAGTCAGGCACGATACATTTTTAAGGCTCTGATGACGGATATCTTGTCCTTGAAATATTTAACAGTGGAAAAGCGTATTACAGAACGCTTGGTGCGCTTAAAATCTTTAACTTCAAGCGCCGAGGACCAGAAGGTTAGCGAACAACTCACAGCGGAAATATTACAACTTAACAAACTTAAAAGTATGATTTCCGAAGGGTTGGGCGACCGTGTTATAACTCCCAAGAACCTACTTATATGAACAACACCCCCTACTTGGTAGAAACTAAGGATGTCGTTAAAGATTATGCACAACACCGGGCTTTGGACCACGTGTCCGTAGCAATACCCCGAGGACAGATATTTGGCTTGTTAGGGCCTAATGGCGCTGGTAAAACAACCTTGATACGTATTTTGAACAGAATTACTGCCCCCGATAAAGGTGAGGTGTTGTTTGAAGGGCGCCCCTTCTTGGAAACCGATTTGTGCCAAATTGGCTATTTGCCCGAGGAACGAGGACTGTACCGAAAAATGAAGGTGGCAGAGCAAGCTATATATTTGGCGCAGCTGAAGGGGCTCACTAAGAAAACGGCTACACAAAAATTACGGGAGTGGTTTGAACGCTTTGGGATATCCGACTGGTGGAACAAGAAAGTGGAAGAACTCTCGAAGGGAATGGCACAAAAAGTCCAATTCATAATAACGGTTATTCACGAGCCTAAACTCTTAATTTTCGATGAACCGTTTAGTGGATTCGACCCCGTAAATGCGGACCTCCTAAAAACCGAAATGGTTAGGTTAAAGGAGCAAGGCCATACCATCATCTTCTCTACACACAACATGCAGAGTGTAGAGCAAATGTGCGACAACATAGCCCTCATCAATAACTCCAAAGTGATATTGCAAGGGAATATTACAGAAATCCAAAACCAATACCGGGGTAGTAAATATTTGGTGCAGTTTTCCAGTCCGGTACAATACCAAAACTGGGATATGCTACCAACAACACATGCCGACGTTAACCTGCTTGGGCAACAAACCCTAACGCTAAACAATACCCAGCATATGAGTAACAATGAAATTGTGAAGTTCCTTTTAACCCAAGGCGATATCTTGAAGTTTGAAGAACTACTACCCTCCATGCACGATATCTTTGTTAATACCGTTACCGCTTCCTCCCCTAACCTTAATTAATATGGTATAGCTATGAACAGTAATAAGTTTTGGACCATCCTATTACGAGAGTACACTTTTAGAGTGAAAAAACGCTCGTTCCTGCTGTTTACCTTCCTAACACCTATACTGGGGATTTTTTTTATACTGGTGCTAACCCTGCTAATAACCTCTACGGGAGACGGAGAGCAAAAAGTTGTGGTGGTATTGGATAGTACAAATAAATATGCCTCTTACCTTACACCCGACTCCCAGTTTAAGTTTATTAGTGCCAGCAAAGATCTTGAGGAATACCGTAAAGCTAACGACCCCAACGTGTTCGCTTACGTACAAATAACCAGCAACCTGATGGAAAACCCTGGAGCTATACGTATTTATTCCGATAGGACTATTCCAGAGGACTTGAAGAAGAAGGTGAGGGCCGACTTAACCCCCGTAGTGTACCAAGAAAAATTAAACACCTACAACATTCCAAATTTGGAAAAGATAATACAGGATAGCAAGGTGCGGCTGGATATTAGCTCGGTTAGATGGGACTCTGGTGGCGAAAAAAACGTTTCCAGTAGCTTCGCCAACGGTGTTGGGCAGCTTCTTAATATCCTTATTTACCTATTTGTTATGATGTATGGTATGATGGTAATGCAAGGGGTGAGAGAAGAAAAAAAGAGTAGGTTAGTGGAAATTATCATATCCTCGGTAACCCCTAAAACACTCTTGTTTGGGAAAATTGTAGGGATAGGCTTAGTAGGGTTAACCCAAATGGCTTTATGGGCTATTTTATTTGTTATTGGGTTTATTGTTACTCAGCTTTTCTTCCTGAGTACTGCAAGCTTTAACCTCTCCGAGATAAGCCAAAGGATTGCAGTAGAAGCACCCAATATAAGTTCCGATTTTGCCCTGATAACATCCACCTTGGGTACCTTAAATATCCCATTCTTAATTGTAGCTTTCTTTGTTTACTTTATTTGTGGGTACTTCATTTATGCCTCGGTTTATGCTGCTATTGGGGCTTCGGTGGATAGTGATGAAGACCTTAACCAAACAATGGCTCCTATGTCCATTCTTTTGGTGTTAGGGCTATACTTAGGTATTTATGCCGCTAATAACCCCGATAGCACGCTCGCTTTATGGACCTCTGTTATCCCGTTAACCTCTCCTATGGTTATGATGGTACGCCTTCTTTTTAACCCTCCTTGGTGGCAAATATTGCTTTCTTTACTTATATTAGTAGGTAGTACGATTCTGTTGGTTTGGTGTGCTGCTAAAATTTTCCGTGTTGGAATTTTAATGTACGGGAAAAAGCCCAGCCTCAAAGAGTTTATCCAGTGGATTCGCTTCCGGTAAATAGTTATGTTATTTTACACCTTATCATTGCACCTGTATGAAACTACGATTTACAGCCCTTAGCCTATTTTTGTTTTGGTGTTGCTCGGTAGCATACGCACAAAACGTTAAATTTGAAATAACAACAAACCTTGGAACACTTAAAGGCTTCCTTTACGACGACGTTCCAAACCATGCCAAAACGTTTGTTAAAAACGCCCAGGAAGGAGCTTACAATAACACCCTATTTACCCGTGTTATAACTGGCTTTATGATTCAGGGTGGTGCGGCAGACTCCCGCGGGGCAGCTCCCGGGGTTAGAGTAGGTGCTGGTGATAGGAGCAAGGAGATTATGCCCGAAAGCTCCAAGCAGTACTTCTACAAAAAAGGTGCTTTAGCAGCACCCCGGCAGGAGAAGTCCATTAACCCGCAAAACAAGTCGGACATGTCTCAGTTCTTTATTATCCAAGGCAAAGTTTATACCGCGGGCAAGTTGGATACTTTAGAGTTAGCCAACAACAACCCAATTAAGAAAAAAGCTTTGCAACAACTGTATGCTCCAATAAAGGAGGAGATGGAAAAACTGAAAAAGGAGGACCCCAAAGCCTATAATGCCAAAGCTAAGGCAATTAATGCAGCCATGGATTCTATACTAATGGCATCGCCTAAAAAACTCTTTTTTACCAACGATCAACGACAGGCATACACAACAATAGGGGGGCTGCCAACATGGAACGAGGATTATACCATTTACGGAGAAATTACAGAAGGACTGGAGCTTATAGACCAAATAGCGGCTCAGCCTAAAGATAAATTTGACCGCCCTAAGAAGGATATGAAAATAATTAAGGTAACCATCATAAAATAAGCACCCACTACTTATGCAATTTATGAAACGAATTCGTAACAACAGCTATTTGTTATTGCTGCTATTGTTTTTGCCAGCAGGCACCATTGGGGCTAAAGCACAAAAGCCACCTATAGTCCCCGAAGTTAAAGAATGGCACCCAGCCAGCTCCAAAGGAGTTTACAGTTTACCCTCTTTGGTGGCAATACAATACAATAGGCCCGAAATAAGAGACGCAGCTACCATTCTTCGGGACGACTTCTCCCGCTACCTGCGGTTAACCGCCAACGTTACCCAAGGAGACCTTGCACAGGTTGTTTTGTTTTGGGATGAAAGCCTGCCTTTTAAAAGCCCAGAAGGCTACCGACTTGTAATAGCAGAGCAAGGGGTGCGCATAGAAGCCCGTTCGTATCAGGGAATAATATGGGGCACTCGTAGCTTACTCCAACTGGCAAGTAAAACCAATAACAAACTGCCCTTAGGTACAATTGTAGATGCCCCGGACAGGAAGTCGCGCGGATTTATGTTGGACGTTGGGCGCAAATTTATCCCTTTGGCATTTTTGGATTATTATGTGGAACTGCTGTCGTACTATAAGATGAACGAGTTCCAGATACACCTTAATGATAATGGGTTTAATACCTTTTTCGACCACGATTGGGATAAAACATATGCCGCTTTCCGCTTGGAGAGTAACTACTTCCCAGGGCTAACAGCAAAAGATGGCCACTACACAAAAAAAGAATTCCAGGAGCTGCAACGTAAAGCCCAACGTTATGGCGTGAATATTATTCCCGAGGTAGATGTGCCCGCCCACTCGTTGGCCTTTGTCCATTTTAGGCCCGAGATAGGTAGCAACGACTATGGGAAGGACCATTTGGACCTGCACAAAGAGGCAACATACTCTTTTGTAGACTCTTTATATGCTGAATACCTAACTGGCCCAGACCCCGTGTTTATAGGCAAAGACGTTCACATAGGTACCGATGAATACTCTAAAAAGGAGTTAGAACCTTTTAGGGCATTTACGGACAGGTATTTGAAATACATAAAATCCTTTGGGAAAACGCCTCGCCTATGGGGATCCCTCAGGATGCTGGACGGGAAAACGCCTATCGACCTTAATGGGGTAATCTCCAATGCCTGGAATGGCGGTTGGAGTAACCCTATAGGTAGTGCAAAGCAGGGGGCTGGAATAATTTCCACCTGCGACGCTTGGCTCTATATTGTCCCCGCAGCAGGTTATTACTACGACTTTTTAAACCATAAATATTTGTACAACAACTGGAGGGCTGCCATGGTTAACCCCAAAGAAACAATGGACGACAACGACCCCGCCTTGTTGGGAGCCATGTTTGCTGTATGGAACGACCATGTGGGTAACGGTATTACCGCCGAAGATATTCATATCCGGGCTTTGCCTGCCATAGCCACTATTGCAACAAAAACCTGGAACGAGAAACCGCAGTTCTCCTTCTTGGACTTTATTAAGAATGTGACTGTTAACCCCGAATTACCATCAGGGCACGATTATAGAGGGTATATATCCCCTTCCGACCTTTACCAACTCAATAACAATTGGCGTAATGCCGGAAGCTTTGCCCTAACCGGTAAAAGCGTAAAAATTGGAGATAAGGTTATTGGATACAACTATACCTTCCGTTTCGATATCCGTATCGACGACATACAGGCAGCTATGCCTTGCATCCTTTCGTACGACGGGTTTGATATAACATTAAATGCAGAGGGTAAATTACAGTTGCAACGAGAGGGTAAAACATTCACCCTGAACGAACTCCCAGCCCTATCACGTGGTGAATGGCATACCATCACTATTTCGGGTACTCACAATACTACCACAGTAACACTGGACGGGAAAGTGCAAAAACTCTCTCCTACATTAGTGCAAGGGAAGCCCAATGCCAATGGCCATACCGCAAAAATGTATTTGCAACCTACCTTTTACCTGCCCTTGGGCCTTGCTGGCGACGGCATTATAGGCGAAATGCGCAACCTACAACTGGAATACATACCACGCCCCTTGTTTTAATCCGTAATACATAGGGTTGTATTGTCGGTCTATTTATATTACTTTTGTTGCTATCATTTAGGCAAATAAACCATAAACATAAAAACAGGAAATGAAAAAGTTTACAATACTACTTTCGGCACTTTTTATAGTTGCAGGCTTCACTTCTTGCAAGCCCAAACAAAGTGCTTATAGGGCTGTTTACGAAAAGGCAAAACAACGCGAAATAGCCCAAAGCAATAACGATGAAATTGTACCTATTAGCAAGGCTGGCGAGTCCGCTGCTGTGGTACGCGAAAAAATTCAACCTGCACAAGGGGAGGATGCTAATGGGCTCCGGGCTTACAGCGTAGTTATTGGTAGTTTTCAAAACATTACCAACGCGAAATCCCTAAAAGAGAGAATGGTTTCGGAAGGCTACCGGGCCATTTTAGCTCAAAACGAAAAGGGGATGTTCCGGGTAATCATCACAAGTTTTGATAACAAAAACGAGGCTATTGCAAGCCGCGAAAACATTAAAGCTAAGTATGCGCCCTTATTCCAAGATGCATGGATTCTGGAACGAGCCTACTAACGATGTATTTGTTTTGAACAACACCCTTATAACCGGTCTCTGTAACGAGATGGTATAAACATAACACCTTCCCTTCATAGCTTTTATGTTTGCAGGGAAGGTGTTTTTTGTTTCTGTAACCTTACGCCCCTATGACTATTCAAACGGATTATATACTTACCCACTTCAATACCTTTCGGTTGCCAGCAAAATGTAAATATTTTATTACATGCGAAACCGTTCAGGAGCTAAAAAAACTAAGTGCCGACGAATACTTTCGGACCCTCCCCTTTACCCTTATTGGGCAAGGGAGTAACTTGCTGTTTACGCAAGATTTTGAGGGAGCGCTCGTGCATATGTCCAACAATGAAGTTGAGTTTTTATCCGAGGATAACGAGGGTAATGTATTAATAAAGGTGGGGGCAGGCAAATGCTGGGATAAGTTGGTAGAGGAAGTATGCTTGCAAAACCTGTGGGGAATGGAGAACCTTTCCCTTATCCCTGGCGATACGGGGGCTGCAGCAGCACAAAATATAGGTGCTTATGGGGTAGAAATAGAGTCCATAGTTAAACGGGTGCACACAGTAAACCTTGCTACAGGTGAGGAATGCATTTTTACGAGAACAGAATGCGACTACAAGTACCGGCACTCCATTTTTAAAACCGCCCCAATGAACTATTACGTAATATATGCGGTGGAATTCTTGTTAAAAAGGAATGGATGCCCTAACCTGTCTTATTTTAAGACGCTTGAAGAAGGTACTTCGCCCTCTACCCCTACCGATATCCGCAACCTTGTTATACAAACGAGGCAGCAAAAACTTCCCGATCCCGAAGTTTTGCCTAATGCCGGTAGCTTTTTCACCAACCCCGTTCTTCCACCCGATAGCTTTAAGGCATTAACAGAAAAAATCCCCAACATACCCTACTATGCCCAGCAAGATGGGTATAAGATACCTGCCGCATGGTTAATAGAGCAATGTGGGTATAAGGGGAAGGTGGTTGGTAATGTTGGTTGCCATAAAAATCAGCCCTTGGTTATAATTAATACGGGCAATGCCACAGGGCATGAAATAGAAACTTTTAGCCAACAAATACAGCAGGAGGTACTGGATAAATTTGGCATTCGTTTACAGCCAGAAGTGAGGACGGTTTCCGCTAATACCCTAACTCCCATAGCAGAAGCTTTCACCGCCCAGTAACAAACCATGAATACACTACGCTTTTTAGGCACGGGGACCTCCACTGGAGTGCCAGAAATTGGGTGTACTTGTAACACTTGTACCTCTTCGGACGTCAAGGATAAACGCTTGCGCACCTCTGCCTATGTGCAGTACAACGGCCACCATGTTCTTATTGATTGTGGTCCCGACTTCCGTCAGCAAATACTACGATCGCCCCTTCCAGCATTAGATGCCATTTTTGTTACTCACGAACATTATGACCATGTAGGGGGGATTGATGATATACGTCCGCTATTCTACAACTCCGATGCTTGCCCCATATATGTAGAGCCGAATGTTGCAGAGGCACTACAAACCCGAATGCCTTACGCCTTTGGCGAAAAAACATACCCCGGAGTGCCTAAAATAGAGCTGAGAACCATGCACCCACAAGAGCCTATTGTGTTGTCCAATAACGCAACAGTACTGCCCTTGCGTGTGTTTCATGGGAAATTACCCATTGTGGGCTTTCGGATTGGAAATTTGGCCTATATAACGGATTGCAAAACACTTCCAACCGAAACAATAGAAAGCATTAAACAAATACCCATATTAATTATTAACTGCCTGCGCACCTATCCTCACCCTTCTCATTTGCACCTGGAAGAAGCCCTTGAGGTAATACGGCAGATATCTCCTAAAACAACTTACCTGATTCATTTTGCCCACACGTTTGGGAGGCACTCCGATATCCAAGAGTTACTTCCTCCCAATATATACCCGGCTTATGATGGGTTAGAGATTTCTTTTTAATCCAAGCGTTGGTAAAATTAAAACTCCAATAGTAGCGCATAACACAATGCCTTTGGGCCTCCGCTCATGGGCTGTTGTGCTGTTATATTAAGGTTACTTGGCTAATTGCCGTAAAGCTACTAAGCACAAAATACG
This sequence comes from Bacteroidota bacterium, assembly GCA_023388555.1. GTDB lineage: Bacteria > Bacteroidota > Bacteroidia > Bacteroidales > Porphyromonadaceae > Porphyromonas_A. Next base: position 41,200 of record JAEWGA010000036.1, on the reverse strand, counting down.
TACCTTTGCCCACTACCTTATGTGCCTTGTTGGCACACTCTATTGTTTTTTTCCACTCCCTATTTATTGGCACTTCTTTTCAAATGAGCACCTTCACTCCAGACGCTTTAATTCAAAACCTGAACGACGAACAAAAATCAGCTGTACTATACAACGAAGGGCACAGTTTGATTCTTGCTGGTGCTGGCTCTGGAAAAACACGTGTTCTTACCACCAAGATCGCCTACTTGCTCTCCCTTGGTGTTTTCCCGTGGCAAATTATAGCCTTAACATTTACCAACAAGGCTGCCCGTGAAATGAGAGAACGGTTAGAGCAGATGGTACCCTCGGCTGCCGTCCGAGAACTTACGGTTGGCACCTTTCATTCTTGTTTTGCACGAGTGCTACGCAAATTTTCCTCGAAGATTAACTATAAGAGCAACTTTACCATTTACGATAGCTCGGACTCCCAATCATTAGTCCGGCAAATTATCAAGAATAGGGAGCTGGATGTTAAACTGTATCCGCCTGCCGAAATACAGGCACGTATATCGTGGTACAAAAACGCTAACAAATCGCCCCAAATGCTTGCTGCTGATGCCGAGTGGGAAAAGTCCAAAGATGGTATTGAATACCCGCAATTGCCAGAGATATACGGGGAGTACTGTAGGCGTTGCCAAATAGCAAACGCCATGGACTTCGATGACCTCCTGCTGAATACACTTCGGTTATTGGCATCGGACCAAGAGGTAAGGGCCTACTTCCAGCGCCGATTCAAGTATATTTTAGTAGACGAATACCAGGATACTAATAGGCTTCAGGACCAAATTATACGCTTGCTAAATGGAGAAGATACCCGGATTACCGTTGTTGGTGACGACTCGCAGAGCATTTATGCCTTCCGAGGTGCCGAGATAGATAATATACTTTCTTTCCAGTCGGTTTTCAGGCAAGCTAAACAATTCATACTTAAAAAGAATTATAGGTCGACCCAAGCAATAGTGGAGACCTCCAACCATTTAATATCTTACAATACCTCCCGCATACCTAAGGATATTGAGTCGGTAAACGAAATGGGTAAAAAAATAAGCATCTGGGATGCTTTAACCGACCGCTCCGAAGCAGCAAAGGTGGCCTCCCAAATAAAAGAACTTATATCACGCGGAGTGTCGCCAACAGAAATTGCGGTATTGTACCGCATAAACATGCTAAGCAAAAATATCGAGGAGCAATTACGGCTGCTTTCTATCCCTTGTAGAGTATATGGCGGGCTTTCGTTCTTCGATAAAAAAGAGATTAAAGATGTTATAGCCTATTTGAGGCTTATTGTAAACCCAGATGACGATGCTTCCTTTTTAAGAGTTTGTAACCTGCCAGCTCGGGGGATTGGCGATAAGAGTATTGAAAGGTTACAGCGTTTGGCCCAAGAGGAACGTAGATCGTTGTTCCGAACAGCTCAAAACATCACCTTATGCAAGCCTGTGCTAAAAAAGAAGGCGGATAGCTTTAATGAATTTACCTGCTTAATTCAAAGCTTTGCACAGAATGGAAGGTATATGGACCTTGTAGAATTGGTAGATGATGTAATAGAGCGCTCGGGCTTAGAAAAGATGTATTCCGATGAAGAGCATGAGGATGAACACCGCTTAGCTTCCTTACAAGAGTTCTCAAAAATGGTAAGGGACTTTGAGCAAACCTCGGTCCGCTTTACAGCCCCAGAAGATGGAATAGGTATGTTAGCCACCTTTTTGGAGCAAATGGCCTTAGCGACAGATGCCGACACCCCCGATGCCTCCGAAGCTGTCTCCTTAATGACAATGCACTCCTCCAAAGGTTTGGAATATGAATACGTGTTTATTGTGGGTATGGAAAAGGATATAATGCCTGGAGATAAATGCCAAAGTGAAAAGGGAAAAGAAGAGGAGCGCCGACTGTTGTACGTAGCCATAACACGAGCCAAGAAAGAGTGTCAAATATCCTATAGCTTAAGCCGATACAAGTATGGCGATACTGTATTTGGGGAAAAAAGCTCTTTCCTTGATGAGCTACCTAAGGAGTTTATATTGGACAACACCTCGGGAACCAGTTTTAATAACAGTCCCCAAGCCTCTTCCGCAGCACCTGCATGGAGTAGGGGAGCATCCGCTTTGCCCCATAAGAGTGCCGGGAATTATACAAAACGAATCCGACGCACAAACCCCGATGTTGAATGCGAGTACACCAACGAAGAAGCAAATAAAACCTTTGGGTATTCCGTTGGCGACAGAGTTAAACACCGGATGTTTGGTATAGGTACTGTGAAAGGTTTTCTTAATAGCACCTCTGGCGTAAAAGTGTGTGTGGTTTTTGACCAAGAGGGCGAGCGAAACTTAATAGCCAAGTTTGTGCAACTAACAAAAGTTTAATAGCTCTGTACTAACTCTGCCTTAATACTATTGTTCATGAACCAAGCAATGGAACTGTTGAATTCTCCTGTCCAACGCTATTTTATGCGTTTGTCCTACTGTGGTAGCTTTTTCCAGGGGTGGCAAATACAAAACCAGGGAAGAACAGTGCAGGGCGAGCTGGAGAAAGCATTGGCTTTGATTACACGTCAGCCTATTCGTATTTTCGGTGCTGGCCGAACAGACACTGGTGTACACGCCCAGCAGATGTGGATTCATTTTGATGCTCTTCCCCTTTGTGGCGAATTGGAAAATTGGGTTGATAAACTAAATAGGGTTTTGCCTTGGGATATAGTTGCTTATTCCCTGGTAAAGGTGCCCGCAACAGCTCACGCCCGCTTCGATGCAGTAAGCAGAACGTACCACTACCATTTATCCGCCCAACGATCTCCTTTTAGGCATAACCTGCAAACGTATATCCCGTACTTGCCCGATTTTGATGCAATGAACTTGGCCGCCCAACACCTATTGGGGCTACACGACTTTACAACGTTCAGTAAAACTCACACCGATGTAAGGACGCATAACTGCACCGTGCATAGGGCTATATGGAGGCCTGGTGAGGAGCCTGACGAGATGGTTTTTGAAATTTCGGCAGACAGATTCCTGAGAAATATGGTGAGGGCTATTGTTGGACAATTACTTTTAGTAGGGCGAAAAAAAATGACAGTAACCCGTTTCGGGGAAATACTAAACGCCCGAAACAGGCAATTAGCAACGGTGACAGCACCAGCCAACGGGCTTTTTTTACACCGAATTAACTACCCAACAGCGTTGGAGGAACTACTATACCCGCCTTTACAGTAATGTGTTAAGGAAAATAGGCCAGGGTAAAGTACAAAATAGTATCTTTGCGATAGGGGCAAAACCGTACTGCTCTTGTTTAGAACAACCAGGTATTTAGTACGTTATTGCTCCTGGTTTTGTACTGTCGAACCCAAAACTTTTCAACATTGTTCCCACAAAAAAAGATATCTATTTACCAAGTGTTGCCACGGTTGTTTCACAACCCTAATAGCAACAGAGCTCCTAATGGCTCCTATGTAACCAATGGTTGTGGAAAACTCAGTAGCTTCGATGCCCAAGCACTCCGTTCTATTAAAGAATTAGGTTGTACCCATATTTGGTATACTGGCGTTATAGAGCATGCAACCCAAACCAGTTTCCCAGAACATAACATCAGTAGCGACCACGGAACTATTGTAAAAGGGATAGCAGGCTCTCCGTACAGTATACGCGACTACTACGATATTGCCCCCTCGTTGTGTTGCAACCCCTCCACCCGAATGGCAGAGTTTGAAGCCTTAGTGCAACGTACACACGATGCAGGGTTAAAGGTGATTATAGACTTTGTTCCTAACCATGTGGCTCGCCAGTACCGCTCCGATGCCAAACCTGTATACGCAGAGGATTTTGGAGAGCACGATGACAGAAATCTGTTTTTCTCTCCACAAAACAACTTTTACTACCTGCCACAAGAAACCCTTCACTTAGAGTACGATGCTATAGGGGTACACACCCCATATACAGAATTTCCGGCTCGGGTAACAGGGAACAACTGCTTCTCTGCAACCCCTAACCGTAACGACTGGTACGACACCGTGAAGCTTAATTATGGTGTGGACTTTTACAAAGGCCAAGAAACACACTTCTTGCCTATGCCCGATACGTGGCAAAAAATGACAGACATTGTTTTGTTTTGGGTAAGCAAGGGGGTAGACGGGTTTAGGTGTGATATGGCCGAAATGGTCCCGGTAGAGTTCTTTAAGGAGCTTATCTCCAAAGCTAAACAAGCAAATCCCGAGCTCCTTTTTATTGCGGAAATTTATAAGCCTGAACTTTATACTTCTTATTTGGAGGCGGGCTTCGACCTACTGTACGATAAGGTGGGATTGTATGATGCGCTCATTAGAATAATTAAAGGCGAGCGTCCAGCATCCGATATCACCCACGTTTGGCAGCAAACAGAACACCTACAAGGTAAACTGTTACACTTCATGGAAAACCATGATGAACAACGCTTGGCATCCTCTTTCGTATGCGATAACCCTATTAAAGCCTTTCCTGCAATGGCTGTAAGTGCCTTAATTGATAGCGGTGCTATTATGACTTATTTCGGCCAGGAGTTAGGCGAACGAGGCATGGATGCCGAAGGATTCTCGGGCACCGATGGCAGAACCTCTATTTTTGACTATTGGAGCTTGGATGTACTAAACCGTTGGATTGGAAAGAACAAAGATTTTACAGGAAGTGAGTTAACAGCAGAAGAGAGACAATTACGAGAAAAGTACCAGAGGCTTTTAAACATTGCAACCTTATCCCCTGTGTTTTGCCAAGGCGGATTCTTCGACCTTATGTATGTTAACCAGCACGTTAATACAACTAAAGAATATTATTTCCTTAGGGCTAATGGTGACGAGGTGGCTCTTGTAGGGGTGAATTTTTCCAGTCAACCACTTCGGCAAGAAATTAACTTGCCCGAACACGCATTCTCTACTTTGGGGATAAAGGACGAGTCGGTGTGTAAGGTTAAAAACGTAACAACTAATAAATGCGGTGTAGCGCTATTAAGCTCTCGGACTCCTTACAGCTTGGAGGTAGAGCCTTTTGATATTGCCGTTTACCAATTTTGCCTCTTGAATGAATAATAAAAGGCAGTACCGTATGCCAGTACCCGTAACAAGTACGAACGCGGTAGTGATGGCAAGTGGGGCATACCCTGTTTCAATAGCTCGGACAAGTGTTACCCCAAAAGGGAGTCTTGCACCCAGTTACCCGCATACTTTTCGATATGAGCATATAAACCAAACACAATTGCACAACATCCGGCTGTTCACGTATAACACTGGTCCACAGCAAGCGATTGTGATAAATATGTTTTGATTAACGGATTAAACTTTATCTCCTCCAAAAAAACAATGACACAAAAACAGGATAACTCAAACCAAGAAGGCCTTCACCTTTATAATACCCGCACCCGGACCAAAGAGCAGTTTAAACCTTATAACGCCCCACATGTAGGGTTATATGTATGTGGTCCTACTGTGTATGGCGATGCTCATTTAGGGCATGCTCGTCCGGCTGTAACCTTCGATTTACTATTTAGGTACCTTAAGCATATAGGTTATAAGGTTCGTTATGTGCGTAATATAACAGACGTAGGGCATTTGGAGCACGACGCCGATGAAGGCGATGACAAAATAGCCAAGAAAGCCAAACTGGAACAGTTAGAGCCTATGGAAGTAGTGCAACATTACCTGTTGCGCTACCATAAGGATATGGATAAACTGAATGTTTTACCACCTTCGATAGAGCCTTTGGCAAGCGGCCATATTATTGAGCAAATAGAATTGGTAAAATCCATTCTGCACAATGGGTTTGCCTATGAGAGCAAAGGGTCGGTATATTTCGATATTGCTACATACAATAAACAGCATAGGTATGGCGTGCTTTCGGGTAGGTCTGTTGATGAAATGTTATCGGCAACTCGTGACTTGGATGGGCAAACGGAAAAAAGGAATAGTGCCGACTTTGCGCTGTGGAAAAATGCGAAGCCCGAGCATATAATGCGTTGGCCAGCTCCCTGGAGCAATGGATTTCCAGGATGGCACTGCGAGTGTACCGCTATGGGACGTAAATATTTGGGTGATACCATAGATATTCATGGGGGAGGAATGGACCTTATTTTTCCACACCATGAATGCGAAATAGCGCAGGCTGTGGCTTCGGAAGGCCGCGAAATAGTACGCTATTGGGTTCACAATAACATGGTTACCGTTAATGGTAAAAAAATGGGGAAAAGCTTGGGCAACTTTATCACCTTGGAGGAGTTCTTTAATGGAACGCACCCACTGCTTACGCAAGCATATAGCCCCATGACGATTCGCTTTTTTATGTTGCAAGCTCATTACAGGTCCACCGTAGACTTTGGTAACGAGGCACTACAATCTTCGGCAAAAGGCTTGGAAAGATTGCTGGATAGTTATACTACCCTACAAAATTTAATTCCTGGCACCAAGAGTCCCGCAACCTTGCCAAACTACTTGGAGTTATGCTATAATGCTATGAACGACGACCTTAATAGCCCTGTTGTTATAGCTCACCTTTTTGACGCTGCTAAGCGGGTTAACGCTGCTAAAGCTGGGGAAATCTCTTTGTCCGAAGAAGATATCAAGGCACTCAAACAAGTATACGACCTCTTTTTATTTGATATTTTAGGGATGATGCGTCCTGGAGATGCTGAAAACCCACTGCACCAGGAGGCCTTTTCGGGTGCTATAGATTTGTTGCTGAACATACGTGCTGAGGCCAAAGAGAGGAAAGACTGGGCTACGTCGGACAAAATTCGCAATGAACTGACAAGGCTCGGATTTGAAATAAAAGACACCAAAGATGGTGTGGAGTGGAAACTCCCCGATTAAAATAGCAGCAATCCTTTTAAAAGATAGGGTACACCGAACTTCCCGTTTGTGTGTACCCTATCTTTTTTGCTAAAAAGGACTCTTCCCTTTAAGTCCACTCCAAGCCAGCCTCAAATATCCTCCCCATTCACCTTGGGACACCTGTTAAAATCCCCCTTTGTCAAAAAAAAGTTCGCCTAAGGGTGCCCGTAAATTGCCCCTAAAGCATCTTGAAAAACGCTCCCTAACGACATTCCCAAATATGGAGGTTTGGTTGCTCTGTTTAAGGGGTAGGGGAAGGAATAGGGCAATGGCTTGGGAATAGCTAAAAGTTTTTCTTTTTTTGTTTGAGGTTTTAGTTGGGTATGGTGTTGTAGTTCAGTTAATTGCTGTGTTGTTTTCTGGAAGTTCCGCTCGAAGGGCTGCTGTTTTGGGTATAAACAAAGGGTGTTGTTAGCCGTTTTATGTTATCTTTGTAGTGCAAAGAGATTCAACTCCTGGCAATATATTTATATGGAACCCCTAAAGCACGAGTGTGGCATCGCCTTAGTACGCCTCCGTAAACCGCTTTCCTACTACCAAGAACGATATGGAACTTGGCGCTATGGTCTTAGCAAAATGTATCTCCTCATGGAGAAACAGCATAACCGAGGTCAGGAGGGAGCTGGTATCGCCTGTGTAAAACTGCAGGCAGCTCCTGGAGAGGAATATATGAACCGAGAGCGGGCGTTAGGGAACACTGCTATAACCCAGGTTTTTGAGTCTATCCGAACCTACTTTAGTACATTCACTGCCAACCAACTGTCCGACTCGGATTTTGCAGCTAAACACATCGCCTTTGCTGGCGAATGCTATATGGGACACCTTCGCTACAGTACAACTGGTAGAGAAGGTGTTACTTTTGTACACCCGATGATGAGGCGTAGCAATTGGCGCGCTAAAAGTTTGGCTTTGTGTGGTAATTTCAACCTTACCTCGGTAAGTGAGATATTCGACCAAATTACTTCGATAGGGCAACACCCAAGAAGTACGGCCGATACCCATGTGCTATTAGAACAAATAGGACACCGCATAGACAGGGAAGTGGAGCGCCGATACGTTACTGGGAAAACACAATTAGGCCTTGAAGGGATGGCGGTTACAGACTATATAGAAAAGCATATAGATGTATCCATGCCTCTTAAAGAGTGTTCTCCTTCATGGGATGGCGGGTATGCTATGTGTGGCTTAACCGGTAGTGGAGAAATGTTTGTGATGCGGGACCCTTGGGGTATCCGCCCCGCATTTTATTATATAGATGATGAAATTATCGTAGTTGCGTCGGAGCGGCCTGTCCTGCAAACCGTAATGAACGTAACGTACGACAAAATACAGGAGCTAAACCGCGGGGAAGCTCTGCTTGTAGACAGAACAGCGCAAAATATCCGCCTCGAACAAATTTTAGCGCCCAAAGAGAACAAAGCATGTTCTTTTGAACGCATCTATTTCTCCCGAGGAAGCGATATCGATATTTATCGGGAAAGAAAAGAGTTAGGCAAGAAATTAGTCCCTAAGATACTTCAGGCGATAGATCACGACTTAGACCATACTGTATTCTCGTTTATTCCTAATACTGCAGAGGTTGCATACTTTGGTATGCTCGAAGGATTAAATGAATACTTGGATAAGCTGAAAACCGAGCAAATAACAATGGGAGGGGCACTTGGTGCCGACCAGATAGCTACCATCTTGGGTAAAAAAGTGAGATCGGAGAAAGTCGCTATCAAGGATATCAAACTCCGAACCTTTATTGCCGAGGGGAATAGCCGGAAGGACCTTGCAGGCCACGTGTACGATATCACCTATGGAAGCATTCAGCGCAATAAGGATAAACTTGTTGTTATTGACGATAGTATAGTACGAGGAACAACCCTTAAAGAAAGCATTATAGGTATTCTTAACAGGCTTGGTCCTACCCGTATTGTGATAGTTTCCTCTTCTCCACAAGTCCGGTACCCCGATTATTATGGTATCGACATGAATAAGATGAAAGAGTTTGTTGCCTTCCGAGCCGCAATTGCTCTTCTGCAAGAACGTGGCATGGAGCACGTTATCCACCAAACCTATAGAAATATACGGGAAGATATGGAGCACTCCTCCATTCTTACAACAAACTACGTAAAAGATATTTATAGGCCTTTTACTGTTGAGGAGCTGAACGCAAAAATTGTGGAACTCCTTAAACCTAAAGAGGTCGCCACAGAGGTATCCATAGTGTACCTGAGTATAGAAGGCTTGCATGAAGCGATACCCAACCATCCGGGGGATTGGTATTTTACTGGCGATTACCCAACTCCTGGAGGGACCCACTTGGTGAACCAGTCCTTTGTTGATTATTACGAACAAGACTTTACCCCTATCAGTAATTAATAAATTCATTCTCTATGAAAAAGAAAGGAGCTCTAATCCTCCAAGACGGAAGCAGGTACGAGGGTTATCTTTTTGGCGCAGAAAAGCCAACGGCTGGCGAAGTTATTTTTACAACTGCAATGACCGGTTACGCGGAGTGTCTTACCGACCCCTCGTTTACCGGTCAAATTTTAGTTTGTACTTATCCTATTCTTGGTAGTTACGGATTATCTGCCCCCAAAGACCCCCATACGGGTCTTTTTTTGTACCCCGAAGAAAGCAAATACTACCCCAAAGCTCTAATAGCGTACGACTACACAGACAATTATAGCCATTGGGAAGCTATAGAAACTTTATCCGAAGGTATGAAACGACACGGTGTAACAGGCCTGACTGGAATTGATACGCGTGCACTAACCAAGAAACTTCGAGACCAAGGCCCCCTCTTAGGGAAGATAGTGGCGGAAGGGGAAGAGGATATTCCATTCATTCAGCCCGACGACATTAATTTAGTGGCAGAGGTATCGACCCCTAATGTTATCAACTATCCAGGAACGGGTAAAAAAATAGTTTTGGTAGACTGCGGTGTAACACACGATACAATACAACACTTACAAGAAAAGGACCTTTTTATACAACGAGTGCCTTGGGATTACGATTTCTTCCAATTGGACTTCCACGGCGTGTTTATTAGTAATGGTCCTGGTGCACCTCATCACTGTACCAATACCGTAGAGAATATTAGAAAAGCACTGGAAAAAGGAATTTCCGTGGCAGGAATAGGGTTGGGCAATTTGCTCTTGGCTAAAGCACTCGGGCTACCTATTAAAAAAATGCGATATGGGCATCACTCCCACAACCATCCCGTGAAAAGGCTAAATAGTACCCGCTGTTTGGTTACCACACAAAACCATACGTTTGTAGTGGACGATACCAACTTACCCAAAGGATGGGCTACCTACTTTTCCAATATGAATGATGGAAGTAATGAAGGGCTTATTCACGAGTCGGGCCGCCAATTCTCTGTTCAGTTTTTGCCCGAAGCATGTGGCGCATGTGCCGATACCGAATTTATTTTTGCCGACTTTGTTTCGGCACTAAATAAATAACCCCTTTTCTAACACGATAAACTTACAAACCAATTATGATTAAGAAGAATTATAAGAAGGTCCTTATCATTGGATCTGGTGCACTCAAAATAGGTGAAGCAGGAGAGTTTGACTATTCTGGTTCTCAGGCTTTAAAGGCACTAAAAGAAGAGGGCGTTTATACCGTTTTAGTAAACCCTAACATTGCAACCGTACAAACCTCGGAAGGGGTTGCGGATAAAGTGTATTTCCTGCCTGTTACCCCCTACTTTTTAGAGAAGGTAATAGAGAAAGAGCGCCCCGATGGCATCTTACTTTCTTTTGGAGGCCAAACAGCCCTGAACTGCGGTGTGGAAATGTACAAAACCGGAGTGCTGGATAAATATGGTGTAGAGGTCTTGGGAACTCCAGTACAAGCCATTATGGATACCGAGGACCGAGACCTTTTTGTACAGAAACTGGATGAAATAGAGGTTAAAACCATTCAAAGCCAAGCTTGTACCAGCATAGAGTCGGCACGAGCAGCAGCCAAAGCTCTTGGGTATCCTGTTATCATACGGGCGGCCTATGCCTTGGGCGGTTTAGGTAGCGGTTTTTGCGATAACGAAGAAGAGCTGGACCGCCTTTGTGAAAAATCCTTTGCCTTCTCTCCTCAGGTGCTTGTAGAGAAGAGCCTAAAGGGTTGGAAGGAAATTGAGTTTGAAGTGGTCCGAGACGGTGCCGATAACTGTATTACAGTATGTAATATGGAAAACCTGGACCCCTTGGGAATACATACTGGGGAAAGTATTGTAATAGCACCTTGCCAAACCCTTACCGACTTTGAGGTTCACATGTTGCGCGAAATAGCTATAAAAATAGTACGCCACTTGGGGATTGTTGGAGAGTGTAACATACAGTACGCATTGGATACCGAATCGCGCGATTACCGTGTGATAGAGGTAAATGCCCGCCTAAGCCGCTCCTCTGCACTTGCTTCTAAAGCCACCGGATACCCGTTAGCTTTTGTTGCCGCAAAAATAGGGTTAGGCTATACCTTGGCAGAGCTGAAGAACTCTGTAACTACAACAACTACCGCCTTCTTTGAGCCTGTAGTGGATTACGTAGTGTGTAAAATTCCCCGTTGGGACCTGAGTAAATTCCATGGTGTTTCGCGGGAAATTGGCAGCAGCATGAAGTCCGTAGGTGAAATTATGTCCATTGGTAGGACTTTAGAAGAAACCCTCCAAAAAGGATTACGCATGATAGGGCAAGGTATGCATGGCTTTGTAGAAAATAAAGAGCTTGTGATTGATGATATAGATACAGCTCTGCGCCAACCTACCGATACCCGAATATTTGTAATTAGCAAAGCCTTCCGAAAAGGGTATACTGTTGAACAAATATATCAGCTGACAAAAATTGACAGGTACTTCCTGCAAGTATTTAGGAACATCATAGATACAGCAGAAGAGTTGGAGGCATTATCCGACATTTCTCAGCTCCAACCCGAACTGCTGCAAAAGGCTAAAAGGCAAGGTTTTTCGGACTATCAGATAGCGCGTGCCATATACAAGTATTCTGTGGATGACCTTGAAAGTAAACAGGACGATATACGCCAACTTCGTAAAAGAAATGGTATAACTCCTGTTGTAAAACAAATAGATACACTTGGTGCAGAGTACCCTGCCAAAACAAATTACCTTTACCTGACGTACGGCGGCGAGGAACATGATATAGAGTTTCTGCAAGATAAAAAAAGTGTAGTGGTTTTAGGCTCTGGCGCTTACCGGATAGGTAGCTCGGTGGAGTTTGACTGGTGTGGGGTTAGTGCGCTTCAAACCATTCGGAAAGCTGGATATAGGTCCGTAATGATAAACTATAACCCAGAAACAGTAAGTACCGACTACGACTTATCCGACCGGTTATATTTCGACGAACTCTCGTTTGAAAGAGTACAAGATATTTTGGAGTTAGAAGACCCATACGGAACTATTCTATCCACTGGAGGACAGATACCAAACAACTTAGCTATTAAACTCGATAAAAAGGGATTTAAGATATTAGGAACACAGGCTAAGGATATAGATAATGCAGAAGATAGGCATAAGTTCTCGGCCCTTATGGACCGTTTGGGTATAGACCAACCCGCTTGGAAAGAGCTATCTACACTTGATGAAGTCCAGACTTTTGCACAAGAAATAGGATACCCCGTTTTGGTTCGCCCTTCGTATGTGCTATCGGGGGCAGCCATGAATGTATGCTCTAATAACGAAGAGTTAGAGCGGTTCTTAGCATTAGCGGCCAACGTTTCGCAAAAGCACCCGGTAGTTATATCGGACTTTATAGAAGATGCCAAAGAGATAGAAATAGATGCGGTGGCCGATAACGGAGAACTTGTTATTTATGCGATAAGTGAGCATATTGAATATGCAGGTGTCCACTCTGGTGATGCCACTATACAATTTCCCGCCCAAAAACTGTATATAGAAACCATACGAAGAATAAAGCGTATCACCCGAACTATAGCAAAAGAACTTCATATATCTGGGCCTTTTAATATCCAGTTCTTGGCCAAAGGAAACGATATTAAGGTTATAGAATGTAATTTGCGCTCTTCTCGGAGCTTCCCCTTTGTTAGCAAAGTGCTAAAAATAAATTTGATAGACATTGCTACAAAGATTATGTTAGGCCTCCCTTATGAGAAGCCTTCAAAAAATGCCTTCGACTTAGATTATGTTGGCATAAAAGCCTCTCAGTTCTCTTTCTCTCGTCTACAAAAGGCAGACCCCGTGTTAGGTGTTGATATGACCTCCACTGGAGAGGTGGGCTGTATAGCCTCCGATACTCATGAAGCAATACTCAAAGCTATGCTATCGGTAGGTTATAAGATTCCCCAGAAAACAGTGTTAATGTCCACAGGAGGCGCAAAACAGAAGGTACAACTCTTAGAGTCGGCCATCACGCTCCACAAAAAAGGATATCTTATTTATGCAACAAAAGGAACGCACAACTTCCTACAGGAAAATGGCATTCCTTCCACCCTCGTCTACTGGCCAAGTGAAAGTGGAACCCCTCAGGCGTTGGATTTACTTCACGAGAAAAAGATAGATTTGGTGGTGAACATAAACAAGAACCTCTCGGCCGGAGAACTAACTAATGGGTACAAACTCCGGCGTGCAGCTATCGACCTAAATATTCCACTTATTACCAATGCTCGGTTGGCTGCAGCATTTATCTCGGCCTTCTGCAAACTTGGAATAGAGGATATCCAAATTCGTAGCTGGCAAGAATATTAACCCCTTGGGATTACCCCACTTGTAAACTGGACTAAGAGGTGCATCCTCTTGGTCCAGTTTTTTATGTATTTGTGCCGAGCGTGTAGAATTTAATGTTTCTTGCTTGCCAAAGTGCTTCAGAACGGATTCCTAAGAAGATGCTCCCCTAGGGTGTTTCCGTATTCCAACCAGTTTTGTAAATGTTCCTCCCCAATACATTCCGTGCCTATGTACTGGTGTTGTTAGCTTTTGTTTGCTATTGTGTCCACTTCTTTCTCTTGCGTTTTGGGGTTGCTTTCTTGTTGCAAGAAAGGGTAGCGCAATAGGTATATGCCATTTAGCAAAGCAATTACCGATGGCACTAAGGCTTTTAAGGCATAAGGTTTTATCCAGGTGTTTTGTAGGTAGGCCGGCATTAAATCGCTATGCGAGAAGCTTGTTAGTATAATAGCTGCTACAAGTAAGCCTGTAAGCAACTTGTTTGGTACTACCTTCCTGCTATACATAAACCATATAGCAATACCCACCATGGCGGTGATATACCCAGAGCTTTCGCTCCCGCTGCTAAGGATAACAACATATAGCAATACCTGTGCTAATAACAGCATCTGGTATTGGGTTATTTTGTAGCAGCTTCGGCGGAGTAACGCCAACCCCAAAAGGGAAACCATAGGTGTTATTATCCATAGGTCGGAGTAATTAGGGCTGTGAGTTATTTTCCTGACAATACCAAGCAAGGATATATTTTGGGCTAAGGAAAACATATTCGCTTCGTTTTTGGCAGGTAAAACGCCAATCCAGTTATGGTACTGCTCTACCACATAGCTTGTACTGCTAATTAAGGCTGGTGCTAATAGCAGAAGTATAGCCCAGAATAATGAGTGTCCAATGAATTTCTTTTTTCGGGTTATGAGCGGGAAGAAGGCTAACCCAACTATCCCGTATACTTTCGTTATGGTACCCAACACCAGGAAAAAGGCCGCCCAACCTTCTTTTTGGTTACGAATAGCTACAAAACAAAGGATAAGCAATGCACAAATGGCAACGTTAAATTGCTGCATAAATAAAGCCAGCAGCAGTTCGTGAGCCGATACAAAGAAAATAAATGCTCGTTTTGTATGTTCTCTTTCCAGTACCAATATAGCGCCATATAAGATAGCCCCTAAAGCTATGTTCCAAGCAAATAGCCCTACGATTTCGGGTAGTACTGCAAAAGGTGCTATTAGCAAGGTGAATGGGGGACCGTATAAGAATAGGTCGTTGTACTCTGCTGGGTATGGTACATATAGGTTTTGTTGTTGTACTAGGTGCCAAAAAGAGGCGCGAAATATCAAGAAGTTATTATGTAGCTTGGGGGCGCATTTGGCTATGGAGGCTGCAAAACATACTAAAAACCATAATGCAGTATAAACTTTAGGCTTAGAGGCCCAGTTTACAAACCTATCCCATAAGGTATTATTTCCCGAATTCATAGTGCTGCAAGAAGTTAAACGTTGTTTGGAATATACAGCCTTGTTGGTGTAGTTGCCGAATCAAGTAACGAAGTATGTTTACCATAGGCTCCCCACAGCGCGAGCGTAAATATTTGGGTAGTCCATACTCTTTCCCTTGTAGGGCGTTGTTGAACTCCCACGGGTGAAAGTATAAGTGTATGTAGCCATCGTGTTGCAAGGTTTTACGCACTAAAAACCAGTACCAGGATAGGGGAAGTACATGAGCACTAATCCAAAACAACGGGAAACGAATTATTGGAGTTACCGAGGCTGGTACTTGGGTAATCCCATTTGCTATGTGCGGGCGCCGAGGGGAGGTTAAGGCGCAGTACCTACCCGGTATCCACGTTGGATTAGAGGAGGCATTGTATGAAATCCCGCAATCCTGTAATACCTGTGGTGGGATGTTAGCCATACGGGGCATTCTGAAGCCTTGGACCGCCTTACCTGTTATGTTTTCTAATACTTGTACCGACTCCGTTAAGTGGCTCTCTTCCCATCCTGTATGGTAATAACCGTGCGAAGCCACCTCGCCCAGCATACTCAGTTTTTGTACCATTGCAGGGGCGTGTAGCGCATACGTGGCTGTGGTGTAGAAAGTAGGAGAGGCGCCTTCTGCTTCTATGACAGAGAGTAAATTCTCCAGTCCCTCATCTGTTAGGGATAGTTGCTCCGATAGTGTTAAGTCCGTTCCGTATTCGCACGGGATATCACACTCCTCTACATCGAAGCTGAGGAGAACCACCTTCTTTTTAGAAGATGGGAAAGATTCTTTAGTTCGTTCCATAAAGTGCGGTATTTCATTGTTCCTACAGTAATCCCATTGCGCATGTGGGCTGGTATCGAAGATAGGGGAATGCCAAGGCGAACAGCGTTTATTATAAACTCGGTGTCATATAAGAACGTGTTAATGTGGGTGTTTAGTATGGCATCGACACCGTTGGGGCTAATGCCTTTAAGGCCTCCTTGGGTATCGGTTAATGGTAGTCCAAGCAGCGTCTTATTAACGAATTTAGAGGCTAACGAGCAAAAATAGCGCTGAACAGATAGCACATGCGTGTAACTTTCATCTCGTTGCGGAACAACTATTGTAGCGCCATTAAGGAGAGCATTTACGGTTTGGATATAGGTTTGGTAGTTGAATGGTAAATCCCAGTCGGTAACCAATAAAAGTGGTGTTGGGTAGAGTTTGGTGGCCACTGTGATGCCTTCGCGTACAGAGTACCCTTTCCCTCTGTTTATATCCCTATGTATGTAGGTGGTATGAGGGATAGCACCGGATATATAGGCTTCGCTTTCCCTATCATGTCCGTGTTCTGAGCCATCGGTGCAGATAACCAAAGCTATTGTAAGGTGTGGATAGCTATCCTCTAATTTCTTCACAAAGTTTACCAGACGTTCGGACCAATTGTCGTGTGGGTTGTAGGCTGGTATAACTAAGCATAACACTGTGTTGGTAAAAGTTTCTAACACGTTGTATAGGGGTATTGGATGGGATAATTCTGCTGTTTTAAGGTAGCAAATATAAAGGATTTAAGCTGATTTACAGCTGTATGGAGGAGTAGTAGGCGCGTATACTTTACTAACCCATACTTTGCAGAATAAAAAAAAGTAGTATCTTTGCAGAGCAAAACGAGTTCGGGATGTAGCTCAGCCCGGTTAGAGTACTCGTCTGGGGGGCGAGTGGTCGCTGGTTCGAATCCAGTCATCCCGACAAATTAACACCTATTGAGGAAAATCCTTGGTAGGTGTTTTTTTTGTTTCTACATCCTCGGTTATTGCCAAGTGCGGAACAAGTGTATCCTCTCATTGAGACCTATGTTTACTCATAATATACCTATTAGACCAATGAAAAAGTGTACATTTGTAGGACTATTGCGTAATACATAGCGTTATGAACTTGAAGTTACTTTTACCCCTTAGCCTATTCTTGGCTGTTGGTACCCTGTTCTTTATTTCTTGCAAAGAAACGCCTCAGGTGCCTCAGCCCCAAGTATATACAGACCTACTGCAACCAGCCTCCTTTCAGGTTGTGTTCCCCAAAGGAAGTGCTACGCCTACCATGGCTATGAGCATTGATCACCTTAACGGATTAATATACAACACCCAGTACCTGCCTTACGGCACAAAGTTGGATTCGGCATATTTGCGTATCCGCCTTTCCAGCGAATGTACAACAACCATTACCAACGAAACCACAAATAAATCTCGGCAATGGCTTGTTACCGATACCGCAAAATGGGATGTCTCTGGAGGCAAGCTACAATTAACGGTGCAACGGAACGGCGAAAAAGTAAAAACATTAAACTACAAGATACGCCTCCAAATTTATGGATACAACCCTAATAAGCTCACTTGGTTAAAACAGGAAATAAAAGTTCCGCCCAGCACCGAGGCTCGTTTTGTGACAACTAAAGGGAAAACCTATTGGTTGGCTCGTAACCAGCAACAAGTAGACCTTTACGAGGTTACAAACCCTGCCACTTTACAATTAACCCTTAAGAGCAGTAACCTGCCACCCCTTAGGCTACAAAGTATTGTGTTGGACCATAATGAGGGCGTTTGGGGACTATCGGACCAAGACGAAGTGTACCGGTCAACTGCCGACCTTTCCTCATGGGAGAAAATAAATACTGGCGATATCCGAATATCTACGTTGGCATACGATGCAACCCAAACAGCCAATGCCCCAGTGGAATGGAAAGCTATAGGATACGCCCCCTCGGCACCACAACATTATTTTGCATGCACCATTAGCAATGGCGAAACACATAAAGGTACAGAGTTAAGCGAAGAGTTCCCTGTGCGAAACGCCTACGTATTTACCACAGCAGTAGCCGGCATTATCAAGGCAAATATTGTGGGTGGACAAAATGCCAAAGGGGAAGCTGTGCGTAACCTCTTCTTCACTTCCGATGGTGACCATTGGGCAAAAATGCCTTACCGGGGCGAAATACAAACCGCTACAGAAGGTGCCTTGTACCTAACCAAAGGAAATACCTTATATATGATAGGTGGAAAATATGCTGGAAAAGAAAGTAGCGCCATGTATATAAGTAACGACAAAGGCATCAGCTGGACTACTTTAACTAAAGAACAAGAGCCAGGAAAAGACTTTGCACCACGCATGGGGGCTTCGGGGCTTATACTTAACGACACCAACCAGGAAGAGGTTATTTACATTGTAGGTGGTACAGTAGGTGGAAAAGCCTCGACAGAGGTGTGGAAAGGTTTTCAGGACAAAAAAGGTGGTATTATTAACGATATTCGACAATAAGCATTTAAAGCCTTTACGCCCACATATATACTATACAAAGTAAAGATATGAACGCGTCATCCTTATTGGACCATAACAATATACCCAAACATGTTGCTGTGATTATGGACGGTAACGGCAGATGGGCCCAGCTCCATGGCCAGCCTCGTACATATGGTCATACAAAGGGGGTTGAGGCTGTACGCCGGGTTGTTGAAAGCGCATGCCAGTTGGGTATAGAATACCTAACTCTCTACACCTTTTCCGAAGAAAATTGGAACCGTCCCCAACAAGAGGTAAGTACTCTAATGCACCTTTTGGGCTATTCCATGGTAAACGAATTGCCGCAACTACAAAAACAAGGTATTCGTTTACAGGCCATAGGAAACTTGAGCCATTTGCCTTTGGATGTACAAAACACACTACAAACAGTTGTTAAGCAAACAGCTCATAATTCAAAACTTACGTTGGTGCTGGCTCTGAGCTACTCGGCGAAGGAGGAAATTGTACAAGCCTGCAAAAAACTGGCACAACAAACCAACGCGCCACAAGAGTGGACGGAAAAAGACCTGGCCCAACACTTATATACTTGTGATATACCAGACCCCGACTTAATTATACGAACAGGAGGCGAGTACCGCCTTAGCAACTTCTTATTATGGCAAAGTGCTTATGCCGAGCTGTACTTTACCCCCATTTGTTGGCCCGACTTTAACCATAATACGCTTTGTGAAGCACTCTGTGATTTTCAGCAAAGACAACGCCGATACGGTAAAACAGGAGAGCAAGTGTCCCAAGTACAGGATGCCTCCGTTAACCGTAGTAGTACTCCAAATAGATCCATTAACGAAGTCCCACCCAGAGACTCCGAATAGCCAATGAAAACGAACAAACCATTTCATACCCTTAAAATAACAGCATTGTATTTGTGTTTTATTTGCTGTGGCTTCACCTGTTTTACAACAGCCTTAGCACAAACCGATACTGTTCCCCCCAATATCTCCTACAATCACCCCGTTAACAAAGTTATTGCAGGCATTGAAGTGCGTGGTAATAAAAGCTACGAGGCGCCTATTGTTATTAGCGTATCGGGCTTGCAGGTTGGTCAACGAGTAGATATTCCGGGCGATGCCATTACAGATGCCGTAAAAAGTTACCTAAGGCACGGGCTTTTCTCGGATGTGAGTATAGAAGCCTCCAAAATACAAGGCGATAGCGTATGGCTTGTTATTAATATCACCGAGCGTGCCAGGCTCTCCAAGTTATATATTAACGGTGTTTCCAAGTCCGAAAACGAAAGCTTGCTAACCAACCAACTTGCCTCCTTACAGCAAGGAACGCAAATAACACCGTTTTTGGTGGATAGGGCAAAAAATATTGTTACTAAGTTTTTTGATGAGAAAGGGTATAGCAACGTATTTGTTTCCTCCCGAGAAGTGGACGACCCTCAGCGAGAAGGATACGTTATTTTGAATTTGGATGTAGAAAAAAATACCAAAACAAAAATTTACGCTATCAATTTCAAAGGCAATAAGAACCTTTCCGACGTACAGCTGAAAAAAGCCATGAAGAAAACCAATGAAGAGTTTTCTTTAACACGACATTTTTGGAATAGCATCTTGGAAATATTCAGCACCAAAAAGTTCGTCCAAAAAGAGTACAAAACGGACCTGAACAATATCCTGGACCTATATCACCAATATGGCTACCGCGATGCCGAAATAGTGTCGGACACAGTATATCGCCACGATGATAAACGGGTGAATATAGATATTGCCATTAATGAAGGCAAAAAGTATTATATCAAGGATATAAAGTTTGTTGGCAATACAAAATACTCTACCGATGACTTGGAGCGTATCCTGGGAATGAAAGCAGGTGATGTATATGACCAAAAGAAACTGGAAGGCCGCCTGAACACCGATGAAGATGCGCTATCCAACATATACTCCAATAACGGCTATCTTTTTGCCTATATGATGCCTGTAGAAACCGAAGTTAAAGGAGACTCCGTGGCATTGGACATCCGTATACACGAAGGCAAACCTGCCACTATTAACAAAGTGGTAATTAGGGGTAACGACCGTTTGTACGAAGATGTTATACGAAGAGAGTTATACACCAAACCAGGAATGCTTTTTAGCAAAGACTATGTGATACGCTCTATTCGTCAGATAGCACAAACTGGACACTTCGACCCAGAAAAAATAACCCCTACACCTATACCACACGAAGACAGCGGTACAGTGGACTTGGAGTGGGACTTGGTGCCCAAATCCAACGACCAAATAGAGTTTTCGGGCGGATGGTCGCAAACAGGATTGTTGGGCCGGGTAGCCTTGAAGTTTACTAATTTCTCCATTAAAAATTTGTTCAATCCCAAGTCGTATAAAGGATTTTTACCTACCGGAGAAGGACAAACCCTAACGCTTTCGGGGCAAACTAACGGGCGTTACTACCAATCCTATAGCATCCAGTTTATGGACCCGTGGTTTGGCGGCAAACGTCCCAATATGTTTAGTATAAGTGCCTGGATGTCGCGCCAAACCCAAATTAATACCAAGTTTTACAATTCTCAAAGACAGGACTTAGCCTACGACCCGCTAATGTACGGGGGGTATGGCTACGGTGGATACCCCTATGGCGGGTATGGATATGGCGGATATCCCTATGGAGGTTATGGTTACGGAGGTTATGGTTACGGCTACGGATATGGTTACGATGGTTACGGATATGGTTACGACGCTTCCAGTTTGTACGAAAGTGCTTACGACCCCGACAAAACATTAGATATGTTTGGTGGGAGTATTTCCTACGGGAAACGTTTAACTTGGCCCGATGATAACTTTCAGTTCCAGGCCAGCCTAAACTATACACTATATAAACTTAAAAACTGGAGCTTAATGTACTATAGCTTCGGAATGGACAATGGTATAGCTAACGAGATTAACCTCACCGTAGATCTTACTCGTTCCTCTATTGATAATCCTATTTATACACGTAGAGGCTCGCTGTTCTCTATAACAGCAATGAGTACTCCGCCCTATTCTCTTTTCGATGGTGTGAATTATGCGGATCCTAAGCTATCGGTACAAGCCAGAAACAAGTTTATAGAGTACTACAAAATCAAGGTGAAAAGCCAGGTGTTTTTGCCTTTACTGGATGTTACTCGCTATAAACGCACCCCTGTGCTTATGGCTCGTGCCGAGTCGGGCTTCTTAGGCTCATACAACCCATATAAGCCTTCTCCTTTTGGAACGTTCTATGTTGGTGGTGATGGGATGTCCGCCAGTTACAACACCTATCTTAACGAAACCGTAGGCTTACGCGGGTACAAAAATGGTAGCCTTGGTGGCGATAATGGTGTAGGAGCCTATGCTTACTCCAAGGTAGCCATGGAACTTAGGTATCCGCTCATTATTGAAGGTTCTACCACTATATGGGCTTTAGGATTTGTTGAAGCGGGTAACGCCTGGGCTCAAATCCGAGACTTTAATCCCTTACAACTCAAGCGTTCTGCAGGGTTAGGCGTACGTATTATGATACCAATGCTCGGCCTTATGGGTATAGACTGGGGATATGGTTTTGATGTACCCGATGGGCGCCTTTCCAAAGGTGGTAGCAACCTCCACTTTGTGTTAGGACAAGAATTCTAAAGGTTACAACATGTTTTCTCACCCCTTATAATCACTTTATCATGCGAAGACTATTTTTATATACTATCTTGTTGCTAACTGCCGTGTTAGCAGCATCTGCTCAAAGTCAGTCGTTGCAGCAACTTGCACTTATCGACATGCAATATTTAATGAGCAAAATACCCGATGCACAAAAAGCCAATAAACAGCTACAACAGCAGTCCGAGGCTTGGACCCAAAAGATAAAAGCGTTAGAAACAAAAGCCCAAGAGCTGTACAGTGCATACCAAAAGGACCTGTCCAAGCTGGACAACAACACAAAAGTGCAACGCGAAAATGCTATTGTAGCCGCCGAACAAGAGGCTCGTAAGCTCCAGCAACAATACTTTGGCCCGCAAGGCGAAATGCTAAAGCTACAACAACAGCTTATAAAACCAATACAAGATAAAATATACGAAGCAGTAAAACTGATATCGCAAAGAAGAGGTTACCTTGTAGTTCTTGACCGTGCTACTGCTGGAAACATAATATTTGGAGCACCCGAGGCCGATATTTCTAACGATGTGCTTTCGGTTCTCGGTTATTCCAACTAATCTGAGTATATTTGCACGCAGTAGTTATCCGAAACTATAACGGATACTGTATTTGTAATGCTCAATATCATTTTTGTCAAATAACAAAACCAATGAAGAAATTACTCCTCTCCCTAATGCTTCTGCTGCCAATGGTAGCATTTGCTCAAGCTCCTCAAAAGATTGCTATCGTAGATGCACAAGCAATTATGGTAGACATGCCCGAAACAAAGGCGATGCAAACAGAACTGGATGGGTTAAAGAAGAAATACGAAGACACCATCGTAACCATGAGGCAGGAGCTACAAAAAAAGTATCAAGAGTATGTGGCTCAGCAAGACTCTATGATTGAAGCAATTAAACTTCGGAAGCAACAAGATATCCAAGATATTCAAAAGAGGATTGAAGACCTTATGAATGTTGCTGGCGAGGACATCCAAAAGAAACAAGCCGAGCTAATAGCACCTATTCAAAAGAAACTGAAAGATGCTATTGACAAAGTAGGTGCTGAAAATGGCTATGCTTACATCTTAGATGCACAAATGATGCACTATGTAGGAGCTACTGGCATTAATTGCACTGCTCAAGTTCGTGCTAAGTTAGGCCTAAAGTAATACGAGGCAAACTATTTTACTCACATAAAAAGGGCTGAGATATTATAGCATCTCAGCCCTTTTTTTATGCCACTTTTTTACTATTTGCATAGACCAAATAGGTATAAACATAACATGCCTGGGAAGGTGATAGCTTTTTACATATCATTTGGAGTATGGGGATGGTCGTGTATATGGGAGCGAGTGGTTGTGTTTTGATTGGATGGGAAATTCTCATGGCTCCCTTTTTTGTTTTTTGAACGGGAGATTAGTCATACGTTAGGCAATGAAATTGGGGCAGATTTTAGGGGCATGGAGAGGGTTTAGCCCCATTTAAATGAGCCTTGGATATACGTTGGTTAAGAAAGCAAGAGCTTGGTATTACAAACTGCACCCCAAAAGTTTTGTTTTTGACTTTTGGGGTGCTTCTTTTTTGTGGAAAAGAGGGGAATTCTTTTAACGAGGAAGTGGTGGAGAGGTATATAATATTGGGGGCTTCTTTTCTTGCCCTTTGAATGCCTCCTGCCAAATACGGAAAAGGGATGTAACCCGCTTACCAGCTTTCTCTCTCCTCTTGGTTGGGAAACCAGGAAGCGTACATTTGGTAGTTACTGGCTATCCTCCGATTAATGCTTTGGGCTTGTTCCTCGGCAACCTCCTTTACAGCTTTTGCGGGGACCCCTGCAACTAACGTGTTAGGCGGAATAATAGTTCCTGCTAAAACAACAGCGCCAGCTGCCACAATGGAGCCTTTGCCAACAACAGCATTATCCATAACAATAGCCCCCATGCCTATTAGGCACTCGTCTTCTATTGTAGCTCCATGTATGATGGCATTATGCCCAACAGAAACGTTGTTGCCAAGGATAGCAACCGATTTCTGGTATAGGGTATGTATTACAGCTCCATCTTGGATATTAACGTTATTTCCTATACGAATACTGTTAACATCGCCTCTAACCACGGCGCTAAACCATACGCTACAGTGGTCGCCCATTTGTACATCGCCTACAACTACAGCATTTGCTGCTAAAAAACAGTCCTTTCCCAATTGTGGGGTAAAACCCCGTACGGTTTGAATTATTGCCATCGTCAATTATTTGTGTAGTGGTTGAGTTTTGTTTTTCAGCCACTCTGCTTCTGCTTGCTCCAGTAGTGGCGACAGCTCATTATATACTCTGGCCTGGTAGGCGTTGTACCAGCTTAATTCGTCATTGGTCAGGAGGTTTACATCCACCAATGTATTATCCAAATAGCATAAGGTTAGGGTTTCAAAAGCATAGAAGTTTCCAAAGTCGGTAGTTTTATAAGGGATAGTACGTATCAGGTTTTCTATGCGTATGCCATACTCGTTGGCTATGTATATGCCAGGTTCATTAGATGTAACCATACCTGGCATTAGTGTAGTAGGGTTTTCATCCATCCGGATGTTTTGGGGGCCTTCGTGTACGTTGAGGAAGTGGCCCACGCCGTGCCCTGTTCCGTGCCCATAATTTTGGCAGTTATCCCAAAGAGCCTTACGTGCTAAGATATCCAGTTGTGAGCCTCGGGTTCCTTGTGGATATATTGCGGTTGCTAAGGCAATATGTCCTTTAAGAACACGGGTATAGTTTTGTTTTTGTTCTGTAGTTGGGTTTCCGTCCAAGGATATGGTGCGTGTAATATCTGTTGTGCCATCTTTATACTGTGCCCCCGAGTCCAGTAGCAATATCCCTTTGGCAATAACTTGTGCCGAGTTTTTTTCGTTAGCACTGTAATGCACAATAGCTCCATTGCCGTTGTAGCCAGCAATGGTAGCAAAGCTATCGCTAACATAGTAGTCGCTTTTAGCCCGGAAGTTTGCTAAGTGTACTCCTATTTCGTACTCGGAATAGCTGTTACCGTTAGCAAGTTCGCTCTCCAACCACATAAAGAAACGGGTTAGCGCTATGCCATCTCGTTTCATGGCTGCCAAATATCCTTGGTACTCAGCTTCGTTTTTACATGCTTTAAGTAAAGTGATGGGGGATAGGTGGGAAATCTTGGTGGCTTTTAATGGGATAGCTTGGTATAGGTCGTAGTTAATACGGTTTTCATCTACGCAAAATACCAATTCGCTGGGGAGTTCGGAAACATCATGGTAAATATTCTCGTAGGGAGCAGTTTCCACACCGTTCTCTGTAAGGTGGGTTATTACTTCATCGGAAAGTTTTTCCCTATCGGCATAGAGTATTACGCGCGAAGGTGTAATAAGCCCATAAGCAAGTCCAACAGGATTGAACAGGACGTCCGCCCCGCGTAGGTTAAAAAGCCATGCAACTTCGTCCAAGGTGTTAAGTATTATTGTATTGGCTCCTATCTTTTCCATTGAAAGGCGCACCTCGGCCACTTTGTCGGAGGTGGACTTACCAGCATATTTTAGGGGGTGAATAAAGAGGGGCTCGGCAGGCAGGGTAGGGGCCTCCTCACGACAGTTTCCAACCAAGTCCAACGAAGCCTCTGTTTTAATTCCCAATACGGCAATATTGCATTGTAGGGTATGGGTCTCTTTATAGGATATAGCTTTCCCCTTAAATCCAACGGTGCGTATTGTGTTGGCATGCTGGCGAAGGAACTCCGAGATGGTAGGCGTTCCTGGTACGCCTTCTTTATAAAGTGTTATTGTTGTGCCTTCAAGCTGTTTTTCGGCTTGTAAAAAGTATCGGGAGTCCGTCCATAAACCAGCTTCTTCCAAGGTTACGACAACAGTTCCAGCAGAACCATCGAATCCCGAAATCCAAGCTCTGTCCTTCCAGCATTCGGGGGGATATTCACTTAAATGGGGGTCGGAGCTGGGTATTACATATGCATCTATGCCTGCTGCTTTCATTTCTTTGCGCAAGCTGTTTAGTCGGGTTGTTACTTGAGTATTCATATTATAAGATTAGAGTTTTGGGGGTTACTGATGCATTGGGCGGAGGAGGTCGGACACTGTTTTTACTGGATTAAAGGTAGAAATAGGGACTTCAACAAATGCGGTATTCCACTTTGCCATAGCTCCATTCCATAGCCCAGGAAGCTCCAATGCTTTTAAAGCTATTCCGTCTTTACTTTTATGGCTAATAAACCCAGTGTGCTCATCTATGAAAGGTCGTAAATTGAATTTATGCCCTTCAAAATCTTTCACACAGCATACCAAATCCACTGGATTAAAGAACTCGGCACTCTTCATTATTTCTAACTCGGCAGGGTTCTCCTTATTAATTTGGGTGCTTTCCAATATTTGGAGGCTGGTAAACCCTTTCTCGTCACGAACAATATAAGGACCTCCACCAGGTTCGCCCTCGTTTCGGACCATACCACACACACGCATAGGCCTATTAAGGATAACTTTTAAGCGTTCTGCAACCTCGGTTAGTTCAAGCCCTTCTAATGGCGTCAGTTGAATTCCAAAGGTTTCTGTTATGAATTGTTGTATTTCAAATAGGGTTGTTGGTTGTATACGTTTGACATCGGAAAGCATGCGCATATAGTCGTAAACGCGGTCCCGGATGCTTACCAAATACCCTCCAAGTGCTTTTTTGTAAATAATGGTGTCGCACTTATAATGGTCGGGTACTACGTTGTCGATATTCTTAATAAAAATAATATCGGCATCGATATCGTTTAGGTTTTCTATAAGTGCACCATGGCCTCCGGGCCTAAAAAGCAGACGCCCGTTGGAGTCGCGCAAGGGATTATTGTTTTCATCCACGGCAATGGTATCGGTTTCCTTCTTTTGGGTGCTGTAAGAAAGGTGAAAACGAACAGAAAAAACATCTTCTAAAACAGCAACCTTTCTGGAAAGCAGCGCCTTAAAGGCCGATAGGTGCTCTGGAGATACCGTAAAATGTATGAAAACATCACCACTGACATTTTTAGTATACATGGCCCCTTCTGCCAAATGCTCTTCGGCAGCTGTGCGGGCTCCCTGTTTGTAATTGTGAAACAGTAGCAATCCCTTAGGCAAATTCCCATAGTTTAACCCCTCTTCCAACAAGAAGTTTTCAAGTATCTGTTTGTATTCCCCTTGCTGATGAAGCTTTGCCATAGTTTTCCAATTGTTTTGGAGGCACATGGCATTTAGGGCGTTGTCAAATGCAAAGTCGTTTAAATGCTCAAAAAACGTTTGTGCTTCTCCAGTAGGCGGTGTGGGGACCTCTTCTTCCTCTATTTGGGAAAGGTATTCATACAAGGATTTAAACATCCGAGAGGCTGCGCCTGAGGCTGGTACAAATTTCACAATAGTTCTGTTTGCATGCTGTAGTTCGGCCTCCCACAATTGGATAAATGTTTTCAGCTCTTCTGCCGAAAAGGATTTAATCCCATTTCCTATGGTTGCAGCACTTAACACCTCTAAAAAGGGAAAACCCTCTTTGAAAGAACGTAACTGAGACTCAACGGTCGACTTAGAGATGCCCAACTCCGACAATTGTATCAGATCCTCTTCCGATAGTAGATGGTTACAATTACTCATACGCTTAAGGTCCAGGTTTAGTTACTGTATTAAGACCTCTAAATATACCCATTTATCTTGTTTCGTACACTACTTGGCTTTTGTTTCGGGCTTAATTGGGGCGATAGAACGGTTCAAAATAAAATCTGCCCTTGCTCTCTCTTTCTCAGAACGTACCCCAAAAAACTTAACCAGGATAATTCAAGGAGTTGGGGGCTGCTATCGTTTTTTCTTGATACTTGCCTACGGGGGAAGTTCTGTCACAACCTTTATTATGCCCCAAATAACACGTATGGCAGAGGGAAGAAAAAGCCTTAACTTTTCCAAGCTGAGGCTTTTATTAGGGCGTGCCTATTTTGACACGCCCTAATCTGTCGTTTATCTGGTGGCTAACCATGTAATCTGGATTTTACAAACAAAGATGGCTCCGATCGTCTCTTTGAGATTTTCGGAGCCAAATATCGTAACCGCAATCAAGGAATACTATCGTTGGCGGTTGGGTTATAGAATTGGAGGAAATGCTGGTAGAATTTGCTCACCCCATTAGAGTGTAGGCTTAGGCAAATAGAAAAATCGTCTATTCGGTGACTGCTCTTGTGAAGTGGCGGATTCTTGAAGTGGAACAAACTGTAGCATACTATCCTTATCTATAGGATAAAAGCCTGTGCGCAAAATATCTGAAAGTTGTTTCATCTCATAGGGTAATTCTCTTAATCGCTCCAACCAAACTTCCTCGATAAACTTATTTACGGCTAATCCTGAAAGTTGTTTGCTTAAGTCAATCTGAGAATCAGAGATAGAGCGAGCCCGAACTTGGGAAAGGCAATTTACAGCCTCCAGAGTAACTCCTTCACTATGAGCTATGGCTTCTGCGGCCATAAGCAGGACTTCCGCATAACGATAAATCCCCCAGTACTGTTTTTTAGAAGCAGCTATATCTGTCCCGGAAGCGAGCCAAAAATAGGGCGCTGGATCAAAGATTTCAAAGATTGTCTTTTCCTCATCTTTAACTTTGAAGAAAGTGTGGAAATACTGTCGGTCCTTTCCTCTTATATCTCCATCGGCATAGCAACTCATAAACGCCTGAATGGGCTTGAAGGCATTGAAAGCTACATGTTCCTTGACATTACCCCAGTTTCTGGCCATTTTTGGAAAGGCAAATGATGCCCGTGTCAACGATGTTTCCCCATAAACAACATAAAGGTACTCGTCATTGGTTGGAGTAGTTCGAAGCGTATTGATAGCAGACACTGTTTCGTTAGCACCATTAGTTGCGAGATGGTGCTTCTCCGACCGTATGATGGGGCGAAGAATAGCAGCGGCCTGTTCATATTTATTCTTCTGTAATGGTTTCCCACTCATATGCAGGTACACATCACCCAATAGGGCACGGGCGGTAAATGCCGTTACATGTGAATTGTTTTCTTGGAAATTCTTTTCTGGTAAGGTGGCAATGGCATCAAGCAAGTCTTTTTCCACTTTCAAATATGCCTTTTCTATACTCAGCCACGAGGCGGCATGCCTTTCATCTGGAAAAGAACCGAATGTACGGATAAGATAAAACCGATTGAATGCACGGAAGAATTTAGCTTCACCAACAAGTTTTGCCTGCTCTGCCAAGGTGAATCCCGACGTGTTGGGAATCTGTAAGATGACAGAATCCGTGGCTTCAATCCCATCAAAACAGGTCGTATATATTTGTTTGGCCAAATCCTGGACAGAAGGGTCTTCCAAATTTTGTTTTGCCAATGCTGGGAAATACCCTTGTGTTGCTTCACTTTCAAACAGTCCGGACAAATAGCTTCCCCATGCCAATGGAATACCATATTCTTGGTCTGCCGAAAGATAAAGCTGTGGAAGCCCCTTTGCATAAAGAGCATCTACGGCAGTGTTGGCTGCAATCGTGTCACTATATGCTTTTACTGGATTTTCAACAAGGTCGGTAGGCTTATTTTGACAAGAGAATAAGCAAACTACGCCTATGATGAAAATGACTATTTTTGTTTTTGTACAATATTGCATGTTCTGGTTGTTTTAGAATGAATAACTATAACTTACCTGACTGGTTAGGGATGAAGAGTTACTAAGAGATGCTTCTGACAAGGAGCGGTGTTGATAAGCTATGCTGGCATTTAATCCATGTTGTTTAAGGAAACGATAACTGGCATGCCATCGAATATTATAGATTGTTGCCAATTTCTTATTCTCTTCATTCGTCTGATTCATTGAAAGAGTCAATCCTGTGGTTAAGGATTTTTTTAGCAGGCGTTTTATACATGTGAGTGTAGGACCTAATGTCAGAACATTCTTGCGTGATGCATAATTGTTGCTGACATTTACACCTGCCGTCATTGAGAAGTCCAATGGAGTGAAATCAATACCATAATTGGCTCCGAGATTCAAAAAGCGTGTTAAATTACCGGGCATGATATATTTCCCCTGTTTGTCGGCTGCTTCCTGATAGCTTGCATTGGCAGAAAGGTTGTGTGTCTGTTTCTCATTATTCAGTAATCGCCAGTTCATATTTATATCCATATTGTTATTCAATTGGGTAAACCTTAGAGTGTCAAGATTTTCATACGGTGTCCGCTCATTTATATAATCAAATGAAGACTTGATGTTTCGGTGCGCCTGATAGCTCGACAAAGAAACAGAGGTTGAAAAATTCTCACTGGGAGTAAAATTGATATTGGCAGAACCTACGAACCGTTTGTTTTTCTCCTGCTTTTGTCCCGAAAGATCATCTCGCTGCACGCCTCCGCTAAGTGCGATGCTCATTTTGTTGTCAAAGAAATTGCGGCTGTAATTGACTGTAATGTTTTCGTAGTCATTATTGAAGTAGTAGGCACCGAGCGTTTCATAATCTGGGCTGATTCGTTCGTAGCCTATACCGATGGTATTCCCCAAGAAAAGATATGCCAAATCCGCCTTCAATGCATGATAAAGATTTTTCTCATTTATCCTCAAATCGCGTTGCATGATGCTCAATCCATATTCCAAAGACAGTTTAAGGTCCTTGATTATGCTAAGACTTGCTTCCAGTCCAATGGCGATGTTCCCTTTAGGATATATTCCCAAAGCATCTGCATCAAAAGAAATACTATTCATTTTATCCTTTGCCGTAAAGACTGTTCCTCCCAAAGCATACTTTTCTGTCTCATATCTGACTTTTGTACCGTACCCCCACCGCTCATAGTTAGGGCGGATAGAGAGATTCAAAGAGTCTATATCCACACGTTTTAATAATCTGCCGCCCATTGCAGCGATTTGCCAACCTCCCGGAGTCAGTTCAATACCTGCACCGGTAAACTGGTGTCCGTTAAGCGTATAAGGGCTAAAGCTCATCGACACATCCCCTATATGTGCCCGAATCCATTTGTAGGAAGGATGAAGGCTCAGACGGTTGGGGAGCGAGGGATAGGAGAACTTTGCCCCATAGTTATTCAAGTTGAACGATATGGGGATATTTAACAACTCATAGAGAGACATGTTTACAGAGCCTGTCAGCTGATAGGTAAAGGACTGTCGTGACTGCCCGGGCGTACTATTGAATTGTATCGCGTTTGCTGAAATGCTACCGCTGATTTTTAACGGCTTCTTCTTGCGAAACTCTAATATTTCCTCCATATTTTGGGCTGATACGGTGTTGCTCCATGCCATAAACATGAAAATGCCCAAAGTTATACGGATGATATGGGATCTGTTCATATGTCTTACATGTATATGTTGTTATTCCCCTGCTCTTTTTTCAAGTTTGACATCCGCTATAATATAGGATTGTGAGCCGGCTTTGACGAACTCCTTTATTCTGATGATACCCCTTCTCCCGTCTGCAGTACGCACCAGCACGAAATGTGGAGTGCTGGTTTTATTGAAGCTTGTCAGACGTTCTTCCGACCATTTGGAGAATTGATTCAGGTCAGAAGACCTTTTGATGTTGTCAAAAATGCCATTTGTGATATTGATTCCCATTGAAGCTGGATTATTGATAAAAGTAGCATCCTGAGCATTGTCTATCTTTGGGAAAGAATTGGCTTTTGCCTGATTGGGCGCAAAGAAGTAGCAATAGTTAAATGATGAGTTAAGGGCAAAGAACCCAAAATCAACCCAATGTCCTAAATCATCGCTTTGAGCAATTTGATTGGAAGTGAGAACTCCTCTCTCTTTCGCTGAGTAAAAACACCCAATGCTGTTCTTTGCCTCATTGATACCTAATTTTATATTGTTCTGCTTGATAATGCCACTATTGGATTTGATTGCAATGCTTTTTTCTACAATTTTCTCTTCTTTGCCATTGCCGGCTATCATCTGCACGGTGTAAGTACCTGGATGTTCAAATCGAATGGTTGTTGTTTTACTCTCCGGAGATTGTACGTTGGCGCCTGCACATACCCAATGATAAGACAATCCTCCTGTGGTGAGATTGGTTGTTATCAACGTGAGTGGGGCTTCCCAATCCTGATCAACAGGCAGAGCCGCATACGAAAAATCGGCTTGCATAGAAGGTTGTAGGGTTAGCGTCTTAGTACGTTCTTCGGATTTACTGCCATTGAATACTCTTAGGTGAATCTTATGCTCACCACCTTCCGCAAAGGTTATCGCGCTGGGATGCTGTTGGTTGGACGTAGAGGGGATACCACCTTCAAAAGTCCACTCATATTGACTTCCGCCTTTGCTTTTGTTGATGATGGAGACAGTTCCCGGAGCAATATCATTGATTGCCACGGTGAAATCAAAGTCTATCGTCATGGCGGAATCAACTCTGAGGATCTGTTGACTCATTTTTTCCTCTACAGCATTCCAAACGCGCAAGGTTATCTTGTGCTCACCGGCTTGCGAGAACACTACATTACCTGGGGCTCTCTGATTGGAGCTGCCAGGAACGCCGCCCTCGAAAGTCCATTCATATTCGTCTGCCCCGTAACTTTCATTTTTCAATTGGATAGTCACAGGTGAGGTCTTATCTTCTGATGCCTCTATGGTGAATGCCGATTCGATAGGAACAGCAGTCTCTTTGAGGCAGGATGAGACCAAACACGTCAATATAAAGAGTTGTACAGCCCGATGTAGCCTATTTATTGTCTTCATAGCTTATCATCAAATCTCTTCTCGTTCAAAGATGTGTAGAGTATGCTTAAAGTCTTTTATGTATAATTTGTTGCCTATCATATACAAAGGGGCGGAAGGCACTAAGTGGTTACGTGTTTGTTCGTATTCATCTACGCTGATGAGTTCATATTCCCAAACCAGCTTGCGAGCTTTATAATCGAAAATGCCAATCCGACGCATGTTGCTACCGAAGTCCTCCTCTTTCTCACCCAAAAAGGTAAAATAGTCTCCTTGAAGCAGCGGACTGAATACTCTTCGGTATGTTCCCATGCCCATAGGATCGGCCTCCCGAAAATCATACCGTTCTATAACTACTAACTTTTCCGTTTCGATTATTTGAAACTCAAATGCATTAATACTTACAATGTTTCTATCTGATGGTCGGGAATAACATTTCCCTAATCCTGAGATAATTGCATAAGATGAGTTTTTGTCAGAAGGATTACCTGACATTTTTTTTACCACGTTCCCTGTTTTCAAGTTCAAAGCTACCAACCTTCCAAAATCTGTATAAATCCAAATATTGCCGTGCACGACACCCAAGACATTCTTTATTTTGTCGGTTCCGTTAGGTTCATATTCCGTTCCTCCCAATAAAGAGAGAGGAAATTGCCAAAGAGTTTCGATTTGAGTATTTATTCGCTTGAACTCTCCGCTAAAATTATCATAGGCGATAATTGTATCATCTTCCACATACAGCATGTAAGGAATAAACTCAGGCAATATCAGTTGTCCATCAATAGGAGATGCAAAATTAGAACCCTCGCGATGAGGATTTAATTCAAAGAAATGTTTGCCGATATATTGTGTTTGCTCATTTAGTAAATGAGTATTACTTTCTATACTATTCAAAAGTGTATGCCCCTCGTATAGTTCAAATTTCCCTGAACTATACCATACGTACATATACTTCCCTCTAAGAGAAAGTTCTAAAGGTGCATCATCTTTTTCTAAAAGCACCCCATCGATATACAAATAACCTTTCTGACTTTCAGTATAGGCGTAGTCTCCATTATTGGGACAGAAACTTTTGACATTTTCTATTTTTCTTGTCTCAATATACCTCATACCTAAAACTATTTTGTTGTTAATATCATATTTCTAAATGGTTCGTATTTAGAGCCTTGGGATAATGCGTGATTGTAACATAATTGTTCTAACAATTCAGAACGATTGATTCCCATATTCCTCCATAATTGCTGGTTTGCTCTAAACACACTTTTTGCATCGTTTGCTATGGATTTTTCCAGTTGTTTGTTATATCTTTCTTTGTTATATCACGCCCCCTTGCTGGACAATATAGGATTGATCAAAATTGTCTATTGCTCTAAGATATGCCTTGAATTGCCTCAAATCTTTAAACATATTGCGAGCTAACGAGTAGTTTTTCTTCTGGATAGTTGCAGCTGAGGTTTTATCTTCTGGTGCCTCTATGGTGAATGCGGTATTGATAAAAACGGCTGTCCATTTGAATTTCGATGTGACAAAGTATGTCAACAGAACGAGCTGTATTGCCTTACTGAGCGTGTTATTTCTCTTCATATTTTCGCACTCCCAATAACACTATCAAGGTTTCTGGTCCTCTGGAGTAATCTCCCGAGAGAAGTCCGAAATAGAACACGTATTTACACAATATAATAACAAAAGGCGTTATCATTTTTTCTGCTACTTTCATTCTATACGATATATATCCCGTTTTGGCATATACTTTTTTTTGCAGATTTAATTTGCTTGCAATATGATCTATTTTTTTTAACGGGATTCCTTTGTTATTGGGATATGTCATCCCAAAAGTAGAAAAACTCTCAGATTTATTTTCTTTGTATATGTATATATGCTCTACGGTGTTGTGAACTTTTATACAAACAAAATCTTCTCGATGGAAAGTTCGTGGTTGATTTAGTTCTAAAACCCTGCCTTCGTTTATTGAAACTTCTATCATTTTATCTTCTTTAAATTGCGAATTTCTGTTGTTCCCTCCTTAATCAGTTCTTCGATTTCTTCATAGAACATAATTTGAGTACCTTGCCCAGGTTGATTAAACCAAGGCATAATAGAACCTTACTCTACAGATATGTCCGTAACGAACATAGAGAAAATACTCTCATACGAGGCATTTTCTGGCACATCTATTTTGATGGTCTGTGGGGTACCGTCAGCATCGATTGTTTCTAACGATCCACTCTCAGGATTATAGGTAAACTGCGGTATGCCGGGAAGGGTAAAGTCCATTTTATGTTCGCGCATACGAATCGTAGCCGGTTTGATATCCTTACCGCCGTCATCCACATAATCAAGATCGGCTATCTTTGCTTTCTTCTCATCATAAGAGGCTTCTACCGTTCCGTCTATTTGGAAGTTATCCACATTGATGCGGAGACGGTCGAAACGAAGAGATACGGGAGCATCTATAATGGTCTTCAAGCGTGTCTTTCCTCGACCAGCATACCATCCGTCCCCCAATGGGATTGCCTCGATGATAGTCATCGGATAGTCGCCACCAATGGTAACGACATCCCCGGCTTTAATACGCAGGTTTGGTTCCTGCGAAAGGTCTTCTCTCACAGGCTCCTTGCCACAGTCAGCCAGCAGCTCGTCATTCTGACGACTGAGCGTAAACTCACGCATGTCCGAAAAGACAGGCCGGTCATTGGTGCAGAGTGTACCCACACGCCATTCATAGGTCCAACCTGGTTTCAACTGTGCAAGTGTGAGGGTTTCTCCTGCAACACTTGTGCTGCTCCACTCGTAGACATTGAATTTTGTTTTGGGACGACATTCCACCACATAGCCCGTTGTGCCAATCACTTTGTTCCATGAAAGGTCTGCCTTGGCAAAGCGGGTACGGGCTTTCAGCCCTGTCGGTGCCTGGCAGTTGTCAGTAAAATAGAACCAGTTGATTTCACTGAATCCACCATTCTCAAACATACCGACTTCATCCACTCCGTCACGGGCAACTGCCTGTACCTGCCAGGCATAACGTCGATTCGGAAAAAGGATAGGTTCAAGGTGGGTGTAGGCTAAAGTTGTATTACGTGTACGGATACGATAGATCTCATTGCCATAGGCAAATGCAGACTGAGGGGCTGCACCATTGTCTGGCAATTCCTTTAAGACAAACTCATACTCCGTACCGGCAACTCCTTGATGTCGAGGCATCCACTGGAAACGGATATAGAGTGGTTCTGTGATTCCTATGTGTGCATCCTTCTCCGGAACGTTAAGAAAGGGTGGCTTCTTAACATCAAGATAAGAGCGTCCTGTATGCCAGTCAGACAAAATGCGCCCCGTATAATAATCCACTACTTGCACAGAGAACTCCGTGTACCCCAGGGGGAGCTGGCCGTTTCTCAAATTTCCGCTGGCTTGGAGATTTTGAGGGTTCAGATAAGGAGCGAGATCGATATTGGTCAAGCGTGTCGGTACATTGGCGTTGAGTTCCAACATTGGATAATTGACCACCTCACGGCTAGCAGCAAGGAAACCGGTACTCTTAATCTTTATACGCAACTTGGCAAAAAGCAGTGGTTGTTGCAGGTCGCGGTTGAGTAGTGTAACAATGAGTCGATCCCTGCTTCCACTATAGTAATCCGATAGATAAGGACTTTGCGGTGATGGCCACTGAACTGTGGCATGAACAGGATAGTATTGGGCATAGAGCTTGATGCCTCCTAAGAAACTCAGGAGGAACGTCAGTGAAAGAACTTCAAATAGCTCTAATGGGCTCAAATACGTCCTGTTCATTCTTTTAGTCCTTGATTGTTTGCAGGCTTACCTTGCTTCTATCTCATTCCATCATTTTATACTCACCAAATTGTGTAAACACAACCTTCCCTGCAGTTCTTTGATTTGACATGCTGGGAATACTACCCTCAAATCTCCATTCACACTCATCAGCCCCGAAACTTTCATTTTTCAATTGGATAGTTACAGGTGCGGTCTTATCTTCTGAGGCCTTTATGGTGAATGCCAATTCGATAGGAACAGCAGTCTCTTTTAGGCAGGAGAATAGCAAAGCTGTAAAAGCCAAAGTTATTATTGAGTGATGTGAGATGTTGTTTTCCTATATTTTATTACTTTTTTTATGTTCTCATTCATCTTTTGGTTAAGTGAAAAATCCCCCAGCCAAAATTATCAATATCTCCTATTATTGTTATTGCCCCAAACAGCCTGTATTTTTATACATAAAAGCGTCTTATGCTGCTGAAATATTGGTAATTTTCGTTCCCCTTAATGATGTTTGCAGGTATATGAAATGGTTATTTAGATCCGTACTGCTCAATATGTCTTTGGAGAAACTCTCTAAAAAGCGGGGAAACCGCAATATCTAATGAACCACTCCGAAAAAGCTGGACAAGATTTAACTTATTCTTTTTTTTTGAGTAAGGGGGCTGTATTCGATAGGATTCATTTGTGTTTTTTTTGAGAATATTTAGGAAAATACACTCAAGCCCTTTGAAGACTACAGAGAATCCGCAAAATGACATCATCGTTCCATAAAACAAAGTGCGAATGTCTGTTCTTATAGTGAAAATTGATGTCGTTTTTTATGAAGTCGATGTAATCCATTGTTTCGTTTCTTTGATTTGTGGTTTGGCAAGTATACCTCTGTACACTTTTGTATAAATCTCTGTCTACTTCTATTGCCATACATTATTTACGTTTTGTATTATCTCATTTTGGACATTAAGATTAAAGGAATGGATTAGGCTCATGCTCCAAGCAGTAAATCAAATTTTGGAATCCTTGCTTATACAGAGGGGCTTCATGACCATACTTTAGATCAGTAAAATCCTCTTCAATAAAAACTTCCATCCCCTTTTTATATTCTTCATACTTTTCTTCATTGCCACCCCATTTAAGGATTGCTAATTTCTTAAAATATTGAATCGGATAGGTTCCTCCAACGACAATTTCCCCGGCTTTTTCAAATGGTACACGTCCCACATATTCAGCCATTTTATTAATATTGGTAAGACTTGGGAAAACGACTGTCTCGAAATAGTATACATGCTTCACAAACTCTTGAAGATATGTCTCTAATTCATCTTCTGACTCTACATTATCTGGGAATACATAGTTCGAGTAAGGAAAATCAGGAAGTGTTATTACAAAATGGTTGTCGTAATTTTTTTGAACCAAATCCTTATTAACATTTATCCGTACTATATCCAAAAATACACGCTCAAATTCTTTAAAAACAACTAAAAAGGAACCAAAGGAAAGTAGTTCTCCGTAAAACTGTACACGAATACATGTTTTGATAAAAAGACTTTTAGTCTCTTTGGTGAAATAGATATAATCCATGGCTGCGATTTTTGCCTTATAGTCAGATAAATTTATCTTTGCCCATCTCGAAATATAATCTCTGTCTACTTCTATTGCCATAACTATTTGCGTTTTTATTGGATTCCTATAAATTTGCCGCCTCCATCTCCGTATATCTTATAAAATTTCTTCAATGGAAGCATATCTCCTTGGTTAATTATGCGAGGCAGTCTATTGTTATTTATATCAGTATCCTTAGGATAGATAGGCTTATATATCAAAGATACATTCCCTTCCTTTTGTTTAGCAATAGTTTGACCATATGTAAATGCAGTGCGTTCACTCAGTTTGGCATCTACTATCACCATATCCAAGACTCGATCTCTTTTGTCATACTTAATCCATACTTGATCAGCAATAAAGAACTGCCCCTTTTCGGAACAAGGAGACGAGAATCCTGGTAAGCAGAATTGCATCTGAGCAACTAGTTTACGATCATCCAGGTCAGGTACTAATATTTTGAGTGCATTATATTCTTCACCACTTCTGGTTTTGATTCTATTCAAAACCAGAGTTTCAAATTCTCGCCCTCTTTTTGTAACATCCTTAAAGAAGTTGATCTTCGACCATCTTTCCCAATTCTTATTGTCTTTAGCCAGTTCAAAAGCATAAGAGGGGTCATCCTTCAAATACTTCCATATCTCTACATTCTCTGCTGAAGACAATAGAGATTTAAGCTCTGCACCAGTTGATCTAGATGACAGGTCTTTATTCAGTAGTATCTTGTAGTCATAATCCCAACCTCGAATAATATCTTGGACATTTTGAGATACTCCATTTAGCCACTTGTCCAAGTTTTCGAACAAATTCTC
This sequence comes from Bacteroidota bacterium, assembly GCA_023388555.1. GTDB lineage: Bacteria > Bacteroidota > Bacteroidia > Bacteroidales > Porphyromonadaceae > Porphyromonas_A. The sequence goes on along the minus strand of JAEWGA010000036.1, from coordinate 2,393 downwards.
TCTGTTGGCTAGTCTCCATAGTTCATCTCTACTAGCATTGTCGAGATTATCCAATTCGCCTGGCTCAAAAGCGTTCTTGGACTTTTTGATGATAGATCTAAGTTCTTCATCTGTGTTGTCTACAGCTATAACGGCACCTTTCTTACTCCGACGCAAATACTTAAGACCTCTTGGAATAGTCGTCTTACCAGCATAACCTGTAGGGCCGATTATAAGTAAGCTGAGTCCTGAACCAATAGCATTATCATAATCTCTTCTTATAAGACTATATCCAAGATTCAGTGCATCCGAGATGACGTCAAGACTGAAAACGCCAAGCACAACAGAAGCCAAGTCAAGAGTATTATATACAGGTTTGTCTATGTACGACGATAGCCACCAGTCGGTTTTGTCTGTAAATGTAGCCTCTTGATCGAAATCAAAACCACTAATTTCAGGATAGTGCAATTGTGTTCTCAGATCTCTATAAGCATGCAGCAACAGATAGGCTTCATAATTTTTGTGCCCATTCTTATTTATTTGTTCTATAAACTCTTCTTTGTACTCAATAGGATAGGTAACAGCACAAGGTTCGAAATCTGAGAAAGAAACCTGATTCGATAGTTTTTCTAAAAGTTGTAACTGTTCTCTCTTAGCTGCCAAATGAATTAAATCTTGCATCTTGGCTATCTCAATCGGACTCCGTTTATCTTGTGCGTACCGTGTAGAAATAGCATCTTTAATATCACGTTGTTCTTTTACATACAATCGTGCCAACTCCTCACAACCTTTCTGCTTATAAGCAAAAATAGCCTTATTGAACGGATAGTTGGCCTCTTCATTATAGTAAGGAATGATGTCAATAACATTTGATGCATTATAGAAACCACGATATATGGCTACCTTTTTCTTCGTACTCCTAAAGACATCAAAAATGAAACGATACACACCTTCAGATTTAGCTCCTGCTTGGTATTTGCCTTTTTCCTGTGTATTAGAGTAATCAGAACCTAAAGTACTTGCATCTTGTTCCACAGCTGATCCCTTGGCCAGACCTGGCATATAATATACTCTGCCATCCGTAAGAAGACCGTCAAGTACGACGTACGGAATAGTGATAAGAATATCATTAGCTCCCAAATTTGCTTTATCAAAAAGAGTTTGTGCTAAGTCCTGCCAATCTGATTGACTCTCGGATAAATAATTCATCTCTGCAAACGCAACGATGAATTTTTTTGAATTAAAAAGTTCGTATGTTTTGAGCTTATCTGCCAATACTGCACCAAGAATGTCAACAGACTTGTCATTTGTGGATTTCTGCTTGTTAATCTCTATTAGAAGATTATCCAAACAGTCTTTGTTCTTTGACAAACCATCTTCGACTTTTATGCTTTGTTTTTTAGCATACTCGACATATTCTTGGGAGGCTCTGTCTATCTTGAAATAGTGTGTAGTAGCAGGCTCCTTAGCACACTCCCAAACTTCCTCAGGATGTACATTCTTTGTGTCGCTATAATCAATATTTGACTTGTGGGCAATAGCATACTTATACGTGGTACTATAGCTAGGTGTCTTGCAATCATGGGTTACTCCAAACAAGTATACCTTCTCTGTGGAGGTGTCCCTCAGGTTAACAATTTCTAGTGTTAATGTTAATGATGGTTCGTCTTTGTAAGCATATGCTTTTTTATCGTAGTCATATATATAATGTTTATTGTTGTAAACTATGCCTGGCACTGTGCCGGCCTTCGTATTATTGCCGACAATAGTCTTGCTTTTATCAAATTTAAAAGCCTGCCAATCTGGAGTGAACCAGATCTTTCCATACAAAGCAACTTCATCAGCTTTATCCGTTGCTGTGAATATGGCAGGGTTGGCCATAATGTTCCACTGGAAAGCGGCAAGTTCTTTCCCGGTTGCAGTATAGTCCAGCAAATTGTTTGTTTCCCCCTTCGTTCCTTTGCCATATTCTGCATCGAAAGTGTGCTGAAGGGTGAAGATACCATGACCTAATTCGTGGGCTATGGTATGAACTAACGAGCTTGTACTGAGGTTGGGGCTATTGCCGGCAAAGATATATCCGAATCTGCTCTTGCGAGGCATTTCACCCAGCAAGCCATCCTTTTTCCCTTCAAGCCCCGTGGCACCATTTAGCACGAATAAATAGGCTCCATCAAGTGTTCCTGCCACTTTCTGATAAGCCTTTTGCAGGTTAAGCATCTCGGTGCTTTCTTTGAGTTCCTTGTCATAGCCCCAGAAAGACTTACCAACCGTACTTAGCAAACTATCCTGTTCACTTGCTACTTCCCAATCATAGTTGCCACGCATGTTTTCATCCACATTTACCGTGAACTGCACGCCAACAGGATTATAGATGGCATTGAGCTCCTGCTCGATGTCTGCTTTATCCAATT
>JAEWGA010000006.1 GCA_023388555.1 Bacteroidota bacterium | reverse complement strand
AAAAGTTGACCCATGAGGATTCGAACCTCAACAGACAGAACCAAAACCTGTAGTGCTACCATTACACCATGGGTCAATCATCAATTACGATGCAAAGGTAATACAAATAATTGAATTACCAAATATCCCTCCACTTTTTCCCTCTTTTTTTTCATTTCCATTCCTCTATCAAAGGAGTACAGCTACCCTAAGCCGTATTATTTAGCCTTCTTTCCTTTTTAGCAAACGCAATAACAAACATAAAACTGCAGGCGGAGATATTTAATTCTTTTCTCTTCTCCTTTGTTTGCTTGGTGTTGGTTGAAATACCTCCGATAGTAATGCGTTTAACCATCTCTCCCCCCCTCCTGGGAAGGTTCTGGTTGCCTTAATATAAAGCCTTTAGTGGTACTATCCCTATCCCGTAAACGGTTGTAGCCAAAGTGTGGGGCTGCATCTCTTAGGAGAAAGGCAACTGTTATCGTTTTAGCTTAAGCAATAGACGTTCCTTCAAAGTGCGCTGATAGAAGGGGGCAATATCCCGTATAAAACTATCCATATGGCGTTTCTTTTTGGACTCTTCTATTGCTAATACAGGCACAAGGATAGCAATTTCCTCAACATCTGAAAAACTGTTATTTACGGACGCCCCAAATGTTTTCATTGTTTTAGTAAGGCCCATATAAGCATTCAGTAATGGAGGAATATTCACGCCTAAATGTCGTACAGCGCTATTGAGTTTTTTGTAGTCGGCCTCCATATCCTTTCCGGTTATCACCTTCCTTAGGGTGGAGGCTGGGGTAGTGTATGCTGGTGGGTTTAAGGCGCTGAGGAGTGGTGCCGACGCTTGGAAGTGGGTATCCAGGTAGTACATAATAAGGTCGCGTGCCGTTCGGTTATATTCCTTATACACTGTTACTTTCCCAAAAAAGTACTCGTACTCGGGGTATAACATACACAAAGCGCCTAAGCCATCCCATAGGTTGTCCAATGCGAAAATGGATTTTGGGGAGAGCCTTGCCTGTTGGTAGTCGGTTCGTACAAAAGAGCGTCCTAACTCTATCATGTGTGGCAGGTACTCCTTACAAAAGTCATCGGTAAAGTGAAATAGCTCTGCACTTGCTATTCGTGGTTGCCCCTCCTGGAATAAAATTTCTTTTCCCAGCATATAACGGTAGCCTCCAATAATTTCCTCCCTAACGGGGTCCCATACTATTAGTTGCCTGTATCCATTAGGGGCTAAGTCCAACTCGTCGATGTCTACTTCTTTACCCGAACCACCACCATAATACCTGAAGGCTTCTTCCCGTAGGCGTCCCAGTTCTCGCATTACGTTAGGCATTTCGCACCCTCTAAACGTGTATATAAGGTTGGCTGCCCTGTTGGTTTTCCGCAATAGGTACTGTTCTTTTAGTTCTGCTTTAAGTAGCTCGGTAGCTATTGGCGGAATTATGGGCTGCTGTTTGGGTGCACTCATAGTAAATATTCGTTTGGGGGTGGTTATAAGGTGTAAAGGCTATCGCGCAAACGTTGTGCAAAGTTATAATCTTCGTGGATATCCTTAGGTAAATCGGCAGGCATAATAGGGTTTCCAACCTTAAATTTCAGGTTGGAGCCTTTGGCACGAATCATTTCATGCGGAAGTAATACCTGTTCGTAGTTAAACTTTGCCTTTAAGCGTTCCCGTAACCAGGCCAACTGGTAAAAAAGTCGGCTATTAACATGGTCAAAATAAATAGGAACTATGGATCGGTTATATCTTCTTGCCCATCGGATAAAGGAGGGCGACCATTGCCTATCCCTAACCTCTTTCCTCTCATTATACCTGGAGCAGAACCCCGCTGGGAACATAATCAGCTGGGTATTGGGGTTGGTTAAAGCCTGCTCAAATTGCAGTTGTGCCTCTTTCCCTTGTCGGCCAAACTTGTTTACTGGGAGCAAGATGTCTGCCATTTGTGAAATGTTTAGCAACAAGTCGGTTGCTGGTACTTTTATTCCTCCGTGGTGCCAATGCCCTAAAGTGCTAATTAAGGCTACTCCGTCCAACCCTCCTAAGGGGTGATTTGCTACGTATATACACGGGGGCATATCTTGGGGAAGTTGTGTTAATCCTAAAGGTTGTACCTGTACGTTCAGGTAGGCTAACACTTTATCGGCAAACTCAACACCACCTGTTTTTTGTTGTAGCCTATTCATTTCGTTCAGTTCTTTCTGGTGAATGAGTTTAGCCACTAACGAGCATAAAAAGGGCGGAAGCCAACCGTGATATTTTTGTCGTATAACGGTTTTAATATCCAGCTGCTCCATATGTTTTAGCTTTTTCCGGAGAGGGTGTTCATAATTTCTTCCAACTGGTTCTTGGGGTCGGTAGGGAGGGTTAGGGAGTGTTCCTTAAAGTAGGCGCGAGTTTGTATTTCATCCTTCTGTATTTGTTGGGCTAATTCGTCCAGAGCCCCGAATCGTTTATCGCCTCTTAGGAAGGCTTTAAACCCTATCTCAACACATTGCCCATAAAGGTCACCTGTAAAATCTAACAGGAATGCCTCTAACCGTAAAGGTTGCCCGCTGGCTATGGTTGGCCTACTGCCATAATAGGACATAGCGGGGTAAACCTTATTTCCAATCCTCACTTCCGAAACATATATGCCAATTTCGGGCAAAAAGATATCGGGTTCCAAGGGGGTTATATTTGCTGTTGGATAGTCTATTGTGCGTCCTATTTGCTGGCCATACTCTACTTCCCCTAAGAAACTGTAAGGGCGTCCTAATAACCTTTCGGCAACGGGGAACTCACAGGATGTTATGTGTTTTCGGATAGTGGTAGAGCTTACCACCCTATGTCCTATCCATAAGGGCGGTATGCGCAGGAGTTTAACCCTCCACGAGGCAATCATCTTGTCGAAGTCGTACAAGTTCAAGGTTTTAGGGCTATATCCAAAAGCGTTGTCATACCCCATAACAATACCTTTTAATAACTGGCTATGAAGCAAGGGGGCAATAAACTCCTCTGCGCTAAGGCGGGCAAGTTGTGGGGTAAAGTTTAGTAATACTACGTTGGATATACCGCAGTACGACATGTAACGCAACTTATTGGCAACGGATGAAAGCACAACAGGGGCGGGGCATTCCGGGTGCAAAACCTTGCCTGGTTGCTCGGTAAAGGTTACAACAACAGCGTCGGTATTGGTGGATACCGAGAGGCGTAACAATTCCTGCAACAGGCGCTGATGCCCCAGGTGTACACCGTCGAAAAAGCCTATGGTAATCACCACAGAGCGTTGCTCCTGTTGTTTGTGCTTAATAAGTTCGTTAAAGCTATTATATATCCTCATAGGAAATTCTTGGGGAACTATAAAACTAACAAAGGGGCATAACGAGGGTTACCTAATCCATCGTTCTGGATTTAATTTAGTGCGCTCTTTCCACAACTGGAAGTGCAAGAAGGTTGCGCCATTCATATTAGGGTCGCTATATACTTTTCCTAACGACTGTCCTCTTTCTACTTTATCGCCTGTTTTTACGTAAACCTCTGTTAGGTTACTGTAAACAGTAAGGTAGTTACCGTGCCGTAGTATTATGGAGTTGTTGTAACCTTCCACTACAAAAATGCGGGTTACCACCCCCTCAAATACCGCTTTGGCAACAGCACCGGGTGCGCCTTGCAGGTCTATACCACTGTTGTTAACACGTACATGGGTAAGGGATTGGTGCGCATGCTCTCCAAAACGCCCAATAATAGAGTAGCTTCCCGATATTGGTGCGGGTAAACGTCCCCTGTTGTTCTCGAAGCTGCCCGAGAGCTTAAACTCTTGTTCGTTCATTGCGTATCCGCCCTTGGAAATAGCTTTCCTGGCAGGGGTGGTTGTTTGGCTATTGTTCCGGGCAGCTTTTTTTCGGGCCTCAGCCTCCCGCCGTGCTTTCGCTTCGGACTCTGCTATTTCTTTGGCAATCTGCTGTTCTATTTGTCGGTTCAGCTGTTGTGCTTGTTTCCGTTTTTGAGCCAATAAGGTTTGTAATTCCTTTTTCTTGGCCTCTAATGCTTTTACCTCTTTTTGGCTTTCTGTTTGTGTTTGTTGTAGCTCTGCTTGCTCTTTTTCTCGGGTTGCCAGCAGGATGTTCTTTTGGTTTCGTTGGGTTTGTACCTCTTGGTGCTTTGCCTGGAGCTGAGCATTTATATCCTTCAGTTTATCGGCTTCTTTTTTTTGCCATTGGGCGTATTCGCGTAGGTATTGCATACGCCTCATACCTTGTTGTACATCTTTTGCCGATAGTATAAACAACAGGTACTCTTTAGCGGTGTTTCGGTTTTGCATAGCCCTTACGGACCTAACATAGTACTCCTGCCTGTTTTGTAGCTGCTTTTGTAGGCTATCCATTTGTGACGAGAGGCGGGCTAACGAGGCATCGGCTTCGTTAAGTTCAGCACCAAGTGTTTCTATAACCTTTTTGTGGGCAGCTATTTTGGAGGCCAGGAGGTTCAGCTTTTTTAGGCTATTAGCAGTTGTATTCGTTGTTTTTTTTAGTAGTTGTGTTGTGCGTTGAATTTCTTCCGTAAGTGCCTTTCGTTGTTGCTCTAACTGGCGTACTCGTGCCGACTTTTGTCCCCAGCAAGGTACTACAACTAAGCAAAGTGCCAAACTTATTCCCCAGGCTATTATACTACGCGTCATAATCCTAACTCCCTAACCTTTTTTACCACTCGTAGCAAGCCCATGTGTTTGTATCCATCGGGTACTACCTCTTCAATCTCCTTGTTGGTAATTGTTCCAGGTTTATCCAAACGGACATTTAAGTGTATTGGCGATTCGTTCCAGTTTATTTGTAGGTCTATGTTTGCCGGATAGCTTCTGCTCCCATGGGTTTGTTTTTCGAAGTTGCTGTAGCTGACTCGGACTATTTCTCGGCCCTGGACTGCAATAACGCTTTCTGTCAGGTTTTGTTGTGCGTCGAAGTAGTGCCGGAGGTCCAGCTCTTTTTTTGTTTGATAAAAGCAGTAGCGGCCTCGCTCAATTTTCATTTTCATCTCTTGCAAGGCCCGTACACCAGTGTTTCCTGTGGAGAAGGGTTGGTTGGCAACCAAGGCCGAGAGGGAGGAGGCATCGTAGCCCGTAAAGTCCTGGATAAGGTCTGACACCTCCTGGGGCGTAGTACTAACAAAAGCCTCTTTTGCTGTTCGGTCTAATAAAATAATCCTATTCGGGGTCACCGTTAGCCTTGCAATTTCTATTAACCCCATAGGGCGTAACGATAGCGAGAAGCCTTTGTGTTCCACATAGTGCCAACGTACCGTTGCGCCTTGGCTTTTCCCTTTGGAAAAAAAGGTGATGCGCCCCTTGGTGTCTACCTTTATTGGCGATACAAGGCTTGCGTAACGTTGTATAAACTCGGACTTGCTTAAAGATGCGCTTTCGCCTGTTGAGCGCACTCGTTTTGGTGCCGAGCCGCAAGAATACAGGCAAAGGGCAAAACAAACCGCTAATAATAGGCTTATGTATTTATATTTAGGGAAGGTCATGAAGGTTTTGGAATTCGGTGTTAATCCTGCTGTTGTAAAGTTTTAAGAGCGTTTATACGTTCTTCTATCTTCTTCGGGTCCAAGCTCAAAGGCAATGCTTTTTGGTAGGCTTGCAAAGCCCCTTGGGTATCGCCTAACTTTATTAAGATATCACCATAGTGCTCAAAATAAAGGGCCGAAGGCTCTTCGGCATGGCTTAGTGCGTTCTCTTGGTACACCTTGGCCAATGCATATTCGCCTCTTAAATATAAAATCCAGGCATAGGTGTCCAAAAAGGATGCTTGTGTGGGAGCTATTTTTACCGCTTGGCTTGCCATCTGTTCGGCTCGTTCTAAATCTTCGGGCTTGCCATCGGTTGCCAAAGCGTAGGCATAGTTGTTTAGGGTGGTGGGGTCGTTAGGGTTTAGCATTACCGCTTTGGCATATAATTCAAAGGCCTCTTGGGGTTTACCTTGTTCATTAAGCAAATCGGCAGTAACACTTAGTAACCTACTATATTGTGGTGCATCCTCGGGGACTTCTTTTAGTGCTTTTTGTGCCACTTGCAGGGCCTGAACCGTGTCTCCTTTCTGAAACCAACCTAAAATAGTATACAATTGGAACGTTGCTTCTTCGGGGAAATTAGCAATGGCTTTTTGGCTTACCAACAGCAGGCTATCGGTGTTTTCGGCTTCTCCGTAGCGTGTTGCCAATATGAGGTAAGGGGCTAATACGCCAGTGTTTTTATTCACCAGTTCTTGTAACAACTCAATCCCTTTTGTTTCTGTTTTCTTCTTTTGTAGTAACAGTGTTCCTAATTGTGCGCTAAAGGAGTCCGAGTTTGGAAACCGTTTGCATAGCTCTTGCAATACGGGAACCAGGGCTTCCCCGTACTCGGGGGCTTGTTGAGATTGGGCGTAGGTTTGCGACAAGACGGTTTGTAGCGCTTCGGGGGTTACCCCCTCTATTTGGGAGGCTCGCAGTATGGTTTGTGTGCCTTGTTTGTACTTTTTGCCTTGTACCTCTATGGCCGCCTTAACAGCTAATGCCTCAAAGTTGTTTGGTAATACTTTAAGGTGATTTCCTATAGTCAACAACGCTTTATCGGGCTGTTGATGCTGCACATAAAAGGAGGCTAAGGTTAAAGCTACGGTCTTGTCGGCAATGTTTTCCTGCTCGTATTGTTGTAATAAATTTTGGGCCTCTTCTTTTTTGCCTTGTTGTAGGAGAATTTCGGCTTTTTGGGTGTATAGCTCAGGCGCATTAATACCGGTTTTTAGTATTTGGTCGAGCGTGCTTAGGGCTTGGTCGTACTTCTTCTCTTCGGCATATATCTTGGCCATTCGGTTCAGTAACGAGGGGTCTTCGGGCGTTAGCTTCATTAACTCTTCGCCAACCTGTGCCGCTTTCTCCTTCATTTGCATTCCCAAGTATAAATCCAAGAGGGTGCGCCCCAAATGGAGGTCGTTCCCCGAGGTTTGGTACGCTTTTTCTAAGGATTGTATCGCCTCGGGGTATTTTTTTGCCATAAGGTTCATGCGGGACATATCTTCCAATACCGAAGGCTGTAAAGAGTCCACCCAATAGGCCATAAATAAATGGTGGAAAATAGCAGATACATCTTGCTTACTTTCCTGTGGAAGGGTAGGGGTGCGCCAATATAACAGGTTAAAATAAGGGGATGTTTGCCTACTTGCCAATTGGGCATAAACACATAAGCCAGTCCCCAGGCTAATAAGCACACCTGCAATATAAATTAGGAAGCGAAAGGTACGAAACATAGCTAAGGCGTATCCAGGAGTACTAAATAGGGTAGAGGGTGCATAACAGGGGCTTATAAGACCCTACGAATTTTTTCGGCCATTTCCAGCAGTTCTTCGGGAGAAGGGGTGCTTTTGTGCTTAAAGTCAAGGTCGCCCTCTTTATTAATAGGTATTAAGTGTACATGAGCATGAGGCACTTCTAACCCTATCACCGTTACGGCTACCTTAGTGCAACCTGTAGCTGTTTGTATAGCGTGGGCTATTTTTTTTGCAAACACCATTAGGCCGCTTATTTCGGTATCGTGAAGGTTAAAAATATAATCCTCTTCCCGTTTAGGAACAACTAAGGTATGCCCTGGCTGAACGGGGTTGATGTCCAAGAAGGCAAAAAACTCTTCTGTTTCGGCAATCTTTTGGCAAGGTATTTCGCCTTTTATAATCTTCGAAAACAAGGTCATGGCTTAAGACAGAGGGGTTGGTTAAAAGGATATCTCTTCAATCAGGAACTTTACCATCCCGTTGGGTACTTGTATTTCAACTTCGTCGCCTACTTTTTTGCCTAATAACCCTTGGGCTATAGGGGTAGAAATAGCAATTTTCCCACTTTTAAGATCGGACTCCGTGTCGGAAACAATAGTATAGGTCATACTCTTTTTAGTGGAAAGGTTCTTGATTTTCACCTTGTTCAAGATTTGAACACTATCCGTGCTTAGTTGCGAGGTATCCACCATACGAGCATTGGATAGCTGCTCTTTTAGGTTGTTTATTCGGGACTCCAATAGCTGCTGTGCCTCTTTTGCTGCAGCGTATTCGGCATTTTCCGAAAGGTCGCCTTTGTCCCGAGCCTCGGCAATACGGCGTATTACATCGGGGCGTTCCTCTGTTTCCAGTTTTTTTATCTCATCGAGCAACTTTTGGTATCCTTGCTCGGTCATGTAAATGGTATCCATTATATATAAGGTATGTCTTAGTTCTACAATAAAGGTAGCTGTATATTTTCAATATAGATACAAAATAAAGAGAACAACTCTGCCGTTTTCCCTACTTTGAAACGGAAGGGGGGATCGGACAGAATCGCTCACTTTTAGGGCTGTTTCTCCTAAAAGTGTAAGGAGGGGAAACACGCCTCGTTCAGTAGGACAAAGGTAGTCCAACCCACACATATATCCAAATAATAAACAGCTTATACAACCCAACTGTTTGTATTATGACTTTTCTTTGTTAGAGAGGTTGAATTTAACTGCTGCTTTTTACTATGTTCCTATGCTAAAAAGCGGAGTCCCTTAAACATAGCTCCAGCAAAATAACATCCGAAGGGGGCAGGATGTTTGGAGGCGAGTTGATGGGGGGATATTTTAGTGTGAGGGTAGGTGGTTTTTTAGGAGGAATTTTGGGGATATAGTTTTGTGGAGAAATTGAGGGGCTTGTTAGGTGAAAATTGGGGGGGGATTAGGGTGGTTTGGGGGGGGGATAGAATTTTGGGGTGGAATTTGGGGCGGTTTTAGGGTGGTTTTTTTTGTGGCAAATTTGGGGGCGTTTGGGAGGGGGTAAAAAAAGTATCTGCGGAGTTCTTCAAAAAAGAAAGCGCAGTTTGTCGTAACGAAAAGCGCAGTTTGTTGAAAAAGAAAGCGCAGTTATTTTTACACAGCTTTTAACACTCCTCGCAAACCCGCTCCAATAAAGGGATTGCGGGCGGTCATCCTTTTACCCCCAAAATCACCCCATTTTTACCTCCATTTTCTCTCTAAAATTGCC
>JAEWGA010000053.1 GCA_023388555.1 Bacteroidota bacterium | reverse complement strand
CCCCTGAAATTTGCTTTTCCCCAATGGGGCAATTATCTTCTTAAAGGACAACCTTGGGGACTGCGTTAGGGGTAGTTTACGTTGGGGTACTACTCCCGAATTGAAAAAAAAGAGAGAGCACCGAGCTTTAGCCTCGATGCTCCCTTTTTTTTCTTGTGTGTTGTTGCCTTAACTGTCGGATGCAGTAAGGCCATTTGTTTTAAAGCTTTTTATTTTGCAAGGTCAAGCTCGGAACCTGGTTTAAACTTCACGCTTTTACGAGCAGGGATAGTAATTTGTTTTTTTGTTTGAGGGTTGATGCCCTTGCGCTCGCCGCGCTCGGTTACAGAGAAAGTTCCGAAGCCCAACAGAGCCACCTTTTCGTCCTTCTTCATAGCTTCGGCAATCACTGCGGTGATAGCGTCAAAAGCTTTTTTACAATCGGTCTTGGTCAGGCCACTCTTCTCTGCAACAGCAGAAATAAATTCTGTCTTGTTCATTCTGTAAGGTTTTTAGTTGTTTGATATATAGTGTAGAAAGAAATGAGGCTATCTCGGTAGTTTCTACAGGTTTATGCTCCAAATATATATTAAATATCCGATACACCAATATTTTAGCCCCTTTTTTCCTCAGGAAAGCTCTTTTTTCTCTGTTTTTCTGCCTTACTGGGGGGTGAGGTGGGCTTTTTTTATGTTTTTCGGAGGTTGGAGAGTGCCTTACTTGCGCTTGCTGTTTTTGTTGCCATTAATCCGTAAGAATATAAACATGGCAAAGAAGTTTATTGCTATAAGTCCGCAACACACCGCAAAATAGGTTTGTTTTATGCCATCGAGGGCTACTAAGCAATAGAGCGTAGCGCAAAGGGCTATAACGGCAAGCGTTAAGGCTCCGGCTTTAAGGATGCGCCAAACGGGGGAGGGGCTGTTCATGATTACCGCGAATTTTACAGTTATGTTTAGTTACAAATATAGGGGAAAGCCTTTAATGCAAAGCGAGGAAGGCTTCGTTAGCTGCTCCTTAGTGGTGTGTGCCGGGTTGCTTTGGCACAGAAACCTCTTAATACCCCCTTGTACGGCAATTGGCAGAGTAAGCACCATAAAGGGATTGTGTGTTACGGGAAGGTTGCGTGTGTTGTAGCGTTAAATGGCAACTTGTTATAGCAAACCTTTCCTCTGCCCTAAGAAGAACCGCCGTTTTTTCTCAACTATCTTTTTTCAAACACCTACTAAATACCTATAATCTGCTATCTTTGCGTAGAGTATTCAATAACACAAACACTTTAATTACAATGAAGCATTATTTTAACGTTGTTTTATTTTGCTGTTTACTATTGAGTTGTACGGCTAAGGATATTGTGCCAGATAGCTCTCTGGCTCAGAACTTGTCTGAGACGAGAGATAGGCCGTTAACTTTTTCATCTAAGGAGGATTTGGATAGATTTCTGACAGATAGTGCAGAATGTTGCCACTCTGGCTTAAGGTCTACTCTGTCAGAAAATAATAGCATGGATTTTTATGAGGATCCATTTATGGGTACTATCTTTATTAGTGATCTTGTTCCAGAGGAACCTTTTTCGTCAATCTTGAGCACTAAAGGCGAAATTATAGTAGCAGACACCTTGTATAGAATTACAACAAAGGGGACGTTCTTTGCTCCTATTGAAAAAGCTTCTTTAATAGAGGACTTGTCTGGTTATGATTTTACTAAAGAAGTCTCAAGAGGAAGAGACCTTTATGAGTATAAAGGAGTTTTTAGATATGACACTTTTAAAGGAGTTGATTTTACGGCTCCTTTTGAGGTTAGTTCTGAAGAAGAGCATCCTAATTTGAGATCCAATATTCCAGAACCCAATATAGCCAGTTTTGAAAATAGGAATGCATATAATCCGTCTATAGTAGGTGGTTTTTTACAGCGTTTTGCTTCTTTACGAAAATCTCTGGTTAAGAACTTCCCCGGCAGATCTAATAGAAGAATCAATTGTGCGCTATTTGATTATAATTACATAGTAAGACAATCAATAGGCATAAGTGTTAAGGTCCAAAAGAAGTTGTGGTATGGAGGGTGGGGAAGAATGGTTAATTGGCCGGCTAATACAATTAGAGCCGGGTTTAAAAATGTCGTGATAAAGTTCCCGTATCCTAGTGATTCAACTTATGATGTGATTCTAAAACGAGCATTTCCTGGAGGAATTCCGCCTGGAGGAATTCTTTCTTTGAGATCTCCTAATGGATGGACGCATGCAGATCAATCTGCGAAATACCGAGTGGATTTAAATTATCCTCCTATAACCGATAGCTCATCCCTTTCTTTGGATAAAATCATACAATTAACAGGGAAGCATGTTTATACATTGGTGAGAGGACGAATCAACGCTATGGATAACAGAATTAAACTCTCAGACCTAGATGATTTTGAACGCAATCCTAGAAGCCAGAGGCCTAAAGATTTAGAAGAAATACTTGCAAAGCTTAAGCTCTCGGTTCCAGTATTTGCTAAAGACGGAATTTACGTATTTATTCCTCATGGGGTAGTTTTAAACAGGGAAAATGAGTCTGAGGTGAAAGTGCGTTTTGTAGATGCTTTTGGTCTTTTTACAGTAGGTTATTCTGCCACCTTAGGAGATAAAGGGCCTGGCATGAAGAGCGTATTTCAGAATATATTAAAGCAGTCTAAGATAATAAACAATGATGCAGCTTTAATAGCAGGTGAATTTTATGGTTGTGCTTACCTAAATAGCTGGATTGGATACCGTATGTATTGGAATTAAAAATGCTAACAAAAAATGTAGAGATGAAAGAAAGAAACAAACTGACTAAAGCCTTGTTTTTAACGCTATTTTGTTTCGTGTTGCTTGTGGTACCAGCCAAGGCACAAGAAAAAACTCCGCGTAATGGCGTACAAAGCCAATGGAAGGCTCATTTAGGATTGGAAAGTGGTATCTCTTGGGAAGGCCGTTGGGGAACAAACTTTTTAGGTGTAGCTTCTGTTGGTATGGTTATGGCAATGGATTTAATACCAGCAAGGGCTTTAAACCCTGAAATAGAGTATTTAGCGGTGCTATTGGACGATGGTTGGTTGCCATATACAACATTAGGATTCCGTTGGCTACCTGGGGCAGGGAATTCCCCAAATTACAATAACACAGGATTCAGAATAGGTTTGGATGTTTCGGCGTACTCAATGAAGCAATTGGCATTGCCTTCGGCCATACGAAAAGAGTCCGATGCATATGCTAAGTTTAGGCTACTATTGCCGATAGAGTATTATGGCGAAATTTCTGACCGTTGGTCTTGGAAAATTAAAGCAGCTCCGAGTATGGGAGCAGAATTCCGAAAGTCCTCCTCTGTTGGTCGTATTGGTATTATGTTAGATGCTGGCGTTTCGTACTCTTTTTAACCAAGGCAATCCAAATAACGAAGAGTGCGCTGCACCCAAAGGTTGAAAGCAAAACTTTTTAGGTGATATTTACGATACATACTCGTTATCTGTTCTGCCAAAGAGCGAATGTTCCTAATGGGGCATTCGCTCTCTTTTTCATCCCCCAAGGGTATTCCTCCTAATACCCCCTTGTACGGCAATTGGCAGAGTAAGTGCCATAAAGGGATTGTGTGTTACGGGAAGGTTGCGTGTGTTGTAGCGTTAAATGGCAACTTGTTATAGCAAACCTTTCCCCTGCTCTAAGAGGAACCGCCGTTTTTTCTCAACTATCTTTTTTCAAACACCTACTAAATACCTATAATCTGCTATCTTTGCTTGGAATAATCCCATTAAATAACAACCGTATGGCATTCAAAAATAACTTGGCAGTAACTTATGCGGGGCTATTATTACCTTCGCCCATTGTTGTGGCAAGCTCCGGACTAACAAATAAGGTGAGCAAACTACGAAGGTTCCAGGAGGCTGGTGCTGGGGCGGTGGTGCTAAAGTCGGTATTTGAGGAGCAGTTAGAAAAAGAAACCGCCTCCTTGGCAACGGATATGGATTACCCCGAAGCAGCGGACTACCTTCAGCACTACGTGAAGTCCAATGCCTTGGAGCAACATATCCAGCTTATTAGGGAGGCCAAACAGGCGCTGGACATCCCCGTTATTGTTAGCATAAACTGCTACAAGAGCGACACCTGGATGGATTATGCTACTACCTTAGTGCAAGCCGGTGCCGATGCCCTGGAGCTTAACGTAATGCGCTTAGAGGCCGACGCTACACATACCGCTGGCCTGGCCGAGAAAGAGTTAGTGGATATAGTTGCCCAAATAACCAAGGTGGTGCGTGTGCCGGTAACGGTAAAGCTATCCAAGTATTTTGCCAATGTGTGCGCATTAACTCGCGACCTGAAGATTGCAGGAGCTGCCGCAGTGGTCCTTTTTAACCGCTTGTATGCTTACGATATAGATGTGGAGAAGGAGGAGATAGTGGCTGGCGAGGTGTTTTCGCACCCCTCCGACCTATTGGACCCCCTCCGTTTTACAGCCTTGTTACGTAGCCAGGTTGTTGATATGTCCATTGCTATATCCACCGGTGTGCGCAATGGTAAGGACTTGGTTAAATGTTTGTTGGGCGGTGCCAACGTAGCCCAGTACTGTACTGCCATTTACCAACAGGGCGAAAAGGCAATAACAGATAGTTTATCCTATTTGGACGACTGGATGTGCCAGAAAAAATACAAAGGTGTTGAGGAGTTTACTGGCAAACTGGCCGCTACCAATGTTGAGAAACTTAACATGTACTTGCGTGCCCAGTTTATGAAGTATTTTTCTACGTACGATGAAACCCCTCTGCAGGCTACTATGCCACAGAAGATAGCCCACGATGCCGATTACCAAATTAAGAAATGAGCCGAAACGCTCCTGATACACACAAAAACGAGGCGCTCCACTGCTTGCCCTATTTCCGTAATGTTGTAGGAAACGCCAACTTGTTGCAACGCCTTAGGGCTTACCGACAAGAGGCGGACCTGCCCCATGCCCTGCTCTTTGTTGCGGAGGAGGGGGGCGAGGCGTTCCCTATCTCCTTGGCTTTTGCGCGCTATTATTTATGCCTTAACCCCTCGGATACCGATGCCTGTGGCGAATGCCCATCGTGCAAGCAGTTGAATAAATTGGAGCACCCCGACTTTTACCCCATAGCCCCGGTGTACAAGAAGTCCTCGGATAAGGCTGCCCTCACTGCCGATTTTATAGAGGAGCTGCGCTCGTTGCTGAACGAACAGCCGCGCCCAACGTTTGAGGATTGGACCGGGAAGCTCGCCTCGGGAAATAAACAGCTAACCATATATAAAGATGAAAGCGATGAGGTAACCGCTGCTTTATCGGTACACGCTTACCAGTCGCCCCGCCGTGTTGTTTGGGTATGGATGCCCGAGAAAATGAACCCCTCATGTGCTAATAAATTACTGAAGGTATTGGAGGAACCACCTGCCGGTGTCTGTTTCATAATGTGCTCTGCCAACCCCTCGGCATTGTTACCCACCATTACCAGCCGCCTTCAGCGTATTTATGTTCCGCCTGTTTCGGACTTGGAGATGGCTGCCTACCTTCGGCAAAAAATGGGTGGGGAAACAGCCGAGCAGACCGATGTTATACGTTTGGCAATGGGTAATGTGCGTAAGGCCGATGCCCTTGTGCTGGAAGGCGAAACACAAGCCAGCTCGTTACTTACAGCCTTGGTTTTTAAACTCTTGGAGGCTGCCTCCGATGGGGATGTGAAGGCAATGAAACTGTTGAGCGACGAAATTAGCGGGCTGAGCCGACAGGAGGTGATGGACCTGTTGGATAAACTGGCTGCTGTAAGCCGTGCCTGTTTGGCTTTTCGGTTGGACCGCCAGTTGTTGTACATGCCCGCGAGCTACGAAAAAAATATTGAGAGGTTTGCCCGCAAATTCTCGGTAACAAGTATAATGGAGCTATTAGACGAGCTTACAAAAGCTTATGAAGAGGTGCGCCGAAATGTGAGTATTAAAATGATATTTTTCGATTTGGCCCTTACCTTAGCCTCGCTCGTAAACGCTTCTGCTAACAAGTAACCCTTTTCCAATGATATTAAAAGCTAATTATTATATGTTAGGTTGGCGCCGGGCTTGCCTTTGGGTAGCCCTCCTTTGTTGCTGCTCCTTGGCTTTTGCACAACAAGAGAGCCGTAGCCCTGTTTCTTTGTTTTACGATAATGCACAGCTGCGCATAACGTCGGAACCACGTGGGTTGGACCTAAAGATGACCAACTACGTGTATTTGGACGCCTCCGCTACCCTCCCGGCTTTGGGTGCCAACCAAATAAAGGGAACCACCTCCGCCGGAGAGCAGCGAACCTTGTTCCCCCAGCAGGGCGTAACCTTATCGGCATGTTTTATCTCCCTTAAAGGGCAGCTAACCCCTCGCTGGTCTACCTCTTTGGAGGTGGAAATACACCCTAAGGATGTGGATTTTAGGACCTCCTATATAGGTTATGCCTTCTCGCCCTTATGCTCCGTAAAGGTTGGTCACCTTAAAGTGCCGGGCACTATGGAGCGGAATATATCTACCTCGCAAACCTATTCAATATCTCGGGCAATGCCTACGGCCTTACTCTCGGGCCGTAGGGTGGGGGCTGCCCTATTGGGGCAATGGAAAGGTTTTACTACCGAGGTGGGTGTTTACGGTGACGAGCTAACCAAGGCGATGCGCCAGGAAGGGCTATCGGCGGAATACCTGTTAGGTGCCAAAGTAGCGAAAGGTATGGAACTTACCCAAGGCAATGTGTCGATGTTAGGTGTTAGCTTCCAGTATTTGCGCCCACATGCCGCCCCAACGTTATGGGCGGTAGAGGCTACCCGCGAGTTACCTCACGATGAGGTCCCCTATTTAACTGTTGGTTACCCCAATGCGGCAGGCGTTTCGACAATAGCTGCAGAAGGCGCCTGGCAGTTGGGACGCCTTTTGCTACATGCTGAGTGGATTGGTAGCAGCGTGTCACTTGCAGAGGAGCAGCCAAAGCCAGCACGCTGGCTGCAAGGTTATACCGCTAAAATCTCCTATATGATACAAGGCAGCCCACGCACTTATAAAGGCGAAACAAACGACTACCGGTTAGATAAAAACTCAAAAGGGAAAAGGTGGGAGGCTTCCCTTAGGTTCTCCTGTTTGAACCTACAAAATGGGACACCCCTTAGGACTAAGGCTATGAGTTGTACCGCAGAAACAATTTATACACCAAGTCACCACATGGCTCTTTGTGGAGCAATATCCTATTTTCGGGGAAATCCTTTGGCTAATGCCGGGGGCACTCTTACTACACCTAACGGGAAGGGTCCCCAACTGCTCTCGTTATACGGGCGGTTGTATTATTTCTTTTAACGCACCGTTACACTATGCCATTGGTACAAGCATCCCACTTAACAAAGCGTTTTGGCGCGCTGGAGCTGTTTAGGGACATCTCCTTTTCTGTTGAAAAAGGGGAAAAGGTAGGGCTTATAGCCCCAAACGGCTCTGGAAAATCCACCTTGCTAAAAATATTGGTTGGGCAAGAAAACGCAGAAGAAGGGGAGGTTGTTTATACCCGAGGTTCTACGGTAGGGTATTTGTCACAGTCCGAGTCGTTCCGTCAATACCCCAATATATTAGCTGCCTGTATGAGCCGCTTGCCGACCCCAATACAGGAAGTTATTGCAGGGTACGAGCAGGCGGTGAGCCGCTCCGATGCAGAAGAGATAGCACGGTGGAGTGCCGAAATGGATGCTCTGCAAGCCTGGGATATAGAGCGGGAAATGACCGCCCTGCTGAGCCAACTACGTATCCCCTCGGTGCTTGCGCCAACCACGGGGCTATCGGGAGGGGAGTGCAAACGTATTGCTTTAGCCGCGGTGCTGCTATCGCGCCCCGACCTTTTGTTGCTGGACGAACCTACCAACCACCTGGACCCCGATATTATTGAATGGTTGGAGGGGTATTTGTCCACCTCGACGCTCACCTTGTTAATGGTAACACACGACCGTTATTTCCTGGATGCCGTGTGCCACGCCATTATGGAGTTAACCCCGCAAGAGATGTACCGCTACGAAGGCAACTACACACTGTACCTTACCAAAAAGCAAGAGCGGGAAGAGGCCTTCCTGCGGGAGCAACAGTCGTTACGCAATACCTACCGTAGGGAGTTAGAGTGGATGCGGCGCATGCCACAGGCAAGGGCTACGAAGGCTAAATACAGGATAGACGCCTTCCATGAAATAGAAAACCGATTAGCAACAACCAACACGGTACAGGCCCCGGACCTGTTGCAAAACAACCAATACATAGGGAAAAAGATATTTGAGGCAGAGCACGTGTACAAAAGTTATGGCAACAAGCAACTTATTGCCAACTTTACCTACAACTTTGCGCGTAAGGATAGGGTGGGAATTGTTGGCCCAAATGGAGTAGGGAAAACCACCCTTATCCGCCTTATCATGGGAGATGTTTTGCCCGATAAAGGAACGGTAGCGGTAGGAGAAACAGTGCGCTTTGGCTACTTCTCCCAAAACAGCCTGGACTTTCCCCCTGGTAAAAAGGTAATAGAGGTAATAACGGAGTATGCCGAGTATATTAACAACTCCGGGAAAAAAATAAGTGCAAGCCAGTTGCTTACGCGCTTCCTTTTCCCGCCGGCTCGTCAGCAGGACTTTGTGGAAAAGTTAAGCGGTGGGGAGCGTAGGCGCTTACAACTGTGCCGTGTATTGGCAACCCAGCCCAACTTTTTGGTGTTGGACGAACCTACCAACGACCTGGACCTGCCTACACTACGTGTGTTGGAGGAGTACCTGCAAGACTTTGATGGCTGTTTGCTCGTGGTATCCCACGACCGCTACTTTATTGATAATGTAGTAAACCACTTGTTTGTTTTAGAAGGCAACGGGAAAGTGTTGGATTACCCTGGTAATTACACCGACTATAGGATACAATACAAAAAACAACACCCTTCACAAAAACAGCCTAAAGCCACCACCACCCCTAAACCCACCCAAGAGCGTACCAAGGTAAAACGCTCCTATAAGGAACAGCAAGAGTTTGAAGCCCTGGAAAAGGAGATAGAAAAGCTACAATCCAAGCTGAGCGAGCTGGAACAGCAAATGTCGTCGGGCAGCTTACCGCCCGAGCAACTCTTTACCGCCGGAGAAGAATACGAGAATGCCAAGTCCCTTTTGGACGAGAAGGAGATGCGCTGGCTGGAACTTAGTATGTGGGATTAGTCCCCCAAAAACACTTTACACCCCAATAAACAAAACCTGTATAGCCTTGGACTGACAGAAAATCTGTAATTTCGTAACGTTGTAGGCATGCCATACGTATTGCCTACGCCTTAACTTTACAATGATTTTACCACGATATGGAGATAGCATACTCGCAACTTAAAAAGTATATAGACTTTGACCTTAGCCCCCAACAATTAGCGGAAATACTTACCTCGATAGGTTTAGAGGTAGGATCCGTAGAAGAGCACGAAGCAATTAAAGGAGGCTTGCAAGGTGTGGTTGTAGGGAAAGTCCTTACTTGTACCGATCACCCTAACTCGGACCACCTCCATATTACAACGGTAGACTTAGGCGAGGAGCACGGTACCTTACAAATAGTATGTGGTGCCCCCAATATAGCCGCTAACCAAGTAGTACCCGTAGCTACTATTGGGACTACGCTATACAGTGGCGAGGAGGCTTTTAAGATAAAGAAAGGAAAAATTAGGGGCGAGGAGTCCTTTGGTATGATTTGCTCAGAGGTGGAGCTGGGTATTGGCAACGATAACTCGGGTATCCTTGTGCTGCCCAACGAGGTGAAGCCCGGAACACCAATGCGCGATTACCTTAACCTACAATCCGAAACCATTATAGAGGTAGATATAACCCCAAACCGCTCCGATGCCGCAAGCTATATGGGAGTAGCACGCGACCTGTATGCCTACCTTAAAGTACGCGGACAAAAAGCAACCTTGCATACCCCCCCTGCCGAAGTGCTATTTGCCAATAACACACCTATTGCCTTAAATGTAACGGCAACAGAAGGGTGCTTGCGTTATTGTGGCGTGGTTATAAAAGGCGTGAAGGTGCAAAAAAGTCCCGACTGGCTGTGCCAAGCCCTTACAGCCATAGGACAAAAGCCTATAAACAATGTGGTGGACATTACCAACTTTGTGCTTTTTGAAACAGGGCAACCACTGCATGCCTTCGACTTAGAAAAGGTGGGAAACACCATTAACGTGCGCTATGCAAAAGAGGGGGAAGAGCTTAAACTGCTGGACGGAACGGACCACAAACTTACCCCCGCCGATGTGGTTATTGCTAATGCCACTACCCCTATGTGTTTGGCTGGCGTTATGGGCGGAACAGAGTCGGGGGTTACCGAGGCTACGCAGGAGCTCTTTTTGGAAGCTGCCACGTTTCACCCTACCTACGTGCGAAAGTCGGCGCGCCGCCATGGTGTAAGCAGCGACTCCTCGTTCCGCTTTGAACGGGGCTTGGACCCTAAGGGCACCGACTATGCTTTGAGCCGTGCAGCATCCCTTATATTGGAGATTTGTGGTGGGGAAATAGCCTCTGCCAAGTACGATGTGGTGAATACCAACTTGTTGGACAGGCAAGTAGAGCTATCCTTTGAGCGTGTGCGAAGCCTTACCGGTGTAGCTATTACCAACGAGGAGATAATAGCGGTACTGGAAGCCCTGCAAATGCCTGTGCTTTCTTGTGAAAATGGCGTGGCACAGGTTAGCGTACCCCTTTACCGGTACGACGTAACCCGAGATGTGGACTTAGTAGAGGAGATCCTGCGTATTTATGGTTACGACAAAGTGACCCTGCCTGGTAGGGTTACAAGCAACCTGCAAACCCCTACTGTTACCGATAAAAGTTACGCTTACCAACGTGTGATTTCGGACCAATTGGTGGGAGAAGGGTACAACGAAATCCTGAACAACTCCCTTTCCAAAGCCAGCTACTACGCTTCCGAGGAGAGCATGAGCCAAGGTGTGGAGGTACTTAACGCCCTTTCTTCGGACCTGTCGACCCTCCGCCAAACGCTGCTGTATGGTGGGTTGGAAAGCATCTCCTACAACCAAAAAAGGCGCAATACCTCTATCCGCTTTTTTGAGTTCGGAAATACCTACACTCGTTGCACCAACGCCCCCGAGCATGGTGCTATGCCTTATAACGAAACGTTCCACTTAGCTCTTTGGCTCACAGGCGATGATACCCCCGCCAACTGGGCCTTGCCAGCGCGTAAAACTACCCCTTATGACATTAAGGCTACCGTAGAGCATATTTTAGCCCGTATGGGCGTGAACCCCGACGCTTTGGTGTTTACCCCTTTTGCCAACAAATACAATATTACAGAGGGTATAGAAATAAATACACGCAACCATAAACACATAGGCTATTGGGGTATTGTAAACCCTAAGGTGTGCGCCAAGTTGGATATAGATTGCCCGGTGTATTTTGCTCAGTTGGAGTGGAACAACCTTGTAGCAATACACTTGGAAACAAAGGTGAGCATAAAGGATACGCCCAAGTATCCCAGCGTACGCCGCGATTTTGCACTGTTGGTGGATAGCTCGGTAACCTTTGCCGACATCCAGGCAATAGCACAGAAAACCGAGCGTAAGCTACTCCAGTCCGTAGCTTTGTTTGATGTTTACGAAAACCCCAAACACCTACCCCCTGGGAAAAAGTCGTACGCAGTAACGTTTGAGCTAAGAGATAAAGAAAAAACATTATCGGACAAAACAATACAGTCCGTTATGAACCGTATATATGAAGCCCTGCACCAACAGCTGGGGGCCGAACTCCGATAACAGTTAAGCAATAAAATACCACAGCATAATACAAATACCTATGGGAAGAGCATTCGAATACCGAAAAGCCAGAAAACTGAAACGATGGGGAAACATGGCACGCGTATTTACCAAGTTGGGTAAAGAGCTAACCATTGCCGCAAAACAAGGAGGCCCCGACCCCGAGTCCAACCCTCGCCTAAGGGTGCTGATGCAAACAGCAAAAAAAGAAAATATGCCCAAGGATAACGTGGAAAGAGCCATAAAAAAAGCCTACGAAAAGGATTTTACCGACTATAAGGAGATGAATTACGAAGGCTATGGCCCACACGGTATTGCCATTTTTGTTGAAACAGCTACCGATAACACCACCCGAACCGTTGCCAACATACGCAGCTACTTTAATAAAGCCGGGGGATCCTTGGGAACTACTGGCAGTTTGGAGTTTTTGTTCGACCACAAGTGTGTATTCCACGTAGCGCCTAAGGAGGATGCCGACCTGGAAACCTTGGAGCTGGAACTCATAGACTTTGGTGTGGACGAAATTGAGGCCGACGAGGACGAGATTGTAATTTCGGGCGAGTTCTCTCAGAATGCCGCGATACAAAACTATTTGGAAGAAAATGGTTTTGAAATCACCTCCAACGAATTTGTTAGGATACCTATGAACTACGTAGCTGTTACCCCAGAGCAGCGCGAACAAATAAATAAGTTGATAGAAAGAATAGAGGAGGACGACGACGTTCAGAACGTATTCACCAATATGCAAGAAGAGGAGGAGTAAACTGCTCTGGCTCCTTTCCTGCTTACATAATAAAAAAGGGTGCATTGGGAATGGTAGTTCCCTTGCACCCTTTCTTGTTGCCTTTTGTGGTAAGATATAGCCCCGCCACCTTCTCCTCTTCTCCAATGTATTCCAATAAACATACCCCTACAGAGTAGTTACCCAATAAAGGGGTTTTCACTATCTTTGAAAAGAGCAAGGACCCACCAGTAGTTAAGCCCTTGCTGTAAACCCGCAAATACATAAATAACAACGCAATATGAAACAAGGAAGAGTACTTATTATAGGTGCTGGCGGCGTGGGCTCGGTAGTAGCCCAAAAGGTAGCCATGAATAACGATGTGTTTACCGATATAACACTGGCCAGCAGAACACTTTCCAAGTGCGATGCCATAGCTGCACGAGTGCCACAAGGACGAATAAAAACAGCCCAGGTAGATGCCGACGATGTGCGTCAGCTGGTAGAGCTGTTCCAAAAAGTGAAGCCCGAATTGGTTATTAATGTGGCCCTCCCGTACCAGGACCTTACCATTATGGATGCTTGCTTGGAGTGTGGCGTTAATTACTTAGATACCGCTAACTACGAACCTTTGGATGAAGCTAAGTTTGAGTACAGCTGGCAATGGGCTTACCAGGACCGCTTTAAGGAAAAGGGGCTGACTGCTATACTGGGTTGTGGATTCGACCCAGGTGTTACCAATGTATTCACTGCCTATGCAGCTAAACACCACTTTGATGAAATCCATTATTTGGATATAGTGGACTGTAATGCCGGCGACCACCATAAAGCTTTTGCTACCAACTTTAATCCCGAAATAAATATTAGGGAGATAACTCAAAAGGGACGCTACTACCAAGATGGTAAGTGGATAGAAACCGAACCCCAGGAAATACATAAGTCCTTAACTTACCCCGAAGTGGGCCCACGGGAGTCGTACCTGCTGTACCACGAGGAGCTGGAGTCCTTGGTGAAAAACTTCCCCACCATTAAAAGAGCACGCTTTTGGATGACCTTTGGACAACAATACCTTACCTACCTTAAGGTTATCCAGGATATAGGTATGGCCAGCATTGAGCCTATCATGTATGAAGGACGCGAAATTGTACCTATCCAGTTCCTAAAAGCAGTATTGCCAAACCCTGGCGACTTGGGTGAGAACTATACCGGACAAACCTCTATTGGCTGTAGAATCCGTGGCATTAAGGATGGCAAGGAGCGTACCTATTACATTTATAATAACTGTAGCCACG
Organism: Bacteroidota bacterium; assembly: GCA_023388555.1. Taxonomy (GTDB): domain Bacteria; phylum Bacteroidota; class Bacteroidia; order Bacteroidales; family Porphyromonadaceae; genus Porphyromonas_A. The sequence continues at coordinate 28,141 of JAEWGA010000053.1, read as the reverse complement.
AGGCCGCTTACAAAGAAACCGGTGCCCAAGGCGTTAGCTATACCACAGGCGTTCCTGCTACCGTAGGGGCAATGATGTGGATGAAGGATATTTGGACCGGTGCCGGTGTGTTTAATGTGGAAGAGATGAACCCCGACCCCTTCTTGCAAGAACTTGCAAAACAAGGGCTGCCTTGGCACGAACTTCACGATATCAATTTGGAGCTATGATACAAGTGGGAGACCTTATACCCGAGGTGTTAGGGACGGACCAAAACGGAACCCCTCTGACTCGCGACGCCCTGAAGGGGCAAAAGCTAATCCTGTACTTCTATCCGAAGGATAATACATCGGGCTGTACTGCCGAGGCTTGCAGTTTGCGCGATGGAATCCAGGAATTAACCAAAGCCGGCTTTAAGGTTATTGGCGTTAGTAAGGATAGCGCGAAAAGTCACCAAGGGTTTAAAGAAAAACACGACTTGCCCTTCGACCTTATTGCCGATACCGAAACAACCCTGCAACAACAGGTAGGCGTGTGGGTGCCTAAAAGTATGTACGGCCGCCAATATATGGGTACACAAAGAACAACCTTGCTGGTAGACGCCAGTGGAGTGGTTAGGTATGTTATGACAGGGCGCGACATCCAAACAAAGAAACATGCCGACCAACTGCTCGGCATCATTAGGGAACTAAACCTGTAACCCACAGAGAACCTATTAACACGAATCTTAAAATTACTTTTACAATATGGCAGAAGCACAAGAAAAAACAGCACTACAAAAAGGCGAAGTGGATAAAACTAAACTGGAGGCCCTAAGGATTGCCATGGAAAGAATAGAGAAGAGCTACGGAAAAGGCTCTATCATGAACATGGCCGATGAGAAAGTGGAGGACTTAGACGTTATTCACACCGGTTCCTTGGGCCTGGATATGGCCTTAGGGGTGGGCGGATATCCGCGCGGACGTATAATAGAGATATTTGGCCCAGAGTCCTCCGGTAAAACAACCCTCGCCATTCATGCTATTGCCGAGGTGCAAGCACAAGGTGGTATTGCCGCTATTGTGGATGCCGAGCACGCCTTCGACCGCTTTTACGCTGAAAAATTGGGCGTAAACCTTGCTAACCTTTGGATTTCTCAGCCCGATAACGGAGAACAAGCCCTGGAAATTGCAGAACAGCTGATTAGGTCCTCGGCGGTAGACCTTATCGTTATTGACTCGGTGGCCGCTTTAACCCCTAAAGCCGAAATAGAGGGCGCTATGGGCGATGCTAAAATAGGGTTGCAAGCCCGTTTAATGTCGCAAGCATTACGTAAACTTGCTGGCTACATTAACAAAACCAATACCGTGTGCATCTTCATTAACCAGTTGCGCGAAAAAATAGGGGGCTACGGAAACCCCGAAGTAACTACCGGTGGAAATGCCCTTAAATATTATGCCTCTGTTCGTATAGATATACGTAGAGGGGGGGCTATTAAAAAGGAGTCGGACGAAGTTATTGGTTACGAAACCCGAGTAAAAGTGGTTAAGAATAAAGTGGCTCCTCCGTTTAAAGGCACCACGTTTGATATGTTGTTTGGCGAAGGTATTTCCAAGATGGGAGAAATATTGGAGTTTGCTACCAGTTACGAGATTGTGAAGAAGTCGGGTAGCTGGTATTCTTTCCAAGATACCAAGTTAGGACAAGGTAGGGAGAAGACTTTGGCAACCCTTAAAGAGAATGTGGACTTGGCAGAGCTTATTAAATCGAAAACATTAGAAGCAATGAAGGCCGATGTTTCTAAATAATTTTTCTAATTAGGGCTTGAAGGGAGAAAAGTATAGGTAAATATGCAGCTAAAGTATGCTATAAAACATACAGGAAAAGTTGCTAACTCGGAAAGATCTTTGGATCTTTGTAACAGAACAAAACAAGGAGACATAACCTATACAATCTTTCTTACCTAATATCCTAATATTTGTGGAACATATGACGCAAGGCATACGGGGTGTATGCCTTGCGTCGTATTAGTATCTTTGTTAGGTAATAATATTTAAGTTGTTGTTTATATGGAAAGGAATACCATCCTGTTATATTCGGGTGGACTGGACAGTACCACCGCTTTGTTTGAGTTTTCTGCTAACATAGCATTGGCTGTGAGCTTTGATTATGGTAGTAAGCATGCTAAACAGGAACTGGCCGCTGCCGGTTACTTTTGTAGCCAATTAGGAGTGCCGCATAGGGTGATAAAGATGGATTTGGGGAGTATGGGCTTGGCTTCGGACCTTTTGCTTTCGGGAGGAGAAATACCGCATGGTGCGTATGATAAGAGTAATATCCAGTGTACGGTAGTGCCTTTTAGGAATGGTATCATGCTATCGGTATGTGCCGGGTTGGCAGAAACCTTGGGTTGCCAACAAGTATTATTGGCTAACCATGCCGGGGACCATGTTATATATCCCGACTGTACACCAGAGTTTGTTACCAGTATGAATGAGGCGATAGCAGCAGGCACCTATACCAAAACTCAACTATTTGCCCCATATACGCATTTAACCAAACGCGAAATAGCACTAAGGGGGAAAGCCCTTGGCGTGCCTTATGAGCATACATGGTCCTGTTACGAGGGAAAGGGGATGCATTGCGGGAGGTGTGCTACTTGCTTAGAGCGTAAAGAGGCTTTGGAGGGGTTCGACTCTACTCCCTACATGGAGTAACCTAATCCCTATGCCCCTTTTCTCAGATTCTTTAGTGTGATTGGTTTTTAGGGGCTGTTAGGGTATTGCTTTTTGCTGAGGTTATTGGAAATGGCTGTATAAGCCCAGTTTGAGGAGGCCTCTTTTGGGGTAAAAAAAGCATCCAGCGTGAATGCTGAATGCCCAGTGTGAAAAAAAGCGCCCGGTGCTTTAATACCGGACGCTTAAACTTTTTAAGGCGATTTTGTGCCTTATCCCTGTTATGGTATTATTTGCTGTTTTGAGAGGGGATAAGGGTATAGTTGCCAGCCTCCTCATGTACAACGTGTTGAAGCTCGTTGTGTGTTAGTTGTCGGTTGGCAGTTACCTTAGCTACCGGAGGCGTTAAGCTAACGGTTGCTGTTACGCCAGAAAGGCTGTTTAAGGCTTTGGCTACGTGTGCTTGGCAGTGAGGACAGGTCATACCCTCTACAGTGAATTCATAGGAGAAAGGTGCTGTTTGTGGTTGCATAATATTGGTGTTTATAGGTGATAGGGTAGGTACGGACAATAGCTTTTTGCGCCGTAACCTTAAACTGTTACTTACTACACTAACGCTACTAAGAGCCATGGCGGCACTTCCTATGGCAGGGTTTAGCAATATCCCCCATAAGGGGTATAAGATGCCAGCCGCTATAGGAATAGCTAATATGTTATATATAAAGGCCCAGAAGAGGTTTTGGTGTACTGTGCGAATTGTTTGTTGCGATAGCCGTATGGCCTGAGGAATACGCAGTAGGTCCGACGATAAAATGGTAACCATGGCGGTATCCATAGCAATATCGCTACCTTTCCCCATGGCTATACTTAGGTCGGCTTGCGCCAGGGCGGCACTATCGTTAATGCCATCGCCTACCATGGCTACGGTATATCCTTGTTGCTGGAGTTTTTCCACAAAAGCGGCTTTTTCGTGGGGTAACACTTTAGCTTTATAGTCCGACAAGTTAACTTGTTCGGCTATTGCTTGTGCTGCTGCTTTGTTGTCGCCGGTTAGCATATATGCCCGGATTCCAGCTTTTTGTAGCTCCTGAATGGCCTCTTTGGACGTCTCTTTTAGCTTGTCGCTAATGGCGAAGCCTCCTAATAGCTGTTGTTGGGTGCTGAAAAAAACGGTGCTGTACCCTTTTTGGTTCCATGTTTGCTGTTTTTGTTTTAGCTCTGCTGGTAGCTGAATGCCTGCCTCTTGTAGTAGGGCTTCGTTTCCTATCCAATATGTTTCGGCATCTATTATACCACGTAGCCCTTTGCCGGGCATGTTTTCCACCTCGGTTACTGCTAAACTTTTAGGGTGGGGATAGGCGTTTGTTATGGCTTCTGCCAAGGGGTGATCGGAGCGTGTTTCTAAGCTATATAGTATGGGCGCATATTGTTCTTTTGAGGCGCACCAATGTTCTGCTACCATTTGGGGTTTCCCTTCTGTTAGCGTGCCTGTTTTGTCCACAACTAAGGCGTTTACCTTTCGGGCTACCTCTAAGCTGGTAGCGTCTTTAATTAGAATTCCGTGCTCTGCTCCTTTGCCTATGCCTACTATTAAGGCGGTAGGTGTTGCAAGCCCTAAGGCGCAGGGGCACGCTATAATAAGCACCGTAATCATGCACAATAAGCCATAAGTTAGGCCTGTGGCGGGCGCAAGCCACCACCAAATAGCTAAGGTTAGGAGGCTTATGAGTAGGATGCTTGGAACAAATATGCCGGCAACTTTATCCACAATGCGTTGTACGGGCGCTTTGGAGCCTTGGGCATCTTGTACTAAGCGGATAATATGTGCCAGGAGTGTGTTGGTGGCATCTTTTTCAACTTGTATAACTAAGCTCCCTTTTTGGTTGATAGCGCCTGCAAAAACAGCACTTCCGTTTTTTTTTAGTTCGGCTACGGGTTCGCCTGTAAGCATACTTTCGTCTACGTAGGAGGTTCCGGATACTACCACACCATCTGCCGATATTCGTTCACCAGGTTTCACTACTAAGTGGTCGCCTATTTGTACGGCCTCTAAGGGGACACGTTTTTCGCCTTGGGGTGTTATTTGTGTAACATATTTGGGCTGCAACCCCATTAGTTTTCGGATGGCTAAGGTGGTTTTTTGTTTGGCTCGGGCTTCGAGCGCTCTGCCAACCAGTATGAAGGCTATAATCATACTTGCCGACTCGAAATAGAGGTGAGGCGTAATACCCTGTTGTAACCAAAAGTTGGGCCATAGCAGGTTGAATAAGCTGAATACATAGGCAATGCCAGTACTAACGGCAACCAAGGTATCCATGTTGGCCGAAAGGTGGCGTAACTGTTTGTATGCATTTATGTAAAACCGCTTTCCAGGACCTGCTAAAATGAGAGTGGCGAGTAGGGCCATCAGGACTTTTCCCCACAAAACCTCTCCGCCTAACATCCCTATTATAATAGAAAGGGACATTAAGCCAACTGCTATTGCCGCCTCTTTTTTTAGTTGTTGGTATTCGTTTTGAGGGGCGGAGGTAATGCCTTCTTCGTTTTTAAGTATTAGGTTGTATCCCGCTTGTTGTACGGCTTGTTGTAGCTCTTTAGCCGTAATAATATGGGGATTGAAACTGATGCGTGCCGTGGCCGAGGCGTAATTAACTAAGGCTTCTTGTACGCCAGCTTGTTTGCGCAATGCTTTTTCTACTTGTGCGGCACAGGCGGCACAGCTCATGCCTTGTATGGTAAAGGTGGAGTGTTGGTAGGTTGCGTTTGGTTGTCCCATAAAACTTTTGCTTGGTGTAGCACAAAGGTAGAGAACACTAAGCAACTTGCTGTTATATGATTATGGAATAGCTTTATATCTTGTCCAACGGTTGTAGTTTGGGTGCTACGGACTCCTTGAAGGCGGTAGGGGTTAGGCCTGTTACCTGCTTAAATTGTCGGCTTAAATGGGCTACACTGGAGTAACAGAGCTTGTTGGCTATTTCGCTTACCGTAAGCTCGTTGTAGAGTAGTAACTCTTTTACCCATTCTACCCGTTGCAAAATATAGTATTGTTCTATGCTGATGCCTTGCGCCTGGGTGAAGAGCTTGCTTAACGAGCTGTATTCCTTATGGCATCGGTCCTGCAAGAAGGCCGATAGGCGGAGGTGTAAAAACTCATTGGGGTGTCGTACATAGGTGAGTACGCCTACCCGTATTTGTTCTACCAGTTTACTTTGCTGGTTGTTTATGACCTCAAAGCCGTATTGTTGCAACTTCTCCTCGATGCGTTTACGTTGCCGAGGGGTTAAGGGTGCAGGTAAGGTTACTTTTCCTAACTCAATATTAGCTGGTACTACTCCTTCGGCCTTGAATATTTGCTCAACAGCCCATATGCAGCGTTGGCATACCATGTTCTTGATGCAAATAGCTTCTGTTTTCATTGGCAATAAAAAAAGGCATCCGTCCTTACCGAACAGATGCCTATACTTCATGTTTCCAGTAAGTTTTAAGGACAGTCGTAGTGGTGCGACTTGATGAAGGCTATGATTTCATCGATATAACCAAAAGCAACACCCACACAGGTATCGGCAGCTCCGTAGTAAACTGCTACTCTTTTCCCGTCCTGCAAAGCGGCACAGGGGAATACCACATTGGGTACATCTCCGGTTAGCTCGTAAGGAGCTGCGGGTGCCAACAGGTAGTCGCGTGTACGATAAAGTACCTTGGAGGGGTCCTCTTTATCCAAAAGGGCAGCACCCATGGAGTACCTAAATCCGTTACAAGTGGTAATAACACCGTGGTAAAACATTAGCCAGCCCTCTTGGGTTAGGAAGGGAACGGAGCCAGCTCCTATTTTGGTGCATTGCCATGCGCTTTCGGGAAAGGGGGTAACCTTCATTACGCTTCGGTGTTCGCCCCAGTACTTCATGTCGGGACTGTAGCTAATGTAGATGTCGCCAAAAGGCGTGTGCCCGTTATCGCTTGGCCGGCTTAACATGGCGTATTTGCCGTTTATTTTTTGCGGGAAGAGTACCCCATTCCTGTTGAATGGTAAGAAGGCGTTTTCGCACTGGAAAAACTCCTTAAAGTCGTAGGTGTAAGCTATTCCAATAGTAGGGCCATGGTAGCCGTTGCACCAAGTAATCCAGTACCTGTCCTCAATCCATACCACCCGAGGGTCATATTTGTACTCGGACTCTATCATGGTGGTGTTCCCAGACTTCATTTGGATGGGGGTGGGGTTTATTTCCCAATGGATGCCATCTGGGCTAAAGCCTGCAAATATGTTCATTTGCACCGCTTTATTGTCGCACCGGAACACACCGGCAAAGCCTTCGCCAAAGGGTATTACGGCACTGTTGAATATACTGTTGGAGGTGGGGATGTCGTACCTGCCTATAATGGGGTTTGCGCTGTAGCGCCACATAGGTTCTTGGCACCCGGCGGGTTTCTCTTCCCACGGCATGTGGGGCGCCAGCATCATATCTTTTCCTGTGGTCATGGGTAAAAAGTTTTATAGTTAGGGGGATATATTATTCTGTTGTTTTACTGGGGTAGGTGAAGGGGACGAAGCCGGTGCAAATAAGCCCAGGGAGGCACAGTATAAGAGCCAAAAGGAAGAAGTGCTGATAGCCTAAATATTCACTGATGATACCGCTGAGCATACCAGGAATCATTACACTTAGGTTCATAAGACTGGTGCCTATGGCGTAGTGTGCCATGCGGTGAGGCCCTGGTGCTACTTGTTGCATCATGAATAGGTTAATCCCTACAAAGCCAAACCCATAGCCAAAGAACTCCAGTATGATACCAACTGTGGGGTAGGCTATTTGGGTGGGGAGGTAGTAGGCCAGCATGAAGTAAACTACAAAGGGGATGTTAAAGATTAGTGCTAACGAAAGTAGTACCCGTTTTAGCCCATAGTGCGAGATGTAGTAGCCCGATAAAATTGAGCCTATAATGAAGGCTATTGTACCCCCTGTGCCGTAAATGAGTCCGTACTGTTCGTTCGTCATGCCCAGTCCGCCCACAGCACGGTCTGCTGTTAGGAATAGTGGTGCTATCTTGGTGGCCAAGCCTTCGGTTAGTCGGTACAGCAAAATAAACAGCATGTAGTACCAAATGTGTTTTTTCTGGAAGAAGGTCCTAATAACGTTTAGCAATTCTTGCAGTACTTGTTGGAATTGGGGTTTGCTCTGAGAGTTTTCCATTTTCCCTGGTAAGGAGAGCAAGTGGTAGAACCCAACACCCCCCAAAAGTACACCAGCTATTACCATTACTAATTGCCAGGACCTTAGTATGCCAATATGGCTGGAGAGGACGCCTACAAGGTATACCAGCCCGCCCTTTGCCAATATTTTGGCAAGGTTATAAAAAGCCCCTTGCCAACCTATGTATTGGCTTTGCTGTACGTCGTCCAGGTAGTGCATATAGGTGCCATCGCCAGCTATGTCGTGAACGGAACCGCTGATGGCCATAAACAGCATCAGGACAATGGAGGTTGCAAAGAAAAGGTCCATCCCCAACGAGGCAGCAATAAGCCCCAGTGCCACCGCCGAGATGAATTCCGTGAAAATGACGTATTGTTTTTTGGAACCAAAAATTTCCATGAAGGGGCTCCAAAAAGGCTTTAGGGACCACGGTAAAACCAGCAACGAACTCCAAAAGGCTATTTGGGCATCGCCAATACCTAAGTCCTTAAACATTAGCAAGGAAACGTCCGAGATCAGTACCATAGGCAACCCCATGGCAAAATAAACGGTAGGTACCCAGGCTATGGGCGACTTCCTTTTATGGTTTTCGGGTTTCATATCGTATACCAAAGGTGCAGAATAGAAGGTTCAATGGTTTGTTTCTTTGGTCCAAAGATACAACTTGACGTGTATATATCCGGTAAAAACAATGTTAGGCGCAAGGTTTACTGCCATTCCTTTTATCCCTGGGGGAGCAATGTGTACAGCCGTTACAGCCGGAGGCGTTCTCTTTTTTTAGCATTTTGTAGGCATTGTGTACCAGTATGCCTACTACGAAAGCTATGATGATGTAAACAACGATATCTTGCCACATAAGCCTAAAAGATGAGTCTTCCTATTTGTGTAACCAATAACCCTAAGCACCATGCCAGCAATATGGTGTATAGGGCAGAAAAGAGTGCCCATTTGTAGGAGCCAGACTCCCGGCCTATAGCCACCAAGGTTGCAATACAAGGGAAGTAAACCAGCACAAAAACCATAAAGGAGAATATCACCACGGGATCGTATAGGGGTGTTCCGTCGGGGCGGGTTGCTGTTCGGAGCTTTTGTCCTAACCCAGACACGTCCTCGGAGTCGGCCGCATATAGCACGCCCATGGTGCTTACCACAATTTCTTTGGCAGCGGCTCCCGATAGTAAAGAAACGCCCATTTTCCAGTCGTATCCCAATGGTGCTACTATAGGTTCTATGGCATGGCCTAACTGCCCTATGTAAGAGTGCTCTTGTTGGTATTGCTCCGACTCCTCTTCTGCGTTACGCGGGAAGTATCCCAAGGCCCATATTGCTATGGAGCCGAGCAAAATGATGCTCCCCATCTTGTGCAGGTACTGCTTAGCTTTACTCCACATGTGTAATAACACGCTAATGGGGGTTGGTATGCGGTAGGGTGGTAGCTCCATCACAAAGGGGGTGTCTTCGTAGGCAAAAAACCATTTTTTTAGGGCTAATGCCGAAAGTATTGCCAGCACAATACCTCCCACATATAGCACAAAAAGTATTAGTCCGGCCTTTTGCGGGAAGAATGCACCAGCCAGCAACAGGTATACCGGAAGGCGTGCGCTACAACTCATGAAAGGTAATACCAACATGGTTACCATTCGGCTGTTACGGCTCTCGATCATGCGGGTGGACATCACTGCTGGAACATTGCAACCAAACCCCATTACTAAGGGGATAAAGGATTTGCCGTGTAGCCCTACCAAGTGCATTAGCTTATCCATGATGAATACCCCTCGTGCCATATAGCCTGTATCCTCAAGGAGCGATAAAAAGAGGTACAGCAGTACAATGTTCGGCAGAAATACTATAACGCCACCAACACCGCCCAATACGCCATCTATAAGTAGGTCGTGCAAAGCACCTGCGGGCATTATTTGGCTTAGCTGTTCCCCCAGCCATGTTACGCCGCTCTCTATCCATTCCATGGGGTAGCTTCCCAGCGTAAAGGTGGCTTGGAATATTAGGTATAGGAGGCCAAAGAATATGGGCAAGCCCCACAGTGGGTGGGTTAATATATGGTCGATGCGTTGGTTTCGGTCCATTTTCCCCGAGTAGGTTGCCTGCTTCATTGTTTCTCTTAGCGCTCCGCTCACAAAGCCGTACCTTGTTTCTGTTATGGTTGTTTGTAGGTCGGCAGCGGGGTCTTTGGTGTAATTGCCATGTGCATAGCGGGCGGCGGTTAGCAGGAAGTCGGCTTTGGGGCATTGTTTCTTTAGCTGTTCTTGTATAGCCTTATCCTCTTCCAATAGTTTTAGGGCTATATAGCGCGAACGGATACCCCTAAAAAGGTTGTCGTTGTTGTTACGAACCTTATCCACCGCTTCCGATACCTGAGCTATTGCTGCTTCTATGTCTACATTATAGCGGATGTCTATGATGCGTCGGACCTCGGACCGGTTTTCGTGTAGTTTTATGATATGCTCGAACAGTGGCTTAAGCCCCGAGCCTGTGCGCCCCACCGTGGGGCAAAACGGTAATCCTAATAGTTTCCCTAAAAAGGGAACATCCAACTGGATTTTGTAGCGCTCCAATTCGTCGAACATATTCAGTGCTACTACTATGGGCAACCCTGTTTCCATCAGCTGTACCGTCATGTACAAGTTCCGGTGCAGGTTGGTGGCGTCTACTACGTTTAGTATAACGTCTGGTGCGTTTCGGCCCGTTAGGTATTCTGCAATAAAGCTTTCTTCGGGACTGTAACAGGAAAGGGAGTACGCACCTGGCAGGTCTATCAGCTCAAAGGTGTAGCCGCCTTGTTTGTAGGTTGCCGTTTTGGCATCTACTGTTACACCGCTGTAGTTTCCCACATGTTCTCGTGCTCCACTGGCTGCATTGAATAACGAGGTTTTGCCGCAGTTGGGGTTTCCTATAAAGGCAACCCGTATGGTGCGCTCCTGGTGTTGCCTTGTAGCGTAAGGTTGTAAGTCCTCGGGGTGTGAGCTAACGTGCTGAATATTTGCGGACGAACGTTTCGACTCATAAATAAGTTCCACCTCTATCAACTTGGACTCGGACCGGCGTAACGATACGTTATAATTCAAAATCCGATACTCCACGGGGTCGTGTAAAGGGGCATTCTTAACTACCAATATTTCGTTCCCCACAATAAATCCCATCTCCATTAGCCGCTTCTTAAAAGAGGCTTCGGTATGTAGCGCAGTAATAATAGCTCTGTCGCCGGTATGTAGCTCTGTCAGTCTCATACTACGAAGATACGGCTCTTTTTGCACCTTCTATATACCTATAATTAGGTAGAAACGCCATTTTTTGCGCTTATATGTACCCTAAACAGGGGCATCCTCCCCCGAAAAGAAGGGTATACAGCTTCTCGTTATAACTTTCTTCTGTTACGGTAAACTGCAAGTAACAAAAGCTATCCTTCCTTTTCCCAAAGCGGGTAGGGGGCTTAGGCACAAAAAAAAAGAGGGTATGCCATGCCGTTTTGTGTACAAAACAGTTATGGCACACCCTCTTGTGGGTAGCGCACCGCAGTGCAACCTATTTTACTTAACCGCAGGCAATGGCTTGTTTTTGTTTAGCCCTACTATTATAGTGTGGTGTTGCCAGCAGTTGTGGGGTTGAGCAATGCTTTTATTGGGGCATTGCTTATTGGTAGGTGCTTTGCCCTATTAAGGCAGAGCGTTCCAGAAGTCCATGTTGCTTACTCGCTCAAGCAGCACCTTACGGTCGCCCTTACGAATAACATCGCTCTGGGAAGCAGGCATACTCACCGCTCCTTTACCTACACCACGCCATTTAAGCATATGGGCAGGTACGCCACGTTGTAATAGGGCATCGTAAACCTGTTTAGCACGGCGGCGCGAAAGCTCTATGTTGTACTTCCAGCTGCCGCGGGCATCGGTGTAACCGGTGACAAGCCAGCGGGTATCTTGGTTTTCCATCAGAATGGTTGCTATTTCATCGAGCGTCTTGTTCGACTCGGCTGTTATCTCGTCCTTGTCGAAGTCGAAGTGAACGTTATCCAGCAGGCGACACAAATCGCTGACCTTAGCATTGGTAGCAGTCTGTGCTGGCACCTCTTTCTCCACCACTTTCTCTACAATCTTTTCCACAGGCACTTGTACTTCGCGCACCACGGGGGCGGGCTGTTTGTCCTCTCCACCTAAGCGTACCATCACGCGGGCTGTACCAGCAAAAAAGCGGGGGAGTCCCTTTTGTATGGGCATCAGGTATTCGCCCTGTAAGCCAAGCCCAACATGGTTACTGAACCAAGCGTTAAGGCCGGCACCGAAGGAGAGGGGTACAAACCTTGTTTTATCCGTTTGGGCTCCCTTACTGTTGTACAGGTCCCTACTTGTCCACTCGGCTTTACCTGTGGTATCGCCTTCAAACTTACCGTGGTAGGCCGTCAGGAAGTTTTTGTAAAGGTAGTTCACCCCTACGCGGAGGTATGGCTCTACGAACTTTGTACCCAACAGCGGAGTAAAACGCAATTGCAATCCCAGCCCAGCCATTGCCAGGTAGTGGTAGCGGTCCGCAAGTTTGGCATCCTTAGCGGCAAGGTCGTTGGGTGCAAAGGCTAAGTTGGCCTGCACATCGGCATAAGCCCACGGACACAACTCGCGGGCTATGTACAAGTGGGCATCGGGCATCACCTGGTCTACCTTAAAGTTGTGGAAGTAGGAGTCCGTATTGGCTTTAAAGCCAGAGAAGCTAATACGGTTCCAATTGACTATTCCGCCCCCAATACCTATTTCCCATGCGCCAGAGTGGGTAGCACGTTGGGCGGGCTGTAGTGTGGTCATGGGGATAGTTTCTTGCGCATGGGCTGCCCCACTTAGCAGGGCAACACTCATGGCCAGTAGTAGCTTGTTTGCTTTCATATTTCGTTGTGTTATTTACTATGTTAAGGCTGTGGGTCGCTTAATGTCTCTAAGTCGAGGTTGGGATCGGTTAGCACACCATCCTGATACTCCTTCTTCTGAATCTCGGAGAAGGGGCTGTCCTGGATTTCCCAAACTCCGTTTGTATTACGGGTTAGTTTACCTATCTCAGGTGCATACTCCGTTGTTACGGTAGTTGTCTTTTTCCCGTTTGCTTCGGTAACCTTACGAATCCAAAAGGCTATATGCACTTCTGTAGCTTCGGTTTTTGTTTTAGGCGGATTGAAGCGTACTGCAAAGCGTATCTTCCCATCTTTATTCTCGCTTAGTTTCTTGTCCGAAATAAACTGGTCGAAGTTGTTCTTACGCTTTGGGTCATCGGTAGTATATACACACAACCTTCGGTCCTCTTCAATGTTGTTGTAATTCCCCCTAAGCTCATGCTTTATCCTCCAAACATTACCGTCTGTTTCAAACTCGGGGGCATTGGTCTCTTTATAGGTTTCAAGTGTATGAGTAATATCGAACTCTCCAAAGATGTATCCCTTTTTCTCATCCACAAATATCTTCCAGTTATCATGGTCACAAGCGGAACGAGTTATCGTTATCTGTTCCACACGTTCCGGTACCTCCAAGGTCTGCCCATAGTCGGGTAGCTCACCTAACTCATCGCCTAATACAATGGTGTATTCCAGTGGAGCTGCAGGCTCCTCATTTGTGACGAAGGCAAGGGGGGCGATTTTTAGTACCGGCTGGTAACCTGTTATAACCCCTTTGTTCATAATTGGCTCAATGGCATAGGTAGGGTCCAAATAGGGGGCAAATGATGGGGCCGTATCCTGTTTAGTCTCAGGGGAGGTGGGGTGCGATGGTACTGGAATCCATAGCGGATAAGCCTCCCAGCTGTTTTTATTGCTTTCTTGGTCGTTAAGGTTACGCTCTACCTTTAGTTTAACCAGTTGGCGTATGGGATACTGCTCAAAGGGATCTTGGCTCACCACTACGCGCTCAACGCTTTGTATCGTTGCACGTGCATCCACCTTGTTGGGTACTACAACACCGCTGGCGGTGGTTACATCATCTCCATTGGTGAGTATCAGCTCTGCGGCACCAGTACGCTCTGCCAAAGGCTTATTCACGGGGAGCTTGCTGGCAGGTATTAAAAAGCGCCCCTCTCGGTCCGTTACGGCAAGTGGTTCGTTGTTGGGGTTGCGGGGGATGCCAGGCATCGCCATTATTTGAATGTCCTGCGTGGTAGCTACTCCCTGCGGGTTGTACAGCTGGTACAGTACCGACCCATCGGCAGGGTTCACCATTTCCCCTTTTATTTGGTTGTAGTATACCGGTACAATGGCGTACTTAAACACCTTTTCCTTGTATTTGCGGAAACCCAAGATGTATTCCCAAAAGTCTCTTTCGGTGTTCTTTGTAGCAGGCCATTTTTGCCCTGGCTCGGCAGGGTTATCGGCATTGCCATCCTTAATGTACTCTTGCCACATCTCGTAAGCGCTTTTACCGTTGTCGCCATCGTCACCCTTAGCCCCCTTGGCACCAAAAATGGTGATGCCGGTGTCCGTGCCATCAATAACCCATGTGTTTTTGTCCGAAACATCTACGGCAATCTTGCCATCGGGTCCGGTAGGCACTGTGCCATCCTCGCCGGTGGCTTTTATCTGCTGTTTTTCACCGTTTATTTCCCAAAAACCGTCATCGGTAACTTTTATGGTTGGCTTGGTAGCATCTGTGCCGTCCTTACCATTTTCGCCTACGGCCCGCACGTTGGTGAGTGTACCGTTGATTTTCCAGTAACCATTTTCCACCTCTACTGTAGGAGGTGTTAGGGCTGCGGTTTTGTTGCCGGGAGCACCTTTCTCGCCCTTGGCTTTTATTTTGGTGTCGGTTTTTCCCACAAACCAGTTTCCTGTTTGGGGGTCGATGTGGGGTACCGGTCCTGTTTCGCCCGTAGCACCCGTTAGGTAGTCGTAGTATGCAGCACGAGAGTCTTTATCCTTGGGCCACTCCTCGTTGGGGTTATGAGGGTTAGGCACTCCCTGCTTAATGTAGGCTTTCCACTCTTCGTAGGCACTTTTGCCATCGGCACCGTTTTGCCCATTGGTGGTGGGTGCGTTCTTCAGGTCTCGGGCATGTATAAACTTAAAGTAGTCGGCCAATGTGGTAGCTGTTGCCGACCAGTTGGGGTGCTTCCCTTCTTTAAGTTCGGTAAGCCAAATCTCGTACAACGAAGGACCTTGTTTCCCCTTCGGACCATCCGGGGTGGTGATGCCTACTTCGTGGGCGCAAGAAGCAAGCAGGCACCCCAACGCCATCACCATTATATATATATTGTTGCGTTTCATCTTCGTTAAGGTTGAGTAATTAGTTTAGGGGTATCTTTTTTACTCTTTAGCCAGTCGGACTCAAACTCCGCTTTTTGTACGGTTACCTCTGTACTCTTATCGGAATCCACCACGTGAAGAGGCGATACCAACTTGTAGGTGTCGTTTTCTTTCTTCAAGATGTAAGCATCTCGCCCTCGCCAGACTTGCGAGTCTTTTCCATCAATGTCGGGACGGATATGAATCAGGCTTTCCGGCTCTATATCTTCAATAACAAAATGGAAATTGTACGTATTGTAGTCACCTCTTATTACCAACGTGTAGGAGGTTCTTATACGCCCATCTGGGGCGGTTACCTTAAAAGCAATCCTCGTGTTAAACGGTATATAAGTATTAGGTTTCCCGTTATTTGTGCCACGGTCTTTACGAGGTTCCCAGCGGAAAGCATTAAATCCTTTAGAGGTGCTTTTATCGCTGTATGAAAAGAAATTCACATAATCATCGCCACCTACAATTGCACGATGTGCATCCGTATGAAAGAAAGGTTTGAAGGAGGCTTGATCTAATGACCCAAACAGCACCTTTTTGCTTTCATCGTAGTACACCTTATTCTTGTCGAAATTGGGTGCTGGATAAATGGGGGGAATTTTCACCTTTTGGTAAGCTACCCATCTTCTGCCATACTCCTCTTGTGTGGCAACAGACACGTAGACGGCTGGGGCATTCTCCTCCGTTTTGTAGGCATATACTTGGTTGACAAAATCCAGCAGTTTGGGCAACAGTTCTGCTCTAACCGACTTCTCGTCCTCATGCAAGATATAAGGGCGGCGTACATAAGCCCTTGTTATCATAGAGTCCTTAGCCAGGTATCCTTTGTAGTAGAATTTGCTTCTGGTAGGTATGGAGGGGTCTATCCCTGTTGTTATCAGGTTTTCCCATGTACTTAATTCATCGGGGTCTTTAATTACAAAAACCTCAAAGTAGTCTTGGTAGTTTTGCGCCCCCTCTTCCATGGGTTGCGGGTTGGGTAGATAACGTCCATCCCCCCTTTCCCTTCGGATTTGTACATTAAAAGAAACATTGGGGTAATCTTTGTCGGTACTAATGTACATTGCACGCTCAATGGTGATATGTATAGTTGCCCTATAAGGTATTAACATGGCATCCACCCTTTTCTTACTACCATCGGTTGGGTCTGTAATGTAGGGTTGCACATATATAGGCAGCTCTCTCGTATAGTGTGATGCGAGTCCAAGCTTGATGTTGGTGGGACCCGTTATAATAAGGTCTGCCAGGTCTGAAAGGGAGTTGGCGTATCCTCCTGGTGTGTTGGTAAAAGCACCATATTTGGGCAGATTCATGTTGTCTATGGTGAACTGCCCCTTATCATCGGTGGTAAACGTTAGTGTAGAGCCTTGCATTACAGGCTCTTTGGCATCCCAACTCTCGAATAGGAAAGGCACCTCGGATATTTGGAATCCTGCCCCTACTGGTTCCCCATTTTTGTACACCTGAAAAGTAGCTTTCCCTGTTTTACGGGAGACATATTCTGGGTAATCGTTGAGTATGGGCAGAATAGGTAGCGGTGCAATGGAGTATATGGGGGCTACCTGTTTATCTTCATCGGTTTTGTAGGAGGAGATGAAATACCAAAAATCTGTTGGAGAAGATAGGGTTTTCTCCCAAGCCCCACTGCTTTTGTTGGGGGCTGGTACAAGTCCTTTCTCAACTTCCGATTTCCAGAGGTCATAAATGGATTGGACTTCATCTCCCGATACGCCTTGAATCCCCTTTGAAGCTTCTGCACCAAAGGCGGAAATTCCAGTATCGGTAACCACACCTCCTTGCGTTATTATCCAATGGTGCGTGTTGGGGTCTATGGTTATTACCACATCATTCCCCTTTTGGCCTTTGGCAGGTGTGCTGGTAACTGTTTTTTTTCCATTGGGGTAGGTGATAACCCAGTTGCCGTTGGAGTCGACCGAAACGGTAGGTACACTCCCATCGGCACCATCTTTCCCTTTGGGGGCTGTTGCCTTAATGGGGCTATTGTTGGCATCCAGCAGTGGGGTGTTGTTTATCGTCCAGTTACCCTCGGCGTCAATACCTAATACCGGAGGCTGTGCTGCTGCCCCAGGTTTCCCTTTACTGCCTTGCGCCTTCACCTTTTCACCATTTATGGTAAGGGGGGTGTTGCCAATAAACCAATAGCCACCTTCTATGCGGGGGATACCGCCGTTTTCGCCCTTAGCGCCAGTCAGGAAACGCCAAAAGTCGGACATTTGAGTTTCCTGGTCATTCCATTTTTCGTTGAGTACAAAGGGGTTGTCCACTTCGCCAGCGGTAACCATTCGCTTCCACATTTCGTAAGCGCTTTCGCCAGCCTTGCCATTACCACCGTTTGTGGAACGGTTGGCAAGCAGGTATTTAGCGTAGTTGGCAAGGTCGTTGTGGGAGGTGTCCCAGTTGGCAATTTTACCACCTAATAAGGAGTCGCGCCACACTTCGTATGCCGATTTCCCGACAGGTCCTTCGGGACCTTCGGGACCTTCGGGCATAATCACATTGCTACCTTTGGGCGAGCAGGCAACAAATGCAAGGAGTAGCCCTACGATGAATGTTCTGATGTATTTAGTTTGCATAGCTTCTTGTTATAATTTAAAATCGGGGGCTACCATTTTCATCTTTTTCACCCCACCAATAGTCCATACCAGGCCATGTTTTTTCTGTCAACTCCCATTTTTCAGTAGTGTTCCAGAAATTCACCAAGTACCACTTCTGATCCGTGGTGTCGTGTACCAATTGGTAGCGAATAGTCCCGTAGTAGTGTCTTAGCGGTGTACCAAGAGAGCGATTGCCCCTATCATAATAAACAAAATTGGCAGAGATGAACATTTGGTCTTGAACTCCCTTAATGTAGAAGTTGGTCCTAAAGGGTTGGGCCTTTTCATCGGTAGGATTATAGATGGGTTCTGTTACGTATAAGTTCCCTGTCATATACCCCTGTTGTGACTTATTTTGTGGCTCTTGTTTGGGGGTGTAGTTAAATGCTCGGATGAACATACGCCCTACCGCCCCTCCGTTGTAAGGTGACATTCCGCCTTTGGGTCTCCAAATCCCTAAGCCATTTTCTTCGGTACGTTCGTACCTGTAGTTGTCGTAGTTTTTGTCCCCATCTCCAGACGTTATGTTATAGTATCCTGCTGGAGGGGTTTTGTCGAACTCACCCCACAAAATGGGTTTTCCGGCTTCTGTGGCGGTGTCAATATACACTTTGTTGTTGGCGGTGTCCAGCCCAGGCGCCAATTCTGCTGGTGGCAGAAACATGAGGTCGGGGAAAACGTACATGTCCCCAAAATCAACTACATCATTGGAGTATCCTCCACTTGGAAGTTTAAGAGCTTTTCTGGCACTGTCGCCATCTCCAAATACCAGCATCAGGTGGTTCCACTTGTCATCTCCTCTTTTGTCCCAATAATAGTGGTCTAAAGCACCTTTTTGTAAGTCATTGCCCAACTCGTGCGCTTTAATCATTTCATCTGTTAGGCGAACGGGACGGTAGGTGATGAAATTTGTAATAGCCAATGAGGGGTAATCCCAGTGTCCGATCTTTGGGAAATAGCGGCTACGCTCCGGGTCTTTGGTAATTTCGTAATCGGGTTTGGGCTTACCTTTCACCAACCAAGTTCGGGTTAATAAAAGCGTATTGGGCATAGGCTTCCATACGCCATCAACGCAGTACTCTTCTAAGAACCGGAAATTTATATAACCCATGTACTCATGGGGGAAATCGGTATGCCAAGATCCTGTAAGATAAGGATATGGAGCGTTTCTTGATATATGCGGATATATTGTATCTACAATCCGAACACGTATTTTAATAAGGTTTGGCATGGTCACCACCTTTTGGGAGGCAAACACCTTGCTTTTCCCTTTTACTTTAATTTTAGGTCGTATTACACGCTCTTCCCTCGGCTTTTCGTCGGTAAGGTCTTTTCGGGGGACCCGTATATGGGTCATAGGTATTCCGTTTTCACCTGGTACGCTGCTGTATTCATGGTCGGGGTGCACCAAGGATATGTTGGTTATAGTCGCACGATCCGAAATGTTGTTACCCCTATAGTCCTGCACAACAAACGTGGTAGAGCCATCTAAGCGGTCAATTTGTTCGGTGGGGTAATAGGCATGCGGCGGAACTGCTACTACAGTGTATTTTGTACCTCCCGATAGGTATTCCCAAAAAGAGGTGGTTGAGGTCATATCTGTTGGCCACATTCCGCCTTCGGGGTCGTAGGGGTCGGGCATTTTACCAGCAATAACCTTTTCTTTCCAAACTTCGTATGCCGTTTTCCCGGGATCTCCTTGAACGCCCTGGTCTACTGTTTGCCCGAAGGCGGTTTTTCCGGTGGGCACGCCGTCTATTTCCCATTCTCCAGTTTGGCGGTTAATGGTAACTACGGGGGAGTGGCCATCTGGCCCTTTGGCGGAGATGCCGGAGTCCTCATTGTTTATCAGCCAGTTTCCAGTTGTAGGGTCTATGTCCAGTGTATGGGATTTCCCATCTTTCCCATTTTTTCCTGCTGTAGGCTTTACCGATACTTGTGTGGGGGTGCCATCGATGTATAGGATGCCATCTTGCACGGTGATAGTGGGGGGAACGGCTACATCGCCTGGTTCGCCCTCTTCGCCTGTTGCCTTTATGCCTGTAGTTTCACCTCCAATATACCAATAGCCATCCTTTCCAATTTTTGGGGTGGCACCGTTTGCTCCTTGGCTGCCCGAAAGGTAGCGCCAGTAGCTGGGAATATCGTTGTCGGTAGCCGGCCACTTTTGTCCAGGGTGGTGAGGGTCATCTATCATCCCTTTCCCTACCGCCTCTTTCCATACCTCGTAGGCGCTGCGCCCTGGTTGCCCTGGGGTTCCGGTAGGTCCTGTTTCGGTATCCAACGACTGCAGGTATAGGAAAAAGTCTGTTACAGTGAGGTGGTTGGGGTCGCCAGGTATTTCGCCACTACGGACGCCCTGTTGCCACAGCTCCAGGTCCGACAAGCCTTGGTCGCCAACCGCGCCTGTTCGTCCAATAGGCGACACAACATCCACCTCCATACAGGCAGAGAACGCACCCAACAAGAGGGCAAAGAACGCTGCCGAAGCATAAAGTTTTCGGAAGTATAACATACGTGCTTTGTGCAGAATGGGTTAGTAATACAATTGCCGCGGTGCAATTACCGCAATAAAAACGAATGCAAAGATACATCAAATATATTGCATTTTCAATTCGGGGGGGTAAATCGCTGTGAATCAACAGTTTGTGTGTTTGTTGTGCCCTTGCAATAAGGCGAAAAGGCTTTGCTTCCAACCCAAAGGGAGGGGTAAATTTAGCTTAGGAGTAATGCTATGCCTGGGCGGCTACTCCCCTTTACCACTTATTGCATACGTTTTATTACCGAGTAAGCTTTGTATAAGCCCAATGCACCTGCTGTGCTCATATCCTTATCGCCCATATTCTTTTTCCCTAATGCATAGTTACAAAGGGCGCGGTTGTAGTACACTTCTCCCCGGTCGGTACGAAGGGTAAGGCATTGGGATAGCAATTGCTCTGCCGTTTGGTAATCGCCTTTCAGGTAGTAAATGTAGGCAAGGTTAAACAATGCGGGGAAGTACTGGGGGTGTTTTTTCAGCACAGCTTCGAAGTGGGTGCGAGCATCGTCCAACTGCTTCCGTTGTACCAATGCCTCTGTTTTGGTGGGTTGTTCTTGGTTAGCACGTGCAGTATTATATTTCCACACATGGCAACATCCTAAAGCAAAGTGTATGCTTGCTGCTACCGTATCTGCCTGTAACAATTGTTCTGCTACGGTTATTGCTTTGTCAATATCGCGCAAGGTCATCAGGTCCATAAGGTAGGGCCACGAGGCTTTGCTATCCACCTCTTGCTGCACCCTTTGCTGGTGCGTTTGTGCTATGGGAGCTACAAGGGTTGGTACGTGGCTGGATAGCTCTGCCAAATAGGGCAGGTTAGGCAACGCAAGGGTATCCACATACTGGTGAGGGAGGGCGGTGAGTCCTAACTCGTTAGAGGTGTAGTAGGTGAGGGTATAGAGTGGCTCGGGAGATATGTTTACTTTTTGGTCCTGCACCCGTCCTCGTATTGGGGAATTTTCGCGGTACATATCTGCGTACCCCTTGGTGCTGTTGTCGGCCACTAACAGTTGGAACTTTTGTATGTTTTTGTCGCGTTCTTCGCGAGTACCCTTGTTCTCCTCCTTATTATCTGTTTCTGTTTTGTTGTTGGCGTTTTTTTTGGGGCGGGCCGAAGGGTTTTCCCACATTGCGTAAGCCTTATACAGGTCTTTGTTTGCTTCGTGCGTTTTGCCTAAGGCTCGTTTTGCTTTGGCGCGTTCAAGGTAGGCGGGGTAGAAGGAGGGGTATCGGGCTATGATGCTGTCCAAGTCGCTCACGGCACGTTCTGGTCGCCCCTGCTGGTTATCCAACAAAGCACGGTTGTAACGTGCAAAGGCGTTGGAGGGGTCGTGCAGTAACACGTGCGAGAAGTCCTGCACGGCGGGGTCGTAAGCTCCCACTTGTGTTCGTAGTAACGCCCTATTATATAAAGCATTAAGGTTGTTAGGCTCTATATTTATAGCTGTAGAGTAGTCCTGCATAGCACCCCGCAGATTGTTGTTTTTATAGTTTACCAATCCCCGGAAGGTATACAGTTGTGCGTTTTCTGGCTCTTTTTGCAGGGCGTTGTTTAGGTACTCTTCTGCCTTGCTGTAAGCTTTGCGTTCGTAGGCTATGTTGGCGAGCGATAAATAGGGTGCAACGGAGGACGGGTTTAGTGTTAATCCTTTTTCAAAGAGGTGTATAGCCTGTACGGTATCCTTTTGTTGGAGGGATAGCCCGCCATCTATCACATAGGCCGGAGCATAGTTAGGGTAAAAGCGTTGCAACCTGTTCAGCACATGCCGGGCGGCTATGGTGTCCTGTTGTTGGATATAGAGCAATGCTGCATTGTGTAGTGCCCCTTGGTCGTCGGGGTTATCGTGTAGCACCACTTGGTAGTCCTGTAATGCCAAACTATCCTTGCCTAACGACTGTCGTGCGAGGGCTCGCAGAAAGTAGGCCCGGTAAATGTAGCGGTTCCGCTGTATGCACGAGTCGCAGTCCGCTTCGGTTCCAAAGTAGTCGTCCAGTTGGAATTTGGCTGCTGCTCGGTAGTAGTAGGGTTCGGCGCGTTGTGGTGCCACCCTAATGGCGGTAGAGAAGTACTGGATGGCCAAAACGTAGTCCTTAAAAAACATAGCGTTCCGCCCGATGGTAATTACACGGTCGGTATCTATTTGCGCCCATGCCGGGGTGGCAAGGAGCAAGGCGGTAAGGAATGTCAGCAGGCTACGTTGGAGCATCTTCACGGAAGTGTTACGGGCGCAATACTGTGGGGTAGTGGGCGCTTACCTGCCCTTTGGACATCTTTTGTAGTTTGGACTTAATCATTCGCTTACGTAGCGGCGATATACGGTCCGTAAAAAGCGTTTGTAAAATGTGGTCCACCTCGTGTTGCAGTACCCGAGCCGCAAAGCCTGTATAGGTTTTGGTATGCTGCTTAAAGGTTTCGTCGTAAAACCTTACTGTTACTTGGGTGGGGCGTAATACTTTTTCGTTAATGCCAGGTATGCTCAGGCACCCCTCGGGCAACGAGGCCTCCTCTTGGTTAGCCTCTACTATTTCGGGGTTAATAAAAACCTGTTTAAAGCCCTTACATTCGGGGTAGTCCTCTTTCAGCGGGTCGGCATCAATAACCAATAAACGGATGGCTTTCCCTATTTGCGGTGCTGCCAACCCTATCCCCTCGGCTTCGTACATGGTTTCAAACATATTGGCAATAAGTTCCTGCAAGCCAGGGTAGTCCGCTGTTATTTCTTGTGTGGGTTGCCGTAATACGGCGGACCCGTAGGTGTATATAGGTAGTATCATAATGGTATTGTTATTAGGGTTTAGGTATTTCAAACCGCTGTTGGTACTGTCGGCTTTCCAAGTAACCTTGTAAAATAATAACGGCACTTATTTCATCGGCAATGCCTTTTTCACGGCGTTTCATCTTTTTCATTCCCCCTTGTAGCATGGCTTGGTGTGCCATTACGGTGGTGTAACGTTCATCGTAACGCTCAATGGTGAGGTGGGGGAGTTTTTTTTGTAGGCTCCTAATAAGGGGCTGTATGTACTGCTCACTTTCCGAGGGGGCGTTATTTGCTTGCCGAGGAAGCCCAACAATGATACGTTCCACCTGTTCCTTTTCGCAGTACTGGGCAACACGTTGGGGTATCTCGGCTGTGGGGAAGTAACCCAAGCCGCCAGGTACTATTTGTAGGGGGTCCGTAACGGCAACGCCAGTTCGTTTTCGGCCCACGTCAAGGGCAAGGATGCGTGCCATGGTTAAAGCTTTTGCCTAAGGGTTTGTAACAGTTCCCTAATGGTTTTGCCCGAGGTGGGGTCGGTAGCATTAGGGGCTACTTCGCACAGTGGGGCCAACACAAACTCCCGTTCTCTAAACCGTGGGTGTGGTATTTGGCATCCATCGTTGTTAATCACCAAGTCCTCAAACAAAACTATGTCGATATCTGCCGTTCGGTCCTTATATCCCGAGCCATCGTTTTTGTGTGTTCGCCCCAGCATCTGCTCTATGCGTTGTGTTCGGTACAGAACTTGTTGCCAGGGTAGTGTTGTTTCCACTGCCACGGCGGCGTTGCTAAACCTGTTGGGGGAGCTGAAGCCAACGGGGGCTGTGCTGTGCGTGCGGGATTGTGCTGTAACCCTACCCACATGTTGGCTTATAAGTTCCACCATACGCTCTATATTGGCAGCGGTATCGCCCAAGTTGGAGCCTAAGGCAAGTAAAACGGTAGCCATAAAACTAACGGAGAATGAGCATAGCGTCGCCGTAGGCACCAAAATGGTATTTCTCCTCCACGGCTACTTTATAGGCATTCATCACCTTTTCGTAGTTTCCAAAGGCGGCAGTCATCATTAGCAACGACGAATAAGGCTCATGGAAGTTGGTTATTAGGGCGTCGCCAATATGGAAGTCGTAAGGTGGGAAAATAAACTTACCTGTCCAGCCGGTATACTCCTTAATTTGCCCGTCGGTGCTAACGCAGGTTTCCAAAGCCTTTAGGGAGGAGGTGCCTACTGCAACCACCTTTCGTCCGGCTTTTATACTTGCGTTTACGGTATCGCAACAGGCTTGTTCCACAGACATTTCTTCCGATCCCATTTTGTATTTGCTTAGGTCGTCCACATCAATATCCCGGTAGGCGGTAAGTCCTGTGTGCAGGGTAAGGAAGGCAAAGTGTACATCCTGTATCTCTAACCTTTTCATCAGCTCCCTACTAAAGTGGAGGCCAGCAGCGGGAGCCACTACAGCCCCCTCGTTACGTGCGTAAATGGTTTGGTAGCGTTCGGCGTCGTCGGGCGTTACTTCACGTTCTATATATTTAGGTAGTGGTGTTTCGCCTAACGCGTACAGGGCTTTCTGGAATTCGTCGTGCGTGCCATCATACAAAAAGCGCAAGGTTCGTCCTCTCGAGGTGGTATTGTCTATCACCTCTGCTACTATACGTTCATCGTCGTCGAAGAAGAGTTTGTTTCCAATACGTATTTTACGTGCGGGGTCTACCAGTACGTCCCACAACAGTTGTTCGGGTTTAAGTTCTCGTAGTAAGAAAACTTCTATACGGGCATTGGTTTTTTCCTTGTTGCCATACAGTCGGGCTGGGAACACCTTGGTGTCGTTAAACACAAATACGTCATCTTTCCCAAAGTATTCAATGATGTCTTTAAACTGGCGGTGCTCTATTTCGCCTGTTTTAGCGTGTAGTACCAGCATGCGCGACTCGTCGCGGAAGCGTGCCGGGTGTTGTGCCACTAACTCTTTTGGAAGCTGAAAGTTGAAGTTGGATAATTTCATCGGTCAAGAGCGTATATATAGTTTAAGTTCTTATTTCGTTGTTGCTGTTTCAAGGGTTTGCTTTATGAAATCCTCAAAGTGGTCTGGTGTTATGGCGTTGTTTACCGAATAGTTGCCGGACTGTGTACGCCTTAATTCCGTGAGGTGTGCACCACAGTTAAGCCGTTCCCCTAAGTCACGAGCAAAAGCCCGGATGTAGGTTCCTTTCCCACACTCTATTTCCACCTGGATGTAGGGGAGCTGGCAGCAGAGGAGCCGAACGGAGTAGATGGTAATGGGTTTGGCTGCCAAGGTAACCTCTAACCCTTTTCGGGCCTGTTCGTAAGCACGCTGGCCATCCACTTTACATGCCGAAAAGGAGGGCGGTACTTGTAGTT
This sequence comes from Bacteroidota bacterium, assembly GCA_023388555.1. Lineage (GTDB taxonomy): Bacteria > Bacteroidota > Bacteroidia > Bacteroidales > Porphyromonadaceae > Porphyromonas_A. The sequence goes on along the minus strand of JAEWGA010000053.1, from coordinate 2,753 downwards.
GTTCTCCTACAAAGGAGGTTAGTGTATGGCGTATAAGCTCTTCGGTAAGGTGGTGGGTGGGGTAGGTTTTGTCCACCTCCGTCTCCAAGTCGAACGAAGGTGTTGTTTCGCCCAACTTCAGGGTGGTGATATAGGTTTTCTTGCTTGCCTGTAAGGCCTCTATTTGTTTGGTGGCACGGCCAGTACACAACACCACAACGCCTGTGGCAAGTGGGTCCAGGGTACCTGCATGCCCCACCTTAAATTTACGCACTTGCAGGGCCTTACACAAACGGTAGCGGAACTTGTTCACTACGTCGAAGGAGGTCCAGCCCAGCGGTTTGTCCACAGCAAGCACTACGCCTTCCTGAAAAGGGTTTAGCTTTTCGTTGTTGCTGTTCATACCATACTCATATTATATCCGCCCAAAATAAGGGCAATGGTAATTATCCCCACAACAATACGGTAAATGCCAAACACCCTAAACCCATGTTTGGAAAGGTAGGATATAAAGCATTTTATGGCAATTAGTGCTACCACAAACGACACCACATTACCCACAATAAGGGTATCCATATTTTGGTAAAAGATTTCTGCCCCGCCTGTTTTGTACAGCTTGTATGCCTTTAATAGCGTTGCTCCCACCATTGTTGGCACAGCCAAGAAGAAGGAGAACTCGGCAGCTGTACGGCGCGTTAACCCTTGTGCCATACCGCCAACAATACTGCACATGGAGCGCGACATTCCGGGTAAGAATATAGCCAAGCACTGGTATAGCCCCACCATGAAAGCATTGCGGTAGGTTACCTTTTCTTGCGTGTTGTTGCCTATCCAGCGGTCTATGAACAGCATGAACACCCCACCTATAATAAGGTCGATGGCAATAACCCATACCGACCCTAAAAGCTCGTCCACCCAGTCGTTAAACAACAACCCCAAGATAACGGCAGGCACACAGCCCCACGCCAGCTTTCCGTAAAAGCGGAAGCGGCCTATCCACTGTCGCCACAAGGGGGCTGTTGCCAGTTCGGGCGGAAGGTTAAACTGGAAAAACTTACGGAAGTAGAGCACCACCACCGAGAGGATGGCCCCTAACTGTATCATTACGGTGAAGGCTTTCACGTATTCCGTACTGGGCATTCGTAGTAACGACTCGGAGAGGATGAGGTGCCCGGTGCTGGAAACGGGAAGGAACTCGGTAAGCCCCTCCACCACAGCCAAAATAAAGGATTGGAGTAGCGTCATGCTGTGTTAGGCTTTCCTCTTGTTCCGTGGTTTGTAAAAAATGGCACCCAAAACTCCAAAGTAACCCAAGGTTAGGAGTATGGGGGCTACCGATATGCGGCGTACCGAAAACACCTCTTGGTTAAAGCTAACCCCGTCCGGCGAGGTGCCACCCGCCATTAGGATATAGCCAATAACAATAACGGCAAGGGATGCCAAAAGGATGTATAGGTTGGTGCGTCCGAAGGTATAAACCCGAAAGGACTTTTGGGGTTCGGTTGGGGAGCTATTCATATACGAAACGGTTAAACGCGATAGAGTTTGTTAATATTCATGTTGAGGTATTTATTTACTGCTACAACCGAGGAAAACAGGGCAATAATAACACCCAACACCACCACTACACCTGCTACAATTCCTGCCACAGGGAGGGTGAGCACGGTATGCATATAGGGGTAGTTTTGCAATAGGTATACCCATAGCCACGCTAAAAATGCCAACGCTATAAGGGCGGCAAAGAAGCCACTAAAAACACCTTGCGCCACAAAGGGTCGGCGGATAAATCCGTGGGTAGCCCCTACCAAACGCATAGAGTAAATAAGGAAACGTTTGGAGTAAATAAGCAGGCGTATGGTGTTGTGGATGAGTACAACGGAAATGGTAAGTAGCACAAGGGCAATACCAATCATAACAATGGTGGCAGTACGCAGGTTGTGGTTAAGGCGTTTAATGAGGTCCTGCTTGTACCCCAACTGGTCCGCTACGGCATATTTGCGTAGCGTTTTTTCTACCTGCGCTAAGCTATCGGGCGAGGCTATGTAGCCCGACTTTACAGTTACTTCGTACGAAGGTTGAAGCGGGTTCCAGCCCACCACATCTTCGGGGTTTTCGCCTAACTCGGCTATAATGCTTTGCAGGGCTTCTTCCTTGGAGTGGAAGGTGATTTCTTTAACAAAAGGTTGGGCGCGTAGTTCATCGCCAACTCTTTTGATATCGGCTGGCGAGCTCTCGGCCGGCAGGCTTACGGAGAAAGTAAATTGTTCGCGCACAAACTCCTGTAAGGAGTGTCCAATAAGCCCGAGAAGGGTGATAACTCCTATCAGGAAAAGTACCATAGCTATGCTAACGGTACTTATTATTCGGGTATGTAAAAATCCAGGGCTACGCTTGGGTTGCTTCATTGCATTATAAGGTGTATGTACAAAAGTAGCCAAAGTGGGCTATTCCTTGTTGTGGAGGTTTTGCTCTGGGGCTTCTTTTAAGTGGTCAAAGATAACCATTTTTGCCCTAACCACAGAATAAAAGTATGAGGTTGGGGTATACATAGCAATTTAATACAAGGGTGTAAAGGAGGGCAGGGTGGGAGGATATTAGCTTGTAGGCTCCCTTGGATGGGATTGTATACCATACCTCTATAATAACAGCGTGTGTGCCATGGGGTTGCATAACAAAACACTCCCGGCACACACGCTTGTTGCTTATATATTGTTGTTAAAGTGGCTTAGTGGGGCTTTAAAAAGTTGTGTTGTTTTAGTTCTTCTACCAACGCT
>JAEWGA010000071.1 GCA_023388555.1 Bacteroidota bacterium | reverse complement strand
TTCTTTGTGTAACAATGGTACCTTGGCCGAGTGGTTAGGCACCGGTCTGCAAAACCGTATACGGCGGTTCGATTCCGCCAGGTACCTCTTAAGAAAGGTTGATAATAGGAAAGCCCTCTGGTCTTGTAATAGGAGCAGAGGGCTTTAATGTTTTGTGCATTTTGCAATGCTATCTGTTAGGGGATAAATAAAAAGGGTAGGCTTCAAGATATGAGTTTTGAGGCCTTCCCTTACTTACAACAACGCCAGTGCTGGCTGTTGTATTGTGCTATTGCTGTTGTAACTTGTGTGTTTGATGGGTAAGAAACCCGAGCGCTATTGCTCCTTTAAGCATGGTGGATACAGAGATAATCCACCACAAGGTAAGGATTCCTGGGCTTATAGCGAGTACAACATAAGCCAATATTAAACGGAGGATATTCCCTCCAATACTAATAACCGCAGGGATATGACTCTTACGTAGCCCATAAAATAGGCCTTGGGAGCATAGTTCCATCATCATAAATAGTTGGGAGTATGCATTGATGCGTAGGTAGTCCGCCCCAGCAAGATAGGCCTTGGCATCTGGCACAATAAGCTGAAACAAGAATTTACCGCCAAAGTAGTAGAATAGGGTAGAGGCAACCCCAAAGGCTATGCCTATACGTAAGGTGTATTGGACGGCTTTGATAACCCTATCGGTCCTATTCCCCCCGTAGTTTTGCGAAACAAAGGCACTGAGCGCAGTTGCAAAGCCTTGTGCGGTATACCATGTGATGCCCTCGAGCTGTCCACCAGTGGTAAGTGTTAACAACCCGATATGTCCATTTTGTTGCGAGGCTATTCGTCCCATAAGCATGTTGATAATGGCAAAGCAACAGTTCAGGAGGGCTACGGGGACACCAATGTATAGTAGGCGCGACACGAAGGTGGACTGCAAAGGCTGTAAAATAGAAAAGTTGTTGAGGATTTTATCCTTAACCTTTATTTGCCGGAGGAATAGTAGGTATACAATGGTTTGCGAAACTACCGTAGCGGCTCCCGCTCCCTGGACGCCCCAGTTAAAGACAAAAATAAACAAGGGGTCCAAAATCATATTGGCAACAAGCCCTATGCTACTAATGATGAAAGGTACACGGCTATGCCCAATTGCATTGTATGTGCCAGTGAATGATGCACTGCAAGCAATAAGCGGTATACCTAATCCAATAATGTTCATATAGCTGACAGAGAGGTGGGCTATATGGCTTTCCAAACTGTATACCGAAAGCAATAACGGGGCCGCAAAAATAAATAGCAGAGCTACCCCAATACCCAGTAATAGTGCAAGGCTGGACGATTGTGAGGCAAAGGTTGCACCTTCTGCTTGGTCCTTTTTCCCAATAGCATGAGCTACGGACACTTCGCTTCCCACCTTAGTAATTAAAAAGAAGGAGTTGGCAAGCCAAGCGAAAAGAGATACTGCACCAACAGCAGCAGCGGCTTGGTTGTTAATGCGGCCAAGCCATGCCATATCGGTAAAATTGTAAATCATTTGCACGAAGGAACTGCCTAAAATAGGCAACGCTAAGGAAATAAGGTGTTTTCCTATTTTCCCTTCGGTGAGCGACTTTACTTTACGCATATAGCATTTAAGACTTAAGGGTGGAAAGCATCCCACATGCCGCAAAAATATCCTCGCCCCTGGAGCGTCGGGTAGTGCAACGTAGCCCGTGATTGTTTAGGTACTCTTCAAAGTGTTGAATGCGTTCGGGAGCTGGGGCTTGGAGGTTAGAGTTAGGGAGTGCGTGGTATTTAATTAAGTTGACACGGCAGTCCAGTGGCTTGAGTAGCCGCACTAATGCCAGAGCGTGCCGAAAGGAGTCGTTAACACCTTGGAATAAGATGTATTCAAACGACAACCGGCGTTGGTGAGAGAAGTCGTATTGCTGGAGTGTTTCAATAATTTCTTCTATGGGGAACGCCTTTTGTACAGGCATAAGTGTGAGGCGTTCTTGTGGAAAGGGGGTATGGATACTAATGGCCAAATGCACCTTTTGTTCTTGCAGAAATTTTTCCAGCCCTCTTCTGGGGCCTACGGTGCTGACGGTAATACGTTTAGGGCTCCATGCAAGTCCCCATTCGGCTGTAAGGATATCAATAACCTTAGCCACTTCGGTATAGTTATCCAATGGTTCTCCCATCCCCATAAAAACAATATTGGTAAGTTTCTCGTAGTGTGGGCAGCTAAGTACTTGGTTAATAATATCCATGGCAAGGAGTTGAGCCATGAAGCCCATACGTCCCGTCATGCAAAAGGTGCAGCCCATTTTGCACCCTACTTGCGATGATATGCAAAGCGTAGCCCTATCTCCTTCTGGAATATATACCGTTTCAATGCTTTTGTTTTGGTTATTGAAGGTTTGGAACAGGTACTTTTCCGTGCCGTCCTTGGATTTTTGGCATTCAATAAGTTGAGACCTTCCTATAACATAGTCCTTTGAGAGTGCGTCCCGAAAGTTTCCTGGCAAGTTGGTCATCTCTTGAAAAGTGGTGGCTCGCCGCTGATAGAGCCAAAAGGCTAATTGTTTTGCTCGGAATTTGGGTTGGTTGTATTGTTTGGCAACTTGCTCCAGTTCGGACAAGGTTAAACCTAAAAGTGCTTGGGTCATATATCCTAAGGGGGCTTTAAGGGTACTGTATTTCTTGTGGCGAAAGGGTTAGGTCGTACCACAAGTATCCTTTTACTCTTTTGGCAATACCGCAATCCTTTATTGCCTTCATATATTGTTGTATTTGTCGGGTATATTTGGTAGGGTTCTCTTGCCCAAATTTATAATCTACAACAATAGCCTCATCATTGTTGGCCGATATCATTACACGGTCTGGGCGAATAACTTGTCCCCCATAAAATATAGGGCGTTCCACAAGTATCTGGTACTGGTTACTGTTAAACCACGGTGCCGTTATGGGCGAGGCTAACACATTACTCCAGCGTTCTTCTAATTCCTCTGCTACTTTGCGGTAGGCCTCATCCCTTTCTTTGTATTTGTTAATTACTTTATAAGCATCGGCAGCGTCAATTATGCGCGATAAAATATTATGCATAATAATACCGTGTTGCCGCTCTTGCTGTTTGGCGGAATAGAATAGGTTATCGGAGGTGTCTAAGGAAAGGTGCGCACAGTCATCTCTTAAGCATAACCTTCCCGAGGATAATGTTAGGGCGGTTGTTTCGTGACGAAGGGGAGCGGAGGTTGCTTCCCCGTATTCGTATGCAAACTCGCTGTTGTGTTGTGGCAAAGCTGGTAATTTGCTAATTCTGGACTTTACCAATTGGCTAACATCATTATGAGGTAGGGCGGGTTTGTTGCTTTTAGTGGTGTCGGACTGAATGAAAACGTGCAACTCCAAAGCGGCTCGGGTAAAAGCTACATATAGGAGGTTAAGACTATCAAGGTACTCGGCATGGTCCAACTCCTGGAGCTGAGAACTAAAATGGCTTTCCCGAATAATTTTTTCTTGACCAGGTATAAAAAGTTGGGACGGGAAATTAGGTATAGCAATGCTTGGCGGGATATCGAACACAAAAATATCTCGCCAACCGCCGCGTATGTTCCGTTTAAGGCTCCAGTTACAGAACGGGAGTATAACAACAGGGTACTCCAACCCCTTGGATTTGTGTATGGTGATAATAGTAATAGCGTTTAGGACGTCGTCCGCCATGATAACGCTACGCATTTTTCCCACATTCTCCCACCAAGATATGAACTTGGAGTATATGGAGGTGTTTCGGGACGAGAATTCGGTAATTAGGTCCAAGAAGCCGTTTATGTATATCTCCTCTTCCTCCGGTATTTCTCCTAATATCCTAATCGTTTCTGTTACTGCCTCATATAGGCTGAGTCCGTGAGCTGGTAACCCTTGTATTTTGTTTATAAAATCGTTGGTATCACTGTTAGGGCGGAAGCAATGCGGGTACAGTTCCTTTAGTCGTTGGTATATTACCCTAATTCCCTCTATTATGCTTGGGGTATACGGCTCGGCTAATAGTCGTAAAGATAATACGAGGAGCTGAACATAGTCGGAACGAGAGATGATAAGGGCTTCGTCGGTATGAAAATTATAGTTCGCTTTCTTTTCAGGAGGTGCGTCCTGTGCAAAGCCGGTTAGCATGGATGCTATTAGTGTAGCCTCGGCTCCCTTGCGTGTTAGTATTGCTATATCTTTCGGCTGGTAACCTCGGGAGGCAAGGTCATCTAAGCGGTTGCGTAGGCTTTGGCGAACAAGTTCGTTATAGGCATTCTTCTCCTCCTGAGCGGTTATTTTTTTTTGCTCAGCTTCCTCGTTGTCCTTACTACATAGTTTGTCCGAGAGGTCCAGTATGGATACATACCCGTGCTCGGCTCTTTGGGCTAATTGTTTTACGTAACTCTCTTGGTATACAAGTGTATAATCTTTGGGTGTTGAGGGCGATGAAACCTCCTTGTCGGCGCTTGTTTCTTCGGCTAATATATCCCTAAAAAACAGGTTGTTAAACTCTACAACCTCTTTCGCACTTCGCCAATTAGCGTCCAGGTTTGTTTCTTGAATGTATTTGGCAAATGCTGGTGTTTCTCGTACCTCGTGGCTGAGTAGCGAGCTATCCGATCCCCTAAATCGGTAGATGCTTTGCTTTACATCTCCAACAATGAAATTTTCGTGACCATTGGCCAAGCTTTCAACAAGCAAGGGCGAAAAGTTTTCCCATTGCCGTTTATTGGTATCCTGGAATTCATCCATCATAAAATGGTGAATTTGCGTACCAATTTTTTCGTAAATAAAAGGGCTTTCGGATGCTGTTATCTGGGAGAGCAACTGGTTGATATCGGCGGTTGTAAGCAGATGGTTATTTTTTTTGTACTTGTCCGCCTCTTGCTTTAAGCTCCGAAGCAAGGGGTATATTTTTACAAACTCAAGGCACAATACGTAGTCGTTTATTTCCTTGCATAAAGCATAACAGCCCTCAAACAGCTCCGAAAAATAGTCGGCTGGGTTAGGAAATGCTTGTTCCCAGGCAGCTATAACTTCCGGAGTATTACTTTTTGCTACAAGCTGAGTCCTTTTTCCTGTTATTATTTCGGCTATTCTACTCTTCTCACTGGGGTTTGTGCCAAACTTCTCCATCACGCTCTTCAAGTCGTTACCATCATATTTCGTAGGGTCGGGTTTGAAGTAATAGCTCTGGAATGTTTTGTAGAATGAGTCGGCTGGGTTTAGGCTGTGCTCGTCAAGGTATGCTGTAAAATTAGCAACGCGGCCAATTAGTTGTTGTTCTGTTGCTCCTTTTTTATTGGTCAGGAACTCGTGCCATTGCTGGATTTCTTCATCGGAGTATTGCTCTAATGCCATGAGGCTATGTAGCTTGCTGTCGGAGAAGAATATTTCGGTGGCGAATTTGCGTAAAGTGCGGTCCAAGCCACTCGTATTCCCTCTGTTTTGGAGTTCCGAAACCAAAAGACGTTTAAGCCATTTTAGTATGGAAATTCGTCCTTGTTGTTTTGTCTCCTCAAGGTTTCGTTTAAACTGGTCGAGGGCTAAGTCAATTAAATGCTGAGCATCTAAGTCTATTTCAATATTTCCTCCATGGTCGAGTTCTACGGCAAAAGCACTGATAATTTCTCGGAAAAAGGAGTCGATAGTTTGAATTCGGAAAGAAGAATAGTCCCTAAGTATATCGGATAGTATCTTGGGGGCTTGTTGTTGTATTTGTATCTCTGTTAGGCCTGTTTTTTGCGCTATTTCGGCACATTTGGCCTTGTTTCTTCCTTGGGCTAAATCATCTAAATCACGAATAATGCGTTCTTTCATCTCGGCGGTAGCCTTTACTGTAAAGGTTACTGCCAAGATGTTACGAAAGTCGGAGCTACACGCCTCGTTCTTTTTTGTGGGCGAAAAGAGCAATGAAAGGTAGTCGCTTGTAAGGCGATACGTTTTCCCCGAGCCCGCCGAGGCTTTAATAACATGCAGCTTTGAAGAGGAGCTCACCCGGTACTTATTTATTCCATTTAATGTTAGAGTACCCCATTTCGCGTAGTAAGTCTGCGCACTTCTGTACCCAATCGCCTTGTATTAGTATAAGGCCATCTTTAACACTGCCTCCAACACCGCATTTATCCTTTAGCTCTTTCCCGAGCATTTTTAGTTCCTCGGGAGCACCTTCAAATCCCCCAATAACAGTTACTATTTTCCCACGCCTAGCATGAACGTCCTTGTACACATGTAGGCGTTGTTGCTCCTTGGGTAAGGTTTTTACTTGGAGGGGTGCTAATAGTTCGGCCATTAAAGAGGCGTTGGTAGAGTATACAAGTCCACCTTCCCCTGTTTTATTGTTAAGTTTGGCCATTACAATACTACTTTTTAACGGTTAAAAGCTTTTGGTACTCTTGGGGTGCCGATAATACTTCAAGTGCTTTATTGAATGTGGGGTCGGTTTCCATATTCACGGCATATTGTCCGTAGGTGCCAAAATAATGGGCTGCAAGTAAACCCCTGAGCAACCTTTTTACTTGCTCTTTGTGGGGTGCTATGTCGCGGTGTAACGATGGGGTAAGCGCCTTCTTAAGGTTCTCAAAAGCCTCGGCACTACTCTCCTTATAGCCTTCAAACTCTGCCAGTTTTTGTAAGTTCTTTAAGGCTTGCATACTCATTTCACCGTATTTGAAATTGCTGTTATCCAAGTACTTAATGAAGGCATCGTAGTCGGCATCGGTTATTTGTACATCCTTTATGTTTTTGGGTACGGGTTTGGTAAGAAACAACTGGTTGCTATACTCAAATAGGTATCCCTCACGCAACATGGCATATACAACGGACGACAAGGTTTCATCCTCCACGGTAATATCTGGCCTAATTCCTCCACCATCTCTTACCTCACGTCCATTTACAGTCTTAAAGACTTTGGTGAGGCTATCGGGAACAGCGGCAACGGTGCCGTCGGGGTTTCGGTGCGAGTAGTCTAACTGCTGGATGCATCGGCCGCTTGGGATATGGTAGCGGGCAATAGTAACTTTTAGTACGCCATCGTAAGGAAGTGGACGAGTCGACTGTACTAAGCCTTTCCCATAGCTCTTAGTCCCAATTAATACACCACGGTCTAAATCTTGTACCGTACCAGACACTATTTCCGAGGCCGAGGCCGATCCCCCATTTATCAGTACCACCAGTGGTAATTTTGTATCTATTACTCCTCCTTGAGTGTAGTACTTCTGACTCGTTTCGGGCAGTTTCCCTTCGGTGTAAAGCACCATAGTATTCTCTGGCAGGAACATACTTAAAATTTTTATGGCATCATCAAGTACTCCCCCGCCATTGCTTCTAAGGTCAAGAATAAGGCCTTTCAGTTTTCCCTTTTTTGAAAGCCTGTTGTAGGCGTTCCGAACATCTTGGGCACTCTTATCGGTAAAGGAGTTTAGCCGAATAAAACCTATACCATCACCGTAGATGCCGCTATAGTCTACTTGGTCCACTGTTACCTTTTCCCTTTCTAAGGTAATTTCTCTGTCTTTATTTTCTCCTAACCGGCGGATAACAACTTGTACTTTTGTGCCAACTTTACCTTTCAGTAGGTTGCTAACCCGCGTTGCCGAGCCTGGTATAACGCTCTCTCCCGCTATTGAAACAAATTTGTCCCCCATCTTAAGCCCCGCTTTCTCGGCTGGAGTGCCTGGCATTGGCATTTGTACAAACACCGCAGAGTCTTTTTGTTGGATATAGGCCCCAATCCCCCCATACTCTCCTGTTGTCATAAAGGTAAAGTCCTCTCGTTGGGTATCGGGCATGTAAGTGGTATAAGGGTCCAGTTGCGATAGCATGGCGTTTATACCTGCTTGCGATATTTTCTGAATATCTATGGTATCAACATACAAAGAGTTTACGCCGCTGAGTACCGAGCTAAATATATTTATTGCCCGTGAGGTGGCTAAGTTGTTGTCGATTCTTGCTGTTTTCCCTTTAGGAGGTTCTTGGCAGTTCAGTTTGCCACCTAAAAGGATTCCTACTACTGCTACTAAAGTAAGGGTAAGAGTACGGTATAAATTTCTCTTCATAACGGGTTTATGAGTTTAGCATAGGCTTTTGTGCCGGAGCTTTCCCTTGCTCCAATTTCCAAAGTTCTTGTTTTTTCCAGACCTAACCAAATTCTGTAGCCTCCGGACAAAATTTGGGGTCTGGTGCGTTACAGTCGCACCAAACCCCGTTATATTAGTAAACTGCATGTGTTCATGCTTGGCTCCGAGTGTGCTGAGCCTGAGCTGTTTTTACAGTTTCCATAAGGTTCACAGGGTTATATACCTTTTGCGTGGTTAGCGCAGTTTCTATAACCTCCTTGATGTCCGAAACAAAAATAAACTTAAGCCCTTTAAGGTAGATGTCGTTTATTTTCTGGATATCCCTTTCGTTCTCTTTGCTCAGGATAATGGTTTTTATGCCAGAACGTTTGGCTGCCAAAATTTTCTCTTTAATACCACCCACAGGTAGTACCTTGCCTCGGAGGGTTATTTCCCCTGTCATGGCTATGGACGCACGCACCTTCCGTTGTGTAAAGGTAGAAACCAACGAGGTAACCAATGTTATACCTGCAGAAGGTCCGTCCTTGGGTATAGCTCCTTCGGGGACATGAATATGAACATTCCAGTGGTCGAACACTTCCGAAGGAATATCATACTCCTTGCAATGGCTCTTAATGTACTCTAAGGCCAACACTGCGGACTCCTTCATTACGTCGCCCAAATTCCCGGTAATGGACATCTTGCCATTTTTAGAGGGGCTGATAGCACTCTCTATAAGGAGTATTTCGCCGCCTACCGAGGTCCAAGCCAATCCAGTTACTACGCCCGCATACTCATTTCCTTCATACTGGTCTTTGGTGAAGATAGGGGGGCCTAATAGCTCCGCAAGGTCGTTGGGGCGTACTTCATGAGTAACATTTTCTCCTTCGGGGGCTTCGGCTATCTTTTTGGCTATTTTCCGCACTACTCCCGCCAGCTTCTGTTCCAAATTCCGGACGCCGCTCTCTTTCGTGTAATCTTCTATTAGCTTTTTCAGTGTAGCCTTACCTATTTTCACCTGTTGGAGGGTAAGCCCGTGATTCTTTATTATTTTGGGGCGTAAGTGCCGGAAGGCTATTTCAACCTTTTCCTCCAAAATGTAACCACTTACGTCAATAAGTTCCATTCGGTCCCGTAACGGGCCAGGTATGCTGCTAACATCATTAGCCGTGGCAATAAATAAAACGTGGCTTAAATCGTAGTCAACGTCCAAATAATTGTCATGAAATGTATTGTTTTGCTCGGGGTCCAATACCTCTAAAAGGGCCGATGAAGGGTCGCCTCTCAGGTCTTTGGTTATCTTATCAATTTCATCAAGTACAAAAACCGGGTTGTTTTTCTTTGCTTTTAGGAAGCCTTTAACAATACGCCCAGGCATTGCACCAATATAAGTCCTGCGGTGCCCTCGTATTTCGGCCTCATCGTGCAAGCCTCCTAACGATATGCGCACATATTCTCGGCTCAGGGCTTTGGCTATGGACTTCCCTAACGATGTTTTACCTACTCCTGGGGGGCCATACAAGCATATGATAGGTGCTTTCATGTCCCCTTTTAATTTAAGTACTGCCAAGTGTTCCAAAATACGCTCCTTTACCTTTTCAAGCCCAAAATGGTCTTTGTCCAGTACCGAGGCTGCGTGTTTAAGGTCCAGCTTATCCTCGCTAAACTCATTCCAAGGCAGGTCCAGCATGGTTTGTAAATACTGCAACTGTATACTATAGTCGGGCGACTGAACGGACATCCGTTCCAGCTTTGTCAGTTCCTTGGCGAAAATGTCCGCAATTTCTTTGGACCATTTCTTTTTGGAAGCACGCTCCTCTAATTTCTCTATTTCGGTGTCTTCGCTATCCTCGTTTAGCTCTTCACGAATAGTACGAAGTTGCTGTTGCAGGAAGTAGTCGCGCTGCTGTTGGTCCAGCTTATTTCGGGTTTTGCGCAGAATTTGCTCTTTAAGTTCTATCAGCTTGTTCATCATGCCCATCCGGGTAAGAACAGCATAGGCTCGGGTCTTGATGTCGTTCATGTACATCCAAGACTGTTTCACTGCTAAACTTTCGGGACAATGTAAGCAGGCAAAGTTTACTACCGAAAGCGGGTTCTTTAAGTTATCCAAAGAACGCCGAATAGAGCTTGTTATACCATCTTCGCCCTGTGCAAAACCAATTAACTCTTTTTGGAGGTTCCGGATTTCGGTAATCATGGCCGAGAACTCCACATCGTTAGGCGCTGGTATGTTTTCCTCTAAAATAAGGTATGTACCCCGGAGAAATGGCTCATCCGCGGTTACTTCTTTTAGCTCTACCTTACGTTTCCCAATAACAATCATGGACAAAAGGCCTTCTTCAACCTCTATAATCTTAACAACCTCTCCTAAAACCCCAATCTTTATGAGGTCCTTCTCATTCGGGGAGTCTATTTCGTCGTTTCTCTGCGGGAAGAGCAGTACATGTTTATTGTCACAATTCTCCAGGTAGGTTATGACTCTTTTTGTTTTGGACCTTCCTACCAAAATAGGTATTGTAACATAGGGAAAAGCTACAATGTTTCGTGTAGGGACTATTGGAAGGTCTTCGGGTAAAGACTCTTCGTTTACATAGTAACTATCCTCCGAACCCTCTGCAAATATCATAGGCAAACTCTTGGAACCTGGTCTTTCCAAGAATTGGAGCATAGACTCGTCTAATAATTGGTCTGGATTTTTCTTACTCATCTTATATATTTGAGGACGCAATTCAACTATAATTCGTTATTGAACGATGTTATCGTACTAATCCTACTGCAAACATTATGCCATACTTTTTATTAACCTACAAAACGGTGGGTTATATAAAACAAGGGGGTGTGTCAAAATAGGCACGCCCTCTTTTTTTTGCCCATAGCCACAGCACGGGAAACCAATACCAGAGGCCTTTGAAAATCAGAGGGAGCTGAAAATTGGAGTTGGATTGGGTTCAAAAATGACTTCATTCGGGAGCGAAAAAGTCAGAATATTCCTTCCCCTTACCCCCTTCTGAGCTCTAAATGCGAACTCAGAAGGGGGATTTGCATGTTATCTGGTACAATTGGACATAATAATCCCTAGGGTCCGATAAAAGTTGAAAGCAATGGCTTCGAGTATGTTCTGAGTGTGAGCTTTCGCTAATCCTCGGTAGCGACATCGCCCGCCATGGAACCACCTGCGAATGCTGCCAAACGTTCGCTCTATAGC
>JAEWGA010000030.1 GCA_023388555.1 Bacteroidota bacterium | reverse complement strand
TCGGGCGGATAAATATAGGTGTTACGCACCATAAATTCCTTCAGGATATCGTTTTGGATAGTCCCTGCCATTTCTTCCAGTTTAGCACCTTGCTCCAATCCAGCATTAATATAAAAGGCCATTACGGGGAGCACCGCACCGTTCATGGTCATGGACACGGACATTTTATCCAATGGGATACCGTCGAAGAGGACCTTCATGTCCTCTACCGAACAAATGGAAACCCCAGCTTTACCTACGTCGCCAACTACACGGGCGTGGTTAGCATCGTAGCCACGGTGGGTGGCAAGGTCGAATGCTACCGAAAGCCCTTTTTGTCCCGAGGCTAAGTTACGGCGGTAAAAGGCGTTGGACTCCTGTGCGGTGGAGAAACCTGCATACTGCCGAATAGTCCAAGGGCGCATAGCATACATTGCGCTGTATGGTCCTCGTAGGTAAGGAGGCAAGCCAGATACATAGTCCAGGTGCTCCATTCCTTCAAGGTCCTTTTGGGTGTATACGGACTTTACGTTAATGAGTTCGGGCGTTTGCCAGTCGTAGTGGATATTATTCTTTTTGTCGAAATCTGCTACAGAGGTTGCTGAGCAGAGTCCTTTCTTGATGTTTATCTCTTTGTAGTTAGGTCTCATGTCGAAAAGTATCTTCAGTCCTATGTATCAGTTCATTATTTTGTTTGTGCTATACCCATGAGGGTTTGGAATGTTTTAAGTGTTTCCAGCACATTTACTTTAACATGGATAAAGTGTTCTATGCCTTGTGCTTTAAGCTCTTCCATACAAGCTGGAGCTCCAGCCACTACGAGCGGAACTCGGTTATTAATTTCCTTAAACGCTTCGGGGGCAAATTGGGCGTACTCGTCGTCCGAAGAACACAATACTATAATATTGGCACCGGCTGCCATAGCGGCGTCCACACCCTCTTTAACGGTAGTAAAGCCTAAGTTGTCTACTATTTCGTAGCCTGCACAAGCAAAGAAGTTTGCCGAGAATTGCGAGCGTGCCAAGCGCATAGCCAAGTTTCCAATGGTTAGCATAAACACTTTAGGGCGTAGGCGAGAGCGCTCGGTAGAGAGGCGCAGGGCTTCAAAGTCGGATGCTCCGCGCGAGAAGTCGAGTGCTGTAAGGGTGCTACTGCCACAACCACAGTGGGAGGCAGCCGAGAGGTGTACTGCTTTTTCGGCAGCCATCTCGGTAAAGTTGGGGAAGATGTTTGTTCCCAATAAGGACTCCCTGCGGGTTGCCACAGCTTTGTGGCGTTCTGTATTGGAGGCATTAATGGCTTCTTGTACCTTTCCTTCGTTAACGAGTTTGGCAAAGCCGCCTTGTTCGTCCACTTCCAAAAATAGTTTCCAAGCCACCTCGGCCAACGATGCTGTAAGGTGTTCTATAAAATAGGAGCCACCGGCGGGGTCCACAACTTTGTTAAAGTGGCTCTCCTCTTTCAGTAATATCTGTTGGTTACGAGCTATACGCTCCGAGAATTCATCGGGCGTACCGTATGCTATATCGAATGGCAGCGTGGTTAGGGAGTGCACTCCTGCCAATGCTGCCGACATGGATTCGGTTTGGGTACGCAATAGGTTTACGTAAGCATCGTAAAGGGTTTTGTTCCAGCGCGATGTTTCGGCATGGATAAGCATTTTAGCTGCTTCGGTACAGTTGCAGTGCGCTTTAATAATGAGCGCCCAAAGCCAGCGTGCAGCACGGAACTTGGCTATTTCCATAAAGTAAACGGAACCAACGCCAAAGTCGAAACGTATTCTTTTAGCCACGTTGGCTACTTCCCACTTTCCATCTTGCGTTAGTGTGTTCAGCAACTCGGTGCCTTCAGCTAATGCATAACCTAACTCTTGGTACGAGTAAGCCCCCGCGTTGGTAAAGTTTACACCTTTCACGTTTAGGCAGGTGAACTTTTCCAAAGGTTGTGCTGCGGCCATTAGGTCGTGGGCTATTTGTATCCATTCGTCGCAGACGATACCTTTAACGAGCTGTTTTTTAAAGGGGTCGAATTCAAACGAGCCTAAACAAGCCTTAAGCTCCAATCCTGCTTTTTGGTAGGCTTCAACTACACATTTTGCCAGCTTTACTATTTGGTGGCGGCAGGAGATGTAGTTCAGCTCCACCTTCGTAGGGTCTATCCCTTGGATAAGCGTGCTAATATTCTCGGGGGTGATAGCTTCGGCTGTAAAATAAAGACCAAAGGACTCCACCCCTTTGCTTAGCAAATCCGTTAGGGTTGCGTGGGCGGCAGCAGCATCTGCCACTTTAACCTCTTGGCGTATCAGCCAATTGTTATCCACCTTAGTACCACGAATGTAGGGGAACTCTCCAGGTAAGGTTTGTACGGACTCCAACCCGTCCAAGTCCTCTCTTCTGTAAAAAGGATTTACATCAAAGCCCTCTTTGGTTTTCCAAATAAGTTTTTTTTCAAAGGGAGCACCTTTAAGGTCGGTGGTAATTTTCTCCATCCACTCCTGGCGGGTGGTAGGAGCAAAATCGGTAAACAGTTTCTCTTTTTTTGTACTCATTGCATCAAGTTAGTTTATGAGAATATGCTTCACATAATACCCAAAGCCAGGCCAAAGGGAGCGCTTCGGGGATCTAACACTTATATTCACAGGCAAATTAAGCAAAAAAACCTGCACATTGTACCCCAACAAGGGGGTATCATCACTTTTTTTCTTTATTTAGGTTCTTGTTGGGGCCTAAATAGGTAAAAGGGGGAGTTTATTACGCTTATTACAAAACAAAAAAGGGCAACACTCATGTCGAGCATTGCCCTTTTTTTGCTTATGGGTTAATTGTGGGCTATTTGGTATTTATCAGTTCCAAAGAGCGGTTTACAAACTTATCCAAGGACTCTCCGCTAAGCATTCCATTGGAAAGCAGCGCAAGGTCTATAAGCTGAGATATCACCAAGTGGCGTGTGCCAAAGTCGCGGTAGGCCAACTTTATTTGCTTGTCCAGCTCGGAAACCTTCTCGGTTGTTTGTTGGATATCCTCCTGGATGCTCTTTTTCTCGTCGTCCGTCAGTTCCTTTTCGGTATTCTTTTGGTAAAGGGACGACAGGCGTGCATCGAAACCTTTTTTATCGGCAATTACAGCATCTAACTCTTTATGCTCCTCTTTCTTAAAGGTGTCCAGCAACTGTTGTACCAGCGGGTTGTCCAAGTTTAGTGCTATTTCGTAGAAGTCGGGCTGCTCGCCTAAAAAGCTCATTTGAGGGTTAAATGCCGACATATCCTTCATTCGGCGCATCACCTCGTTCTGGACAATAAGCAACGGTTTTTGGTCGGGTCCTTGGTGAGTAGGTGTTACGCTTATTTGTGCTTTGGGGAGTTCTGGGAGAGCTTCGCGGAAGATGGCAACAATTTGGTTGGCATCTTCTTCGGAGAGATTGTTTTGGGGTTTCTCGTTATCCTTTTTCTCAATCAGGTTGTCCAGCGTATTGGAGTCTACCCGTACAAATTGTGCATCGGTATGCTTCTGTTCAAAGTGCGAGAGGTAGGGTAAGTCCAGCTGCCCCTCCATAACCAAAACATCGTAACCTTTATTTTTGGCGGCAGCAACATAACCGTACTGTTTTTGGGGGTCGGTAGTATATAGGTATACCACCTTATCATCCTTGTTGGTTTGGTTGGCGGCACAAAGCTCACGATACTCGGCAAGGGTGAATAATTTGCCTTCGGAGTTACGTAGGAGTAGGAACTTTTCGGCTCTTTCATCAAACTTGGAGTCGGTAAGCATTCCATACTTCACAAACAGTTCCAAGGCGCTCCATTTTTCTTCGTATGTTTTGCGGTCCTCTTTGTAGAGTTGTTCTAACCTATCGGCCACCTTTCGGGTAATGTAGGCCGATATTTTTTTCACGTTTGCATCGCTTTGAAGGTAGGAGCGCGATACGTTCAGTGGAATATCGGGAGAGTCCAATACCCCGTGCAGAATGGTCAGGTAGTCGGGAACGATGCCTTCCACCGAGTCGGTAACAAATACTTGGTTGGAGTACAACTGTATTTTGTTTCGGCTCAGCTCCATGTTGGGGCGGATACGTGGGAAGTACAAAATACCTGTTAGGTTAAAGGGGTAATCTATATTAAGGTGTATCCAAAACAAAGGGGCTTCGCTCATGGGGTACAGCTCACGGTAAAAGGCGAGGTAGTCCTCCTCTTTTAGTTCCTGAGGGGTGCGTGTCCAGGCAGGGTTTATGTTGTTTACTATCCTATCTTCGTTAGTGTCTTGGTACTTACCATCCTTCCACTCTTGTTTTTTACCAAAGATGATAGGAACGGGCAGGAACTTACAATATTTCTCAAGCAAGGAGAGGATTCGAGCCTCGTCCAGGAACTCTTTGTTTTCGTCGTCGATATGTAAAATAATGTCGGTTCCTCGTTCACGTGCGGTAGGTTCTTCCTGCATGGTATAGGCTGGAGTGCCATCGCAACTCCACCGGATGGTAGGAGCCTCTTTTTGGTAGCTTTGGGTTACAATTTCCACGCGCGATGCCACCATAAACGAGGAGTAGAAGCCTAACCCGAAGTGTCCTATAATGCTGGCTGCGTCATCTTTATACTTATCCAAAAACTCTTCGGCGCCCGAAATAGCTATTTGGTTAATGTACTTTTCTATTTCCTCGGCGGTCATACCTACTCCGCTATCGCTAATAATAAGCTGGTTATCCTTTATAGCTACACGCACCGAGAGGTCTCCCAGTTCTCCTTTCACCTCACCTTTGGCGGCTAAGGTTTTTAGTTTTTGTGTAGCGTCCACAGCGTTGGATACCAACTCGCGCAAAAAAATGTCGTGGTCGCTGTAAAGGAACTTTTTAATTATCGGGAATATGTTTTCGCTCTGTACCCCGATTTGTCCGTTATTGTTTACTTTTTTAGCCATATTGTAATTTGGTTATTTTTGTAGTGAGTATTCTTCCGAAGGCTTCTTTGCAAGGCTAATGCCAACCCATATAAGCCCGCCATATATGGCATTTTGTCTGGCTTTCATGTCGGGTCGGACCTTCCCGAATGCTCTTTTTTTCTTACCATCACACCCTAAATCACATCTTGTTTTATGATGAAACGCTACCTCCTGATAGCTCTTATCACATTAGTAACTGTTGGCACTGTACAAGGGGCTTTAGTGCCCGATACCCTGCAAATCCGTTATAGCAACCATGGCACACAGCCCAATAAGCCGCGCCAAACGTTGGCTATAATATCGTTGCCCAAAGTTGCCGGTAATTTGGAGATACAAACAAAACTGGAAGGCATACCCCACGAACAATTGCTGGAGTGTGCCGTATTGCTTACCGACTCGCTGGCTACGCGTGACCTGGACGACTACAAAGGGCGCATACCTTACCAAGTTGTAAAAACCGCAGGGATAGAGAATATTACCCTAACAGCCAAACAACTCAAAGGACACCGTTATGCCTACCTCACCGCAACCATTGCCCCCACATCCTTAACGGCAGAAACTACCCCCAAAGTCTCTTTGCAGGTAACAAACGTGCATTGCCAAGGGGCCGAACTCCCATTACGACAACAAAAACTGGGAGAGCGCATTATTTACCCTGTTTACGAAGCTCTTTTTGTGCCAGGCGATGACGGCTCCAAGTATTACCGCATACCAGCTATGCTAAAAACTGCCAAAGGAACCCTACTGGTAATGGCCGACCGCCGTAAACACCACAGCGGAGACCTTCCGCAGGATATAGATATTGTACTTAAACGAAGCGATGATGCCGGACGGACCTGGAGCAAGAGTCAGCTAATTATCCCAGGAAAAGGATTTGAAAAAGGGTTTGGAGATGCTGCTTTAGTACAGTGCCCTTCGGGAAAAATAATTATGATTTGTGTGGGAGGGAAAGGACTTTGGAACTCAACCCCTAAAGATCCTATCCGTACCTACACCGTAGAAAGTACCGATGACGGCAAAACATGGAGTGCACCCAAGGATATCACCAACCAAATTTTTGGTGAAGGCTGCACAAATCCCGAGCGTGCCCAATGGCTCGCCGCGTTTTGCGCTTCGGGGCACGGTATATGTTCGGCAACCGGGCGTGTTATGTTTGTAACGGCTGTGCGCGAAAACCAAAGGTGGAACCTCTCCAACTACCTGCTGTACTCGGACGATGAAGGGGAAAACTGGCACCTCTCGGAAAGAGCCTTCGAGGGGGGAGATGAGGCTAAAGTAGTGGAACTGCCTAACGGAGATATCCTGATGAGCGTGCGGAATAAACACCGGGGCGACAGGTATTTTGTCTCCTCCTCGGACAATGGAATACATTGGACAGCTACTGCTCGCTATGCAAAACTGCACGACCCCGTTGTTAACGGAACCCCTATTGTAGTGCACGCCCAAAATAAACCCTACCTGCTACACTCCTTACCCAAAGGACCTGGCCGGCAGCTTGGACGTATATATGCATACGACTTGCAGGAGTGGAAATGGGTATCGGCACTGGATGTTGCACCTGGCCCTAACGCCTACAGCGACATCCTTCAGCTGGATAACGACAACATTGCTTATATCTCGGAGGAGGACAATAACATCTCCCTCGTTTATATACAAGTGCCACTAAGCAGGGTTTTACCCCAACCCAAAGCGGTAAAATAACAACACCCATAAATATATTAAAGGCTACCATAGTGAATATGCTACGGTAGCCTTTTTTTTATGTACGCTCGGCACGAGCGTACATAAAAAAGCCGTAACACCTTGCTTAGTGGTGTTACGGCTTTAGGTTTGCTTTTTGCCCGTAGGTTAAGGTTTTTTTGGGGTGTTGTTGATGCGTATAAGTGGAAGTTTTAAGAGTTGCCCGTTTTCGGAGTCCTTAAATTCCAGTAGGTACCCTTTTGCGTCATCGGTGGGACGAAGGGTTAATGGGCCGTCAATTTCCTCAAGGGTGAGTATGAACGCAGTTTTGTCGGCGTTTTCCTTTACTGTTCCCTTGTAGAATTCGGTTTCATCTATAGAGTCCAGGTTCGCCTCGGCTTTTTTGTCGGGATAAAATAGCAATATGCGATCGCTTAATTTTTGGGAGAGCTTGGCTTCGGGCGAATCTCCGGGTATTGATTTAAATTTCCAGGTGCCAACCAAATTTGTGTAATCCACGGCTTTGGGTTTTGGGGAAGGGGTTGGTTTTTGGCTACAGCTGGTGACAAATAACAGGAGCGTAAGCCCCATGAGTAGGGTTGAAATGAGTTTCTTCATAAGGCGGAAACAAATGTTTTAGAGTTAAAATAATCATTG
>JAEWGA010000002.1 GCA_023388555.1 Bacteroidota bacterium | reverse complement strand
AACCAATAGCGTAACCCCGTAGTATCTTCCGATAGTTTTCGCACTTTAAGGTCTCGACAAAAATATTTGTCACCAAAGGGGCTTTTACAAGTCCATAATCCGTTTGGCTCAAGGTCTAACACCCAATCGTGATAGTCCAACGAGCCCACCCCTAACAATTTCTCGGAAATAGCATTATACTCGAACTTCCTATTCACCGTATTCTTCTGTGAGTCATAATGGGTTAGTAAGGTGGTCATGAAATCCCCCTGAAAAAGTATTGGCTTATATGTTTGGGGGTCGCAAAACACAAAATGAATCCAAGGAGCTTTGCCAAGCAGAATTCCAGCAGCATACTTTATTTTAAGTGGGATATCGGATATCAGGTCCGATATGGGAATCATTCCCCCCTTTCTAAGAGATGGCATATAGGATTTTTCTTGCGGATTTATCTTTTGATACCACTCTTGAAAACTAAAAGGGGCGTGAGCTATAGCTGTTGGTGAAAGAAGCGTTTCCAAATTGATCAGCTGGATATCTGGAATATAGTCCGACCCCCCTTGCGTATACATCACAGACGCATAATCCTTATATTTTTTTAGTTTTTGCTGGGTTGCACCAGAAAGGTTAGCTTTCCAAAAAGCAGCCTCTAACTCTTTTGTTTCTTCTTTTGAATAGGCGTTGGAACTTGCAGCCATTACAAAACGTAAGTATGCACCCAAATCGTACCCTACCACAATATGTGTTCCATATTTGCCAATTAGGTAATCAACCGGCTTCGACTTTAAGTCGTTCACAAAACGTTTACGCAAAAAGAACTCCAAACTCTTCTCGCTGTCATACTCCAAAGTAACGGAAGCCAACGGCACCCTTGCATAAGAGGCACAGTAATAAGCCTTTTCCTCGTTGTAAGTTTTTTTTCTTTGGGTGTAGGAAATATATTTATCTACACCTTTAAAAGTAAACGTATCCCGTAACTCCGACTCTTTCAGAATTATATTATCATAGAACTGGGGTAATTCTTTTTGTCTTGGAATAACCACCATTTCGGGTTCTTTCACCTCTTCTAACGTACGCCCAAAGGGGCTCCAAGGCCTTTGCTTAAAATCCAGAACAGCATACGGAGAAAAGCCCTCGTCATCTGTAGCATCGTATCGGTTGAGGTCGAAGCTACGTCCGAGGAAACGTTCGGGGCTATCGTCTCTGTACGTAGATCCCAGCCTAACAAAACTGCGAACATTCCATTCGCCCAGTCCTTCCAATGGGGGATTCTCTGGAGTTAAACCTTTATTACACCCCGTGCCCAACAGGAGCAGAAAGAGTGCAAATCCGTAGGATAAAAATGGTGAGGAGTGGTTCATTATACCCAATATGGATTGTAACTATTTTAGTGTTTTGGAAACAAAGGTACTGTTTTTTGAATAGAGCCTCGCAAGCAAAAGCCACAGTAGCGCACCAACCCACACCCACAGTAGCACCAAGCAACTTCCGCCTCCTGCAAAGTTGAGCTAATGTTGACAGTATACAGTGGTCGATTTTATCGTTGCAACGGGGGGGATGGCTAATCTTATGCAAGGGGAGATAAAAAAGCGAGGGAGTGCCTATTCTGACACGCCCTCGTTTTTCTTATTGGTTCGCAGGGTTATTTTTGGAACAAGTAGAGGCTATCGCGCTGCGCTGCGGGCTTCACCCATTCGGCTGGTATAAACGCCCACTGGGAAACCACCTGTGGTGTTAGTGGCTGGTTTTTCTGCAGGTATTCCCTCAGGTAAAAACGGAAATCCTTAGGCTTCGTCTCTATCACCCTTTGGGTAAGCTCTTCTTTGGGTATACCAGCCCCCTCGGTGAGTAGGTTTCCGCCACCCGAAGCGCGGTAGGAGTTCATGACAACACGGTAGCGGGCTTGGGGGTTAAAAGGAGAGCCGTCCGCCATAGCAATTATTTGTACCCTTTGCCCTTGGGGTTTGGTTACATCTACCGTATAACGGATGCCACAGGCGGAGTCGTAGTTATAGGTAGGGTGCAGGGTTGGCAGGTAGGGCGAGTTGGGGTCCTTGGTTGGCTTAACCTGTATAAGATGGTCATTGGGCGTTTCCATAGTGTTTACCCAACGTGCGTAGGAGGCTTCCAGCTCCTTTTGCACCTCCTCTCCTGTAAGGCTCATCAGGTATATACCATTTTCGTAGGGGTATAGCTGGAAGAGGTCGCTCATACGTATATCCCCTTGCGGTATGTTAGCCTCCACATTCAGGGGCGCCGAGATGGAGATATGCACAGAGTCGAACAGCGAGAGTTGCACCTGATGGATAAGGTCCGTAAAAGCCGACGGCCCGAAAAGGACGTTGTGGGCGTCGACGCTTTGGGTGAGGGTGCCAACTGTTTCCGACACGAAGTTTTTAACCGCATTATATTGGGGGGTAAACTGCTGTATGAAAGCGTTATCCGGCACATATTTATCCAACTGTATAATGGTGGGGGAGAGTTGCAGCTGCACCGAGTCGCCCTGGCGTTGTATGGTTGCCGTTATTTGGCTTAGTGCGTTTCCTCCCATACCAGGGTTGATGATATAGGTTTTGGAGCCTGAGCTTCGCGTCACCGAGTCCAGGTACTGTTGGTGGTCGTGACCGCACAGGACAAGGTTTATCCCCTCCACCTGCCGCGCCAAGGCGTATCCAGCGTTTTCGGCCTCGGTGGCGAAGTTGTTTTCATCGCCTTTTCCGCTGTGTATAAGGGCAATCACGAGGTCTGGCTGTTTTGCTTGTATTTGGGGCATCAGCTGTTGGGCTGTTTGCACAATATCCTTAAACTCCATTCCGCTCCACAACAGTGGTGGCAGGAACTGGGGTATGGAGGGTGTTACCAAACCTAATACCGCAATGCGTATGCCGTTTTTGTTTATAATGGTGTAGGGGTTGAAGTAGGGTTGTACTTTGTTCTCTGCCGACGGTACCCGAATGGCATTGGCGCCCAGGAGGGGCATCTTAAGTTCGGCAGCCCATCGGTCGTAAACGTCGTGCCCTGGCTCTATGTCGTGGTTACCTATAGTTACGGCATCGTAGTTGAGGTAGTTGAGGACCTCTGCCATAAGGTGTGGCGAAACGGTGTCGATGAAGTTATAGTAGTAGGCTGTGGGTTGCCCTTGCAGTATGTCTCCGCCATCCAGCAGCAACGTTGTAGCGCCAGACTTCCGGAGGGCATCCACGTAGGTACAAATGCGGGAGTAGCTGCCTTTGCCCTCGGTGTTACGAATGAAGTCGTAGGGGAACACATTGCCATGCACATCGGTAGTGTGCAGTATTTGAATGGTGACGGGTGGATTGGTTTGCTTTTGTTCGCAACTGCTAAAGCAGAAGGCCAGTGCAAGGAGCGACAAAAAAAGATTATGGCGCATAGTTTGAAGTGGTTAGTGTTATTGTTTGTTTGGGGTAAGGTGCATCTCCTGCAGGAGTCGTTGCGCCCCTAAGTATTGGTCCAGCACAAACAGGACGTACCGGACATCCACAATGATGCTGCGTTGGTAGTTGGGCAGGTAGCTTATATCACCACCTACGCCCTCCCAGTTGCGGTCGAAGTTAAGCCCTACCAGCTCTCCGTTTGCGTTCATAACGGGGCTGCCCGAGTTGCCCCCGGTGGTGTGGGTGGTAGCACAGAAGTTCACTGGCAACAAGCCGTTGGGTAAAGCGTAGGGTGACTTATGTGGTGCATCCAGTATTTGCTTCACCTTGGGGAGCAGCACAAATTCTGGGTTGGTGGGGTCCTCCTTCTCCAATACCCCTATGTGGGTGGTTTGGGGGCCGTAGTACACTTGGTCCCGTGGAGAGTAGCCCTGTACTCGCCCGAAGGTGTAACGGAGGGTGAAGTTGGCATCGGGCCACAGGTTTTCTTCCCCCCTCATTTCTAACAGGCCTTGCAGGTAGGTGTGCCGTGCTTGTGCAAACCCGCGGTCCTCGTTAGCTAACAGTTGCGTTAGCTCCTTCCTTTTTTCTTGCAGACTTTTTGCCAGCTGCACAGCGGGGTCCTGAGCATAAGCCTCGGGCGTTAAGGAGGGCAGTTTTTGAGCGCACATAGCGGAGTCGGCAAAAATAGTATTGCCATACAGCTTATCCAGGTAAGCTGCTACCCCTTGCGTTGTTTCCGGCACCTCTTTTAGCACCGAGGGGCGTTGGGTGGCGGGCGTTGCTTTAAGGTAGGCTTCCAACATAGCTTGTGCCACTTTTCGGTCCACCCCCTGGTTGTAGTCCTTATTTAATGGGGTGAATGCTTCCGAGATGTAGTTGGCGTACTCTTGGGGTTGTTTAGCCTTTTGGTGTAGCTTGTTTAAGGAAAGCGGTATTTGTGCTATCTCCAATGCACGCATAGGCCCTTCGTTAAGTCGCCACAACTGTTGGCGCAGATTGGCACGTTTAGTCACGAAGGATTGAATATCGTTTACAGCTTTTGCATAGGCTGGTTTATTGTGCTTTTGGGCGTAAGCCAAAAGGGCGTCCGTGTCCTTCTTTTTTTGAGCCACGAAGCCCGACTTATCAATAGCCCAGTTTGTACCTATTGCGTTTTTGTATGCGTTGGTGGAGCTGGCATATTTTGCAGCGTACTGGATGTTAACCTTTTCGTTGGCTAACATTTCTTGCCACAGGACCTGCTGGCGCACCTCGCGCATAGCGATGCGTTCGTGGTTGTCGATGTTTTGTCGTTCCTCCACTTCGGCGGGGGTATAAAAGTGGTTGGTGGTGCCAGGGTATCCCATAATCATCACGAAGTCGTCGGGCTGTACCCCTTTTGTGCTTACCTGCAGGTGCACCTTGGGCCGCAAAGGTATATTGTTGGGGCTATAGGGGGCGGGCTTTCCGTTTGGGGCAGTGTAAACGCGGAACACGCTGAAGTCGCCCGAGTGTCGGGGCCATACCCAGTTGTCGGTATCGGCACCATACTTTCCTATGCAAGAGGGAGGAGCAGCCACCAAGCGGACGTCGGAGTACTGGTCCCGAATAAACAGGATAAACTTGTTGCCCTCGTAGAAAGGCGCCAGGTCCAGGGTTACCCCCTCGGTTAAATCACCTCGTTGCTCCTTATACCACTGCTGGGCTATACGGTCCAGGTACTTGCGCGACAAATAGTCCATAGGGTTATTGTTGTTATGTTGGCGCAGGTAGGCTTGCACATAGCTTGTCAGCTCCACAATTTCGCGGGTAATGGTTACGGTAAGCCCTGGGTTGGGGAGTTCATCGCGAAGGGTGGGTGCAAAGAATCCGTCGCGCAGGAGGTTCTGCTCCAACGAGGAGTGGGCTTGTATTTCTCCATAGCCACAATGGTGATTGGTGAAGATGAGGCCTTGGTCCGACACTATCTCGCCCGTGCAGCCATTACCAAACTGTACCACAGCCTCCATCAGGGAGTTGCCTTGTGGGTTATAAATTTGTTCGGGGGTTAGCTTTAGCCCCATTTGTACCATACGTTGGTAGTTTTGCTGTTTAAGCAGGGGGAGCATCCACATACCTTCATCGGCGTGGAGCCGAGGGGCAAAGGGGAGCAGGGCTAACAGTAACAGTAGGAGTTTACGTTGTTTCATAGCGTTTAGGGGTTGGGGTTAGTAGGAGGGGTTAAGGTATTCCAATAACGGTATGGGTGTTGTGCCAAGTAGGCATTGTAGTAGCGTGGGTCGGTGGTGACCTCGGGGCCTATCCAGCAGGGTAATGGGGGTTGTTCGGAGGGGTTTTCCAACTCTATCTCCGCCAGGATAAGTCCTTCGTTTTGGTCGGCAAAGCGGTCCACCTGCCAAATGTATCCTTTATGCTCAATAAGGAGCCGCTCTTTTTTAATTACTTGCGGACAAAGGGTAAGCAGCTGTTGCGCCTCGTGAGGGGGGATAGGGTACTCGTACTCGGGGCGCGAAAGGTGGTCCGCGCTGGGTTTGCCCTTAATGGTTATAAACCCTTGTTGTTGGGTTAAGCGCACCCGTACCACACAATGCTCGCCCTTAGCCAAGTAGCCTTGCTGAATGGGTATAACCTCGCGAGCCAATGGCAACTGCGCTCCCTCCCGTAGTAAAAACTTGCGCTCTATTTCTAATGCCATAAGGGTTAGCGTATGGTTACTTGTGTGGCACCAAAGCCATACTCTTGGAACGAAGCATCCTGCACCGGGAAGCGGGGGTACTCTTTGCGCAGCAAATCCAGGATAGCTTTGCGTAGCACTCCCTCGCCTTTGCCGTGGATAAAGATAACCTTAAAGTGGGGCCTCCCTTTAAGCTCGTTAAGGGTGTCCCTAACAGTTTGTAGCTGAACATCCAACATTTCCTTAGCACCCATCCCCGTGGTGCTATCCAGCAGCTCGTGGATATGCAGGTCCACCACACGCTGTTTTTGCGGGGCATCGTTTTTACGGGGCACCGACCGCTGGGGAGGGGTGGAGGCGTGCTTCTTGTCCAACATCATTTGTTGTGCCAACTGCTCCGCATCCACAAGGCGTTGTTGTTGGGGAACATCGTTTTTAACAAGCGGGAAAAGAATGGCACCATCCGAGAAAAAAGGGTTGGCTACAAAAGCGTTCGACTTAAAGAAACGAGCACCCTCTACCCGCACTGCTATGTTATAGGGCTGTTTGGGGGTAAACGCCCCTTCGGCTTTGAAGGGTATAATTTGCAGTTGGGTACGGCGCCGTTGGGGTAAGTTTTGGGGCGGGAAGGCCTCTATGAACTCTTGCGTATCAAAGGGGATAACCCCTTGGTAGAGGAGTTGCATTTGCGCCCCTTCGCCTGCGGTATACACCACAGCAAGGTCGTAATTGCTATCGTTAATAAGGTACACCTCATAGTCCGAAACGCCCAACTGGTTGGGGTCCTCGGGTAGGTAAGCCAAATGAATGTTCAGCTGTTCGCCTTGGGAGGTGGTGGGGCGCTCCCTATGCTCGGCAGGGGGCAATGTTACAGCAGCTGGCGACGACACTTTGTTTCCAGCAGGCACGTTAGAAGATGACGAAGAAGCCACCTTAGGCACTATGGTACTGCCTGGCTGCACCAACACCAACTCGGTAGCAAGAGCGGGGATAATAAAGCCAGAAGGGTCCTCGACACCTATGATACCGTTAGCCGATACCGACCTTACAATACCGCCACCCGTGGCATTAAGAAAACGCACATGGTCTCCAACGGCAAACTTTGTTGTACTCATATAGTAGGGCTGTATTCTATTTATTGTAGCAAGAGGGCTATTCCTCTGCTTCAAAGTTCCACAAAATTAGCTACATAACCAACCTTTTTTGGGGGTATTGGGGTTATTTAGCAGTTAAACAGCAAAAGGGAAAAGGGAACGGTTGTGCGGGACGGAGCGGATGTGTTGAGGAGCGGAGATAGTTTGGACTTGGGTGTTTGTAGGTTTGTGCGTTTAGGAGATGGGGGGTTAGGGGCGGGTTTACTCTTCCCTATTGCTTACTATTTTGTTATCTTCGTGGCGTGGCACTCGGGCGCTTTTGTTTGCGCCGTGTACAGGTGCTGTTAATGCATTATGAAAAAACACTTCGGCTTTACCTTCTTATTCTTATCATTTGCACTCCTTGGTGTGCAAAGTATGTTTGCCTCCGAAGCACGTCCGCTTTGGATGCGTTACCCAGCCATCTCCCCCGATGGTAAGTTTATAGCGTTCACCTACCAAGGCAACCTGTATAAAGTGCCGGCTACTGGTGGGCAGGCACAGCAGCTTACCACCCTGCCGGCTTACGACACGCACCCCGTTTGGAGCCCCGATGCCAGCACCATAGCTTTTGTTAGCGACAGGGAGCATGGAGCGCAGGATATTTACGTGATGCCGGCCAATGGAGGAGCCGCCCGTAGGCTAACCACCCATAGTGCCAACGAGGTGCTACACGGGTTTAGTCCCGATGGTAAGCACATCTTATTTTCGGCACATTACCAGGACCCCGTTTCCAGCGTGTTGTTTCCCACGGCACGCCTCACGGAGCTGTACCAAGTTCCTGTGTTAGGCGGTGCGGCACAACCCGTGTTGGCGATACCGGTGGGCAAGGCGGTATATACGCCAGATGCTCAATCCTTGGTGTATCAGGACCTGAAGGGGTTCGAGAACACTTGGCGCAAGCACCACACTTCATCGGTAACCCGCGATATTATCCGATACGACTTTGCCACCCAACAATACACCCCTTTGGTTACATGGCATGGGGAGGATTTGGAGCCAACCCTATCGGCCGATGGTAACACCCTCTATTATTTAAGCGAGCGTAGCGGTTCCCTAAATGTGTACCAGCAGTTGGTAGCTACCCCTGGAGCCGAGCCACAGCAGCTCACCCATTTCAGTGGTCACCCAGTACGCTTTTTGTCCGTATCCCAGGCTGGCACCTTGTGCTTTGGGTACGATGGCGAGATATATACCCTTACCCCAGGAGGGCAACCCCAGCGCGTTGCCATAACTATAACAACCGACGCCTACCCAAACAACCTTACCCCCCTTACCTTTACCAGCGGGTTACGTGCCGCTGCAGTGGCTCCGGACGGAAGCGAGTTGGCATTCCAGGTGCGCGGCGAGATATTTGTTACAGCAGCCGACTACAGTACCACGCGCCGCATAACCCATACGCCAGCGGCAGAGTCCTCGGTATGTTTTGCCGAGAAAGGGCGCGCTCTTATTTACGACTCGGAGCGCGAGGGCCACAGCAACCTGTATATAGCACGCCTTAAGAGGGCCGAAGATGCAGGCTTTGCCTATGCTACCTTGGTAGAGGAGCATCCGCTGATACCCAACAACACCTCCGAGAAAATGCTACCCGTAGCCTCGCCCGACGGCACTAAGGTGGCCTACATCCAGGACCGTAGGTACTTAATGGTTTACGACCTTAACAGCCACAAGGCAATCCAGGTAATGGATAACCCTTTGGTGCCCGATGGCGATATGCGCTACGTTTGGTCGCCCGATAGCCGTTACTTAGCCATAGAGTATGTTGCCAACCACCATGCCCCGTTCTCGGACATAGGCCTTGTGGACATTACCCAGCCGCAGCCCCAGGTGCGTAACATCACGCAAACGGGATACTTTGATACCAACCCCCGCTTTGTGTTAGGCGGCAACGCAATTCTTTTCTCGTCCGACAGGTACGGCATGAAAAACTTGGGCTCGTGGGGCTCGCAGCAGGATTTTATGTTGGTATTCCTAAACCGGGAGGCTTACGACAAGTATAAGATGACCGAAGAGGAGTACAAGCTGTGGAAGGAGGCTCAAAAGAAAACAGAAAAGGACGAGAAGAAGCCCAACGACAAAAAAAACAGTCAAGCCCCCAATAACGAAACAGTAAAACCTATACAGGTGGAGTGGGATAATATGGAGCGTAGGGTAGTGCGCTTAACAACAGCCTCGGGCAACATGGGCGATGCTTATATCGACCCCGATGGCAACAAACTCTACTACACCTCTGCTTACGAAAGTGGATACGACCTGTGGAGCCTGGACCTTAGGAAACACACCCCAACATTGCTCAAAAAGTTAGGTAAAAGCGGGTATGCCTTTATGCCCGACGCTTCGGGGAAAAAACTCTTCCTGGTAAGCTCCAAGGATATCCAAAAATTCACCCTACCCGACGAAAAGCTCGCCCCCGTAACCTATCGGGCCGAAATGCGGCTGGACCAAGCGAAGGAGCGCAACTACATGTATCAGGTTGTTAAGCGCGAGGAAGCAGCCCGCTTTTACGACCCTCTCATGCATGGCGTGGATTGGAAAGGGCTTACGGCTCATTACGAGAAGTTCCTCCCCCACATAAATAACAACTACGACTTTTCCGAGATGCTCTCCGAGCTGTTAGGGGAACTTAATGTCAGCCACACAGGATCGGGCTACAGGGCTGCACGTAACGCTCCCGCAACAGCCGAGCTTGGCCT
This sequence comes from Bacteroidota bacterium, assembly GCA_023388555.1. Classification (GTDB taxonomy): domain Bacteria; phylum Bacteroidota; class Bacteroidia; order Bacteroidales; family Porphyromonadaceae; genus Porphyromonas_A. Next base: position 14,326 of record JAEWGA010000002.1, on the reverse strand, counting down.
GTTTGTTCACCGCACAGCCCAGTACGCCATGGTGGTGGACGAAGTAGTGGTGGGCGGACCATTCGATACCCATACCTCCCAAGTGAAAAAGGGTGATGTTATTGAAATGATAGATGGTGTTACCTTAGCTCCGGACACGGACTACTACCCGCTACTGGCCGACAAAGCCGGCAAACCCCTCTTGGTAGGTATTTATTCCCCCACAACAGGTAAGCGCTGGCAAGAGGTTATAAAGCCCTTACGCTCGGCACAATGGCAAGAGCTGTTGTACCAACGCTGGGTTACCCAACGCGAGCAAGAGGTGCAACGCCTTTCGGGAGGCAAGTTGGGGTATGCCCACGTTGGCTCTATGGACGACGCTAGCTTCCGTACACTATACTCCAGTGCATTAGGCAAGTATTACCAATGCCAAGGCCTTGTGGTGGATATCCGCTACAACGGTGGCGGGCGTTTGCACGAGGATTTGGAGGTGTTCCTTTCCGGCACCAAATACCTTACCCAAGAAATGCGCGGAGCCTACTACTGCGATATGCCCAGTAGGCGCTGGACGAAACCTTCGGTAATGCTTATGTGCGAAGCGGACTACTCCAATGCTCACGGCTCGCCTTGGGTATACAAAAAAATGAAGTTAGGTAAGCTGGTGGGTATGCCTGTCCCTGGCACCATGACCAGCGTAAACTGGGTAACGTTGCAGGACCCCTCCCTCTTCTTTGGAATACCCGTGGTGGGCTACAAAACAGCCGAAGGGTATTACTTGGAAAACCACCAAATAGAACCCGATATTAAAGCACCACTGGACCTTAACCAAGCCTTAAAAGGGCACGACACTCAGCTGGAAGCCGCTGTGCGCGCCTTATTGCCTTAAGCTGTAAGAGCAGTAAAATATACTCCCCCCATTGGCCATAACCTTTTTCCTGTTCCAAAAAAGGTGGGCCAGTGGGGGCTTTGTAAAACAAGTTATGATACGAACCATTTTTGTGGATTTGGACGACACCCTTTGGTCTACCCAAGAAAACCACCGAGACTGCCTGCAAACCTTTTACCACGAAGAGAACTGGGGAAGGGCATACCCCTCCTTCGAGGCTTTCATGCAAACCTATTTGCCCATTAACCAACGCCAATGGGATTTGTACCGCGATGGTAAAATAGATAAGTACCGGCTTACCATAGACCGCTTTGCCCCGGTATTGGCTCCGGTTGGTTACGCGTCGGACGAAGAGGTACTGCGCTTTAGTAACGCCTTTTTGGCACGTGCTGCCCAACACACCAAGGTAGAACCAGGCGCTCACCAACTGTTGGCCTATTTGCAGGAGCTGTATAAGGTAGTAGTGGTTTCCAATGGTTTTGGCCAAGTGCAACGTGCCAAAATGCAGGCGGCAGGGTTGTTGTGTTATGTGGACCACATCATACTCTCGGAAGAGGTGGGGGTTAACAAGCCTAATAAAGCTATTTTCGACTACGCTTTGTCTCGCGCCAAAGCGCGCCGCTCCGAAACCATTATGTTGGGCGATGCTTGGGATACCGATATTGTTGGTGCTACGGGGGCAGGAATGCCTGCCATATGGTACAACCCCACAGGGAAGCCCCGCCCGCAAGAAAAGCTAAAAGCGCCTGTTTACGAGGTGGCAGAGTTATCCCAAGTGCCACAGGTGTTGCGCCACTGTATGCAACAATCTTTTTTTACAAGGAACGTATAGCCTCTTGTAACGTTTCGTCCTGCAAAAGGGTTTCAACATCTCCCGCCATACGGTACAACCATAGGTGGTTGGGGTCCTCGGGCTTGTTTATTTGCTCTTGTTCCGGTGCAACATTTGCGCCGTAGCCACTAAGCACACACCAGTCCTGCAAAGGAAGTATATGCATCATGGCGTTTGTTCTGCACAATAGTTTTACGAAAGTGGCAGCCGATGCCTGGGGGGTATCGGTTGGCGCATAGGCTTTGCACAGTTCCTCTTTTTCGGGGTCCAACAGTGTTTTCCACCAGCCCCGCAGTGTTGAGGTATCGTGGGTGGAGGTGGTAACAACGGATAGGTAGGGGATGCGCTCGGGCAAAACCATGGGGGTATCGGGTTGTTTAGGCATCCGCACCACTTCCAACGACAATATTTCCAACTCCTTCAGCAATTCACCTACCGAGGCTGGTAGCATTCCCAAGTCCTCGGCACAAAGCAGTAAGGATGTTTGCTGACTTAAAGCCGTTAGCCGTTCCAGGGCTGTGGTGCGCCATAGCTCTTGGTTACGTTGGTAGTAATACTCGTCATGTAATTGGTACAACGCTGTTTGTGTGTCAGGGGGTAACTGTTGCGCTCGGTGTGTGTGCGACACATTTACGCGGGGGTATAGTTGCCCCTGTTCATCGGTTACCAAAAGCACTTCACCAACGCTTTGGCGGTATGCCTCACGCAACGTTTCGGGTACAGCTCCAGTTGGAGAAGGCTCCACTACAAAGCCGTTTTTATCCTGTTTTAGCAACCCAAGCTCCAGCGCTTGGGGTAGGTTTGCCTCCCATATTTTGCGTGCTGTTTCTTTGCAAAGGTAGGGGTGTAACCACGCTGTAAGGTCGTTTACATTAAGGCGTTCTGTAAGCTCGGCATGGGAATAGCCTATGCTTGGCACAAAATGCCCTAAGCAGGCGTTGGCACACGAGTAGGGAATGGACCAAATACGAAAGAAGCCCAAGATATGGTCTATCCTAACAGCCGAAAAATAACGCTCCATGGTTGCTAACCGCTGCTTCCACCAGGCGTAATGGTTGGTGCGCATTACCTCCCAGTTGTAGGTGGGGAAGCCCCAGTCCTGCCCTTTATCCGAAAAAGCATCGGGTGGTGCTCCGGCCGACTTGTTCAGGTGGAACAGCTCCGGCGCTTGCCAAACATCTACACTCTCTCGGCCTACGCCAATAGGTAAATCGCCTTTCAGGAGTATGTGCAACCTCTCTGTATACTGGCGTAACCGGTAAAGCTGGGTGTACAGGTGGTACTGTACAAAGGCGTGGTAAAACACTTCGTTGGCGGCGTTTACGCCTTCTACCGTTTGGTTGCTGTTCCACTGTTGCAGGCACTCTTGGAAGGGGGGGTATAGGCCGAAGCTCCGCTGGGGGTTACGGTCGCGCAGGGTGGAAAAAAGGCAGTACGGTATCAGTTGGTCCTGGTTGGTGGTGAGGAACGACTGAAAGTCGGCATCCTGCTCCCGCTTGCTTTTCCACTGGTTGTAGCAGTACAGGCTCACCTCTCTTTTCAGTTGCAGCACCTTGGCATAAGCCAACTGCGGTTGTTGGTTAAGCTGTTTTGCTTTGCTTTCCCACACCTCCCTGTTAGGCGCATTATTGTAGCCAGGCAACTCCCTAACGTTTAGGTACAAAGGGTGTAGGCCGTAGGTGGTGATGCATTTATAGGGGTAGGAGTCCTTTTCCGTAAGCGTCCACGAGGTGTCGTAAATGGGAAGCAACTGAAAAACGTGTTGCCCCGTACGGTGCAGCCATTGGGAAAACAGCAAGGCATCGGCAAGGTCTCCGCACCCATACGATGCTTGGGTACGCAACGAAAATAAAGGTATGGCGGTACCCTTAAAGCGCGGAGGGGTTACAAAGGCGTTGTTAAAGGCAGAGGTGTTAGGGGCATCCACATGCACCACCTCGCAACAACAGGCGGAGTGTAGGCTTGGGGCAATATGCCGGTTGTTACCGTCTTCCCATTGAAACGAGCCATTAGGTAGCCTGCACACCCATTTGTATTCAAAAGGGGTAGTACAAGTAACCTCGGCATAAAAGCCGTTGCGGCTGCTTATACAACGGATGCCTTGCTGAGGAACCCACCGCCCCGTTTCGGCCGAAGAGCCTACCAAAAACCATTCGTACCCTGCTTGCATGGGGCCTTTAGGGGCAAAGCTAAGGTAAAGGCGCCCCTGGCGGTATACTGGGTAGGGAGTGTAATCCGCATCGGTGACACCTATAAGGCTATGCAGGGGCTTGTGTTGTAGGGGGTGTAGCTCCGAGGCATTGCGCCAGGCATCCCTAATAATTAATGTATTTGCTGTTTGGGGGGTTAGTTTAAGCCAATGTTTTTGCGAGGCTGGCTCGGTACGTATTAGTGTAGCCCCGTTCCATACCTGGAAGGTGTATTGCACCTCGGCTTCGGAATAAGCCGATACATCCCATGTTAGTGCCCACTCTCCGGTATGCCCTTTGGGGGTTAGGCGTTGCTCTTGACGTTGGTTGCCAAGGGGCTTATTGCTGTTGCTTTTGATGTGAGTCCAATAGGACACACATACAATATACCAGTTGGGGTTAGGTACATGGTAGTGTATGGTTAACTGAATGCTACGAGGAGTGGGCATACTATTTGGGAGGAGGGTTAGTAAAAAGGCAGTGGAGCGGTTAAGGGTGCGTTGTGTTGGCTAACGAGGGGCTATGTAAACGTTTCAGCCCTACCAATAAACCTATGGCAACAACACCGCACAACGTTGTCCATAAGGTTTGGATGGTGTGAACAATAAGGGCAAACGAGGCTGCATCCGGCTTGGTAACGTTAAAGGCTGTAAGGGTGTAAATAACCATGAAGTGCCAAGCCCCCATGCCCGCTTGTACTGGTGCAGCCACAGCAATACTGCTCATGACAAAAGTGACCAAGCCAATGGAAACACCTAACTGGGCAGTGAAGGGGAAGGCGTAAAAGGTGGTATAAAAGAAGCAGAAGTAGCCAGCCCACAGTAGCACCGAGTAAAACACAAAAAGCCACTTTTGTTGCAGGTAGGCAATACTGCGTAGCCCCGCCCAAACGTTAAGGAGCATTTGTTGTGCCTTTTGCATAGGGCGGCTATGGCGAGTAAATAGAAAGAACACGAGGAGCAATGCTACGGCCACCAACAAACCCAAGTAAAACCATCCCGAGCTAAAAAAGGAGGGAAGGGCAAAGGAGGAGTGCGAGCTGAAGAAATGGGTGAAGAAACCTAAGTATTGAGCCGAAGCTATTGCTACCAAGAGGGCCACCATCACAAAGTCGGAAGCCCTGTCCACCAATAATGTGCCCAACAGCCGCGAGAAGCCGATGCCCGAAGCACGGCTCATGGCCAAACAGCGCCACACCTCTCCCATACGCGGAAAAACCATATTTACAGCATAGTTTCCTAAGGTGGTTAGCACTGCATCCGTTTTCTTGGGGTTCTCGCCCAACCCTTGTATAAGGATATTCCAGCGTAGCCCCCTAATGATGTTGGCAAACAACCCAAAAACAAGGGAGCCGGCAAGCACCCAGTGGTTAGCTCCCGAGCGTAATATGGTTAGTATTTGTTGCAGGTCCATATTGCGGTAAAGGAGCCACAAAACAAAAAAACCAAACAGCAAAGGTATTACCACCCTAAGGGCGCTTTTTAATATACTACGTACAGGCATAACTTGTAAGCAGAGGCAGGTAGCCTCGTTTATATTTTTGTACTTTTGCAAGCAAAAGGAGGTGGATTAAGCGTTTTCGGGGCAAAGATACCGAATTTATGTGTTGGCTACCGGTAGCATAAGGCCAACAAAACAGCCAAGAATACTCCTGTGTACTTGTATCACCTAAACGTAGGAGACTATGCAAAGTGTTAGAGCCAAGAAGGCTTTGGGGCAACATTTCTTAAAGGACGAGCATATAGCCGAGCGCATTGCCGATACCCTGACCCAATACAACCTGCCAGTGCTTGAAGTGGGACCAGGGATGGGAGTGCTTACCCAATACCTGTTTAGCCGGTACCCCATGGTGAAGCTGGTGGAGCTGGACCACGAGTCCGTAAACTACCTGCAACAAGTATACCCCGAGCTGGGAAAGGACCTCCTGTTTGGAGACTTCCTGCAAATGGACCTGGACACCCTCTTCCCCACCCAACCATTCATGGTTATAGGTAACTACCCGTACAACATAAGCTCGCAAATATTCTTTAAGATACTGGACTACCGAGACAAAGTGTACGCCGCCGCCGGTATGCTACAACGCGAGGTGGCTGCGCGGTTAGCCTCGGGGCCTGGTAGCAAGGAATACGGCATCCTAAGCGTATTGCTACAGGCATGGTACAACGTAGAATACCTTTTCACCGTAGATGAAACCGTTTTTGCACCACCACCTAAAGTTAAAAGTGGAGTTATACGCTTGGTGCGCAACGAGCGAAAACAACTGGATTGCAACGAAGCCCTGTTTAAAACGGTAGTGAAAACTGCCTTTAACCAACGCCGTAAAACTATCCGGAACTCTTTAAAGCCACTGTTGGGAAGTGCCGTAAATGATCTGCCCGCACAATACCTGTCGTTACGCCCAGAACAACTCTCGGTAAACGACTTCCAGGCACTTACCTCTGCTGTTGAAACCTTGCAAAAACAGGCAGCTGCACTGTGATTGCTTAGCACATATATTACAGTATGTTGGAACTAACACGAAAAGAGATAGACGCCCTGCGGAACCATATACAGCAGCAAAATGACGAGGCCTTAAAAACAAGCCTAAAGGAGTTGTACCCCGCAGATATTGCCGACCTGTTTGGTGCCTTATCCTTAGAAGAAACGATATACATATACCGTTTATTAGAGGGAGACCGCGCTGCCGATGTGCTGATGGAATTGGACGAAGACGAACGCCGAAAAGTACTTGGCGAACTCTCCAATGCCGAAATTGCCGAAACCTTCGTGGAGAATATGGACACCGACGATGCGGTAGACTTGATGCGTGAGCTGGACGAAGAGCAGCAGGACGACATCCTGGCTCACGTCTCGGACGTAGGACAGGCAGGAGAAATCATCGACCTTTTGCGTTACGACGAAGAAACAGCAGGGGGGGTTATGCGCAAGGAGATGATTGTGATTAACGAAAACTGGTCCATGCCAAAGTGCATCGAGGAGATGCGACACCAAGCAGAGGACCTGGACGAAATATATTACATATACGTGGTGGACGACGAGTACCGACTCAAAGGCGTACTACCTATAAAAAAGGTAATTACAAACCCATCGGTATCCAAAGTAAAACACGTAATGAAGAAGGACCCTATTGCCATGGACGTCTCGGACCCTATCGACGATGTGATATCGGCTATTGAGAAGTACGACTTGGTGGCTGTGCCTGTTACCGACTCCATTGGACGGCTCATGGGCTGTATCACCGTGGACGACGTGGTGGACGAAATGCGCGAACAACATGAAAAGGACTACCAGCTGGCTTCCGGGTTGTCGCAAGATGTGGAAACCTCCGATAACCTGATACGACAAACCGCAGCCCGATTACCTTGGCTACTAATGGGTATGATTGGAGGGCTGGGAAACTCCGTAATATTAGGTGGGTTCGACTATATGTTTGCCGCAAACCCCAAGCTACCGTTGTTCATCCCCCTAATTGGCGGTACGGGCGGAAATGTGGGTATACAGTCCTCCGCTATCGTGGTGCAAGGCCTCGCAAACAACAGCATACGGGAAACAGGGCTCTTTGCCTTACTTTTTAAGGAAATTGCCGTTTCCCTCATTAATGCCAGCATTATATCCTTAGTGGTATTCATATACAACTACTTTTACGTTAAGGACCTTATTGTAATGGCCTCGGTCTCCATAAGCCTCTTTGCCGTGGTTATGTTCGCCAGCGTGTTTGGAACCTTTGTGCCGCTAATGCTGGATAGGTTTAAACTGGACCCCGCCCGTGCAACAGGCCCTTTTATAACCATCACCAACGACCTCATAGGTATGTTTATTTATATGCTTGTAACGGCGTTGCTCACCTCATACCTTCAACCTTATGCATAGGTTTATCCCTCTCCTCCTACTGGTTTGTTTTACCGCAGCGCTATTCCCCTCGTGCAAAACAAAAAAGCCTTCAGCTTCGGAACAAGCCGAAAAGGCGTATAAAGCCAAGTACGAACCCCAAAAGTACGACCTTAGGGCAGTGTGGATGCCCACCGTTTTCCGTAGCGAATACGCCCAAATGTCCTCCGAACAAATGCAAAAACACCTGGCTCAAAAGGTTCGCATGTTCCATTTGGCAGGCTTTAACACCATTATATTCCAGGTTCGCCCCGAAAGCGATGCCTTCTACAAAAGCAACCTGGAGCCTTGGAGCCGATTCCTTACCGGCACACAAGGGAAAGCCCCAATGCCCGAGTGGGACCCCCTGGATTTCCTGGTAAAGGAGTGCCACCGCTACGGAATGGAGCTACACGCTTGGGTTAACCCCTACCGCGCCGCCGTTAATGCCAACGCTCCCCTGGACCCCCTCCACCCCATTGTACGCCACCCAAACTGGTTTGTCAGGTACGGAAACCTAATGGTTTACAACCCTGGAATACCCGAATGCCAAGAGTTTATTGTTCAAGTAGTGAGCGATATTGTTAGGAGGTACGACATAGATGCCATTCACATGGACGACTACTTCTACCCCTACCCTCAACCAGGAATACCCTTCCCCGACATGAATACATTCCTGCAAAACCAACGGGGATTTGAACGGATTGAGGACTGGCGACGCAACAATGTAAACCAACTGGTACAAGCACTGAGCCACGCCATTAAGGCTATTAAACCGTATGTGCGCTTGGGAATATCGCCCTTTGGCATTTATCGGAACAAACAGTCACACCCCGCCGGTAGCCAAACACGAGGACTGCAAAACTACGACGACCTGTATGCCGACGTCCTGCTGTGGGACAAAAAACAGTGGGTGGACTATGTTATGCCCCAACTCTATTGGGAAATGAAACACAAAACTGCCCCCTACCAAGAACTCGCCTACTGGTGGCAAAAAAACTTAACCCATGCACACTACTACATAGGGCAGGACGTTAAACGAACCATGAACGCCAACGAGCTACACCCTAAACTGGTTATTGCCAACAGTGTGGCACAAGGAAATTGCATGTGGCCTGGCGAAGAAATAACGGCCAACTACAAAGGCGTGAAGGAGGCATTACAACGCCTCTACTGGCGCTACCCAGCTCTTGTACCCCCCTCCCTAAACCCACAAGGCAGCTACACCTACCCCATGCCAGTAGCTCACCTACGTACCGAGAAAACCCACGAAGGGATACGCCTGGTTTGGAACACACCCCTCACAGACCCCTCGGAAGGCAACCTAAAGTACGTTATTTACTACTACCCAGGATTTAAAACAAAACGTAACCTAAACGACCCCAAGCATATTCTTGCCATCACAACCAACACTTACTACACCCTCCCAGCTTTGGACGGAGATACAAAGATGACCTACTTTGTAACCTCCTTAAACCGCTATAATTGCGAAAGCAGGGAAGCCCCATTTATTAAAGTTCGTCATTAAATGAAACAACTGCGTTACCAACGTCGTAAAACACAACCTGTTGTGGTAGGAAACGTTACCATAGGAGGCGATGCCCCCGTTGTGGTACAGTCCATGGCCAACGTTTCCACCAACGATATAGCAGCCGCCACCAAGCAAGCCCAAGCCCTTGTTGCTGCCGACTGCAAACTTATTAGGTATACTACACAAGGGCTACGCGAGGTACGCTCGGTAGCCAAAATAAAAGAGGAACTCCGCGCCCAAGGCTGCAACGTTCCCCTTGTGGCGGACGTTCATTTTAGTCCCCAAGTAGCCTACGAAGCCGCTAAAGTGGTAGAAAAAGTGCGTATTAACCCCGGCAACTTCTACGACCCCGCCCGCAAGTTCCACCTCCTATCTTATTCCGATGCCCAGTACCAGCAAGAAGTACACGAGCTACAACAACAGTTTGCCCACTTCCTGGAACATTGCAAAGCCAACGGAGCGGCTATACGGATAGGGGTAAACCACGGCTCCCTCTCGGACCGTATTATGAGCCGGTACGGAGACACCCCAGCAGGAATGGTGGAAAGTTGTATGGAATTCCTGAGGGTTTGCCAACAACAAGCGTTTCACCGCGTAGTAATATCCATAAAAGCCTCCAACCCGTTAATTATGATTACCACCTGCCGGCTACTATGCCAACAAATGGAGGCAGAAAACATGCAATACCCCTTACATTTAGGCGTGACCGAAGCTGGCGACGGAGAAGATGGCCGAGTGAAAAGTGCTGTGGGCATAGGAACCCTATTGGCAGAAGGTATTGGAGATACTATACGGGTATCCCTAAGCGAGGACCCCACAGCCGAAATACCAGTAGCCCAAACGATATTGCAAACCATTGAGCAAATAAAAAACGCTCCACAGGTACAAGCCCCTACAACTCCGCCTTGCGCTTCGCAACCCCTATTGCCAGGCTACTCAATCCCCATAGTGGTTGCAGAGCTACCCCACGGCGAAACAGCTAACTTCGGTCCCGACACAACGCCAGACTGGCTAAACCCCAACCCCAATACCCTATACGAAGTAACCGACGAAAGCATACTTAACGGAACCGAAATAACCCCCGAAATAGTAGGAAACCGAACCTTGGTGGTGGACCTAACACACCCCAATGTGCCATTAGTAGCACAACAAATAGCCCACCGGGTACCAGTCCCCTTCCTGCTTCGCCTACAATGCAACAAACAAGGAGACCAATTAGCTGTGGCTGTAAGCACCCTGTTAGGCGGAGCCTTATTGGAAGGATATGGCGCCGGCCTATGGCTACGCTCCAACTTAGCCTCCCCGCAAGAGTTAGTACAACTCTCGTTCCGGCTACTACAAGCTACCCGCCGACGCATTACTCGCCCCGACTATATATCCTGCCCAGGATGCGGACGCACGCTTTTTAACCTACAAGAAACCGTGGCTACAGTTAAGCAAGCAACAGCTCACCTGAAAGGACTGAAAATAGGAGTAATGGGATGCATTGTTAACGGCCCCGGAGAAATGGCCGATGCCGACTACGGATACGTGGGCGCTGCACCAGGGAAAATAGACCTGTACAAAGGAAAAGTAAAAGTAAAAAAAGGAATACCCCAAAACAAAGCCGTACAGGAACTGGTGAACCTAATTAAAGAAAACGGGGACTGGACAGAGCCACAACTGGAAGAATAAACTGCAAAACCATGTGGCAAGAACTCCTAAACTATTGGCGTCAGCCATCCTTAATAGAAACCCTAATGCTTATATGTATTGTAAGCACCATAGGGCTATACCTGGCTAAACTTAAAATATCCAAATTCACCTTAGGCTCGGCCTACGTCTTCTTTGTAGGCATCCTATTTGCCCATTGGGGCGTTAAGTTTAACGAGGAGATGCTACAATTCTGCCAAAACTTCGGGCTTATCATCTTCGTTTACGCTTTAGGTTTACAAGTAGGGCCAGGATTTGTGGCATCCTTTCGCAAACAAGGCATCAGGCTAAACCTTTGGGGATTAGGAGTAATACTTTTAGGTACAGCCTTAGTACTTGCACTGTACGCTTGGGTATACCCCAATATCACCAATATGATGGGCGTGCTATGCGGTGCCGTCACCAACACCCCCGCCTTGGCTGCAGCACAACAAGCAGTAGCCATGGCGCACCAAGGCACAAACGCCTCCAGCATCCTTAACAACATGGCCCTGGCTACGGCTATAACCTACCCCTTAGGCGTTTTAGGAGGTGTTATAGTGCTGCAACTGTTGCGCCCTATTGCTAAAAAAACACACACTACACCGCCACCGGACGACATGCCCCCATACGTAACAGAACTCGCCGTTACCAACCCCGCCATAAACGGATGCACCCTCTCATCCCTACAACAAACTATTGGCGCCCCTTTTATAGTATCGCGCCTTTGGCGAAACGGGAAAGTCCTTGTCCCAGCCTCGGACCTTAAAGTACAGCTCCAGGACCATATCATTATTGTATGCCAAGAAGAACACGCCAAAACTATACAAACCATGATAGGGCAGGTGGCAAACGTAGAAACCGGGGTGGACTGGGAAGAGGACGACCCTAACCACCTCGTTTCCCGCCGAATACTAATATCCAAACCCGGGTTTAACGGTGTTAAATTAGGAACATTACGCCTCCGAAACCACTACGGTGTTAATGTCACAAGGGTCAGCAGGGCCGAAATGGACCTACTCCCCACCCCCTCCCTCCGCCTACAATTAGGCGACAGGCTTACCGTAGTAGGAAAAGAAAACGCCATAGCTCAGCTCTCGGAACGCTTAGGAAACCAACTAAACCGGCTGGACACCCCCTACTTAGTATCCATCTTCCTGGGCATATTTCTTGGTTGCGCATTAGGCTCCCTGCCTATAACCTTCCCTGGCCTATCCCACCCTATACGCTTAGGAATAGCCGGAGGACCTATCATTGTTGGAATACTCATGGGCGCTTATGGCTCACGCTTGCGCCTAACAACATACATAACACAAAGTGCAAACCTAATGCTACGCACCTTTGGCCTTGTAATTTACTTAGCCTGCTTAGGACTAATGTCCGGTGCCGGATTCTTCCAAACCCTAACACATGGGCCTGGACTGCTGTGGCTACTATTAGGCGCTACCATAACCTTACTGCCTTGCTTACTGGTGGGGACAACAGCTGTTTTATGGGGACGAATGTCGTACAGCGTAATAGGTGGGGTTATATGCGGAGCCATGGCAAACCCTATGGCACTGGAATACCTTATGGACAACGGAGGCGATAGCAGAGCAAGCGTAAGCTACGCTACAGTATACCCCTTAGGCATGTTTCTTAGGGTAATTCTTGCACAAGTTATCATTGTCCTCTTTTTCCACTGAAAGCTGTATATATCATAATTTGTCCGTATCTTTGAAAACAAAACCCCAGAGGTACTACACAAACCTCGCTATTATTAACTTATAAAACAGTTTACAGCAATGAAAAAGTGGGAATGCATACCATGTGGTTATATTTACGACCCTGCTGAAGGCGACCCAGACTCTGGAATAAAACCCGGAACTCCTTTCGAAGATATACCCGATGATTGGGTTTGCCCAGTATGCGGAGTATCGAAAGAAGATTTTCAGCCTATAGAAGACTAACAGTCTGAAAACAAAAAACTAAATAGCAGCGGAGTAGTACAAATTGTACTGCTCCGCTTTTTTTATTTCCCATTTTAGAGTGCTAATGGCGCGTAAAGGCATCCATCGGCACTTTGCTACTTCCAAAGGGTAAAAGTTTCCCACGTAGAGGGAAATCCCATATCTTTTAAAGAAACTAATTTGGGTCTAGTATTCAGTAAAGACAACAAGTTTTCTTTGAATGAACTCTCGGGACTAATTATTTGTAATAAGTATATGATAATTGAGAGATACCCAAAAAGTTTATTGTTCCTAATCTGTTCTATTTCTGTTCTTGACAAGAAAGTATAAAGGGTGGATTTCGGAAATTGTAATCCTATGGTAAATCTTCTATTCCAAATGCGACTATGGTGGGCGCAAATATTTCTTAGAGAAGATAAACCATGCATCCAATTTTTGAGGATTTCAACTTTCTTAATGCCAAGTCCTCTGCTAATCGCAATACTGGATGGATTATTCTTATCTAAAGCAGAGAAGAGTTTACTCAATGTTCCCATAGAAACAACCTCTAAGGTCATCCATGCTGGAGGGAAGAGAGGATCGCCATATTTCTTTTTGTAGTGGGCGATAAAATCTTCATTACTTCGATTTACCTCTTTCATTAAATCTCCAACAATAAGCTTCCCATCTATTTCTTCGTTCCGAGTAAGGGTTAGAAACTTATCATGAAGATAGTAAAGCCTATGATTTAAAAACCAAAATCCATCTCCTTCGTTGGTAGAGTATATAAGAGCTATCCTTGTACGTAAAGCAACTTCGATCTTTTCGATTGCATTGAACAAAAGAGAGCGCAAACGGCGGTCAAAGCAGTATAAATCAATAATATCTTCGAAGGATATATCATCCCTCAAAAACATATGCTCACAGCCCTCTTTGTTGTTTTGAAAAGGATATGTGTAGGCTCTCAAACGGTAGTAGCTGATGTTATGCAGGTATTGCTCTGCAAGCTTTTTATCATCAATCAGCAACCCTCTCCGCTCTAACCTATGGACTTGTTCTTCAGTATCAATAGGTTTTTTATCGTACATCATTATAGTCCATATAAACTCGAAGACCTCCCCGGGTGCGCTGGTCTACGGGAAGCGTGGGAGGTCATATCGTTGGCAAAGGTATACAATTCTCTCGTAATCGCCAAATTTTCCCGCAAATATTTCACGACCTGCATAGAATCAACATCAATATCCATGTTGGGAATTATTCAAAAAAAATCCAACAGCAAAGGCAATACCTTTTCTTCGTAAATCAGAAAAACAAGATTTTGTTGGCTTTCTGGTTTATTTTCTTCTATGTACGGCATCGCTCTCCCTTTTGATAGTTACCATTCGTGTCTTGCGTCAAGACACCCTGCTCACGCATATAGGCGATGTACTTCTTCGCTGTGCG
>JAEWGA010000011.1 GCA_023388555.1 Bacteroidota bacterium | reverse complement strand
TGTGTAAAAATAACTGCGCTTTCTTTTTCAACAAACTGCGCTTTTCGTTACGACAAACTGCGCTTTCTTTTTTGAAGGACTCCGCAGATACTTTTTTTACCTCCTCCCAAACACCCCAAATTTTCACCCCCAAAACCACCTTCCCAATCCCCCCATTTTTCGTCCCAAATTTTCACTCCGACTTGCACGCAAATTATCGTTCCCAATCTCCCCTCCCCCCAACTATCCGAAAATAATAACAACCAGCAGGACGACACTTTCGTGGCACCCCTCAAGGTTGTATTTCGGGAACAATGAACTGGCTAACAGTTACAAGTGGCATTTTTTTCTTGATGTGGAAAGCATAGTCTATTTGTTTACGGACAAATCTTAATATCAAAGGAAATCGGCAGGTTATAGCCCCTTTCTTGTGGTAGCCAAAGGGGTAAGACTCCCCACCATAATAGCAGGATTACTTGGTTAACTGTGCAAAAAACACTACTTTTGTGCTGGTATCGGAAACATAGCTTCTGAAATACCGAAATAGAGGAAGCTATAGGGAATCAGGTGAAAATCCTGAACAGTACCCGCTGCTGTGAGTCTTAGTCTCCGACAAGATCCGAGTCGTTGCCCTTGGCATAACCACTGTCTGTATCCCAGACGGGAAGGGACTCGCCGATTTCAAGACAAGTCAGAAAACCTGTCGGTACCACTTATATTATTAATGTTTCGCTTCGGGAGCTAGGCGATACGGATGATAGTAAGGCAATTAGGATTATTGCGTTATAGCCAATATTCCCTCTCCTTGTGTGTCGACTTCTGTATTCCATGCCTCCCCAAGTATAATATAATATTGGCAGGCATGCTTTTTTATTATATACGGTTATTTCTTCGCTTAGCATTAAAGCCCCAAACCGCAATGGCTATTGTGGTTACTATGGGGTGTGGTATTATGCAGGCACAACGGCCGTCGAGGTTAGACAGCTTGTTGGTGCTACCCGAAGTTGTGGTTAGCAAACGACTGCCCCAAGAAATAATACCAGCCCAAAAACTTAAAGGCGAAGCCCTGCAAAAACTAAACTCCTACTCTGTAGCCGATGCCGTACGTTATTTTTCTGGTGTACAATTAAAAGATTACGGCGGCGTTGGAGGCCTTAAAACCATTAATGTGCGCAGTATGGGAACTAACCACATGGGCGTATTTTACAATGGGATACAGTTAGGGAATGCTCAAAATGGGCAAATAGACTTGGGCAAATTCTCGCTCGACAATATAGAGGAGATAGCACTATACAACGGGCAAAGAAGCAGTATGCTACAGTCGGCCAAAGATTATGGCTCTGCTGGTACACTATACCTGCAAACCCGTCACCCGCTATTTGCAGAAGGGGAAACCCACCACTTGGTAACGAAAGTGCGTACAGGCTCCTTTAGGCTTATAGCCCCCTCGGTATTATGGGAGCAGAAGCTCACCAACAATATTTCCTACAACCTGAGTGCCGAGTTTTTGGACTCCGATGGCAAATACAAATTCCGCTACCGTAGGCTCTATCCCCAAACAGGGAACGTAGCCTACGACACTATAGCAACCCGCCAAAATGGAGATATCCGCGCATTACGATTGGAAGGCTCTTTGTTTGGAAGGGTTCCCGATGGCGAATGGAACGCGCATGCCTACTACTACCATTCTAAAAGGGGACTACCTGGCCCTATCGTGAAAAATGTTTTTTCCCATGGGCAACGTTTAGAGGACCGCAGTGCGTTTATACAGGCTAAATACAAACAAAACATAAACTCGTGGTACAGTGTAGCCGCATTAGCTAAAGTAGGTAACGACTATAACCACTACGTAGATAACGAATGGACAAGCCCTGTGTACGTTGACAACCAATATTTGCAACGCGAGGGATACCTATCGGTAGCCCATAAGTTACAGCCCTACCGTTGGCTCTCCTTTAATATAGCCAACGACCTACAATATAATGTTATGGATGCCAATTTGGTGGAGTTTGCATACCCCAAACGTGTAACATTGCTTACGGCAGTGGCATCGCAAGCATTACTGGGCCCCGTAAAGGTACAAATAGCGGGGTTGTATACGTGTGTTCGGGAACGAGTAAAAGCTGGCAATGCTGCCCCTAACAAGGACATTATAACCCCCTCCGTCTTCTTTTCGTGGCGGGTACTGGAAACCAATCACCGTTTAATGGTAAATGGGTTTTACAAGGACATATTTCGTATGCCTACCTTTAACGACCTGTATTACACCTTTATAGGAAGCGCCAATTTAGCCCCCGAATACACACGCCAATACGACCTGGGGCTGGATTACAGTTATAGCACTGCATCGGAGAGCTGGATTAAAGAAGCACGGGCAAAACTGGACATATACTACAATACCGTTAGGAATAAAATTGTAGCAATGCCAGCCGGGAATATGTTTAGGTGGACAATGGTTAACTTAGGGAAAGTACGTATTGTAGGAGCCGAAACAAACTTGGGGGTAACATTAATACCTTTAAAAGAGCTTACAACCACAGTGGACCTAACCTACACCTACCAAAAAGCACAAGATGTAACCAACCCCAAAGACTATTTTTACGGCCACCAAATACCTTATATTCCCTGGCACAGCGGTAGTGCATTGGTTGCTATGGACTATAAGGACTGGGGCTTAAACTATAGCTTTATTTATACCGGAACGCGTTACACCGCCAAAGCCAACGACCTTGTTAACAAAGCACTCCCGTGGTACACTAACGACGTAGGTTTGCGTAAAGATTGGCAATGGGGAAAACACCAACTAAGAACGCAATTGGATATTAATAACTTGCTGAACCAACATTACGACGTTGTGCTTAACTATCCTATGCCAGGACGTAACTATCGGCTAACAATTCAGTACACCTTGTAATTATGAGAGCCTTTTACAACCCTTTACTCCTGCTATTTGTTTTGTGTTGCGCTTGGGGCTGCCGGGGCGAATACGAAATAATCCCCTCGGATAGTATTACTACCCAGGTGTTTCAGTACGACGATATCCAAAACAGCAAAATCCGTGGCTTCTACCTTTTATGCGAAGGCAATATGGGTTCCAACAGAGCATCGTTGGACTTTATGGATTTGCACCGAGGAATATACCACCGCAATATTTATGCCGAGAAAAACCCCGAAGTGGTTAAAGAGCTTGGCGATGTGGGTAACGACATTCAGGTTTATGGCACCAAAGCCTATGCGGTAATTAATGTATCCAACTACATAGAGGTAATGGACGCTAAAACAGGTGTGCATTTGGGCGAAATTAAAATCCCTAATGTGCGTTATATTAGGTTTAAGGATGGCTATGCTTATGCCAGCTCCTATGTTGCACCTGTACAGTTCGACCAAAATGCACGCCCAGGATATGTAGTAAAAATAGATACTCTAACCCTCGAGAAAAAGGACTCTTGTATTGTTGGATTTCAGCCCGAAGAGTTGGACTTTTATAAGGACAAACTATACGTAGCCAACTCGGGCGGGTATATGTTCCCTAATTATGACCGTACAGTATCGGTAATAGACCTTAACACCTTTAAGGAAATAAAGAAGATAGATGTTGCCATCAACTTGCATCGGCTACGAACCACAAAATATGGCGAAATCATTGTTTCCAGCAGAGGAGATTATTACGATGTACCCTCGGCACTCTATTTCATAGACCCCAAAAAGGATGTGGTTACCGACAGGTTGGACCTCCCCGTATCCAATTTCGATATTGTGGGCGACTCCGCATACTTGTATGCCGTTTCTTACAGCAAAAAGTCCGACAAGAATAGGATATCCTATGCCATCTTCAATATACGTACCCACAAATTAGTAACAGAAAACTTCATTACGGACGGCACAGAAAAGGATATTGAAATACCTTACGGCATAAAAGTGCACCCCGATACCAAAGATATTTTCATTACCGATGCAAAGGATTATGTATCGCCCGGAACATTACTCTGTTATTCACCCCAAGGTAAACTTAAATGGAAAGTTTTCACAGGTGATATACCTGGGCACTTTGCCTTTGTGTACAAATAACTCACAAAAAATGAGTACACTATGAATGCAAACAGACTATGCCTATTTTACTTATGCAGCACCCTGCTATTATTAACAATAACGGTGGGCTGTATGAAGGTGGACGATCCAGCAGTACCACCCCAAATAGTGTTTGAGAAAGCGGAGTACACCATTCCGTTAGGGGAGAAGATAACCCTTAGCCCCACAATTGAGCATACCGATGCGCGCTCCCAGTATGCCTGGTATATTGGTGAGAGCTTAGTGGCTACTACTCCTACATACACCTATTATGCCATTCGCCCAGAAACCATACAGGTTAGGTTAGAGGTATCCTCCCGCTTTGGGAAAAGTAGCCAAACGGTATCCTTAAAGGCCTTTTCTGCCGAAGACTCCTCTGCCGGAATAGCCATAAGCTTTCCAAACAGCCAAATTACTGTTGCCAAGGGGCAAACCATTACAATAAGCCCAACACTCACAGCCCCCCAAGAGGTATCCTTTGAATGGTATATAGATAATGTTAAGGATGCCAGCCAAACGGGAAATACCTACCAATATCAGGCTAACAAAGTAGGGACTTATATCCTAAAAGTTATAGCCTCAAAAAACAAACAAAAAGGGACAGCATACACACTGATATCGGTAGTAGAACCCGATAAAAACAACAGGCTTCCTAAAAAAGGACATAAAGCCACTGCCACCAAGGTGTTCGATTTTCGCCCCGCTCCTGGCCAATTCATTAACGAAGGTTATAGTGCAAAAAACCAACAAGAAGCTAACGATTATGCCCTGAAGCGTTTAAACGAAAAACAATACGTATCCTTAGGTGGGTTTGGAGGCTACATTGTAGTGGGCTTTGACCATAGCATCCAAAATACTGGTAGCTACGATTTTGCCATTTATGGGAACTCCTTTAAGGGAAGTTCGGAACCGGGTATAGTATGGGTAATGCAGGACGAAAACGGAAACGGCTTG
This sequence comes from Bacteroidota bacterium, assembly GCA_023388555.1. GTDB lineage: Bacteria > Bacteroidota > Bacteroidia > Bacteroidales > Porphyromonadaceae > Porphyromonas_A. Next base: position 22,179 of record JAEWGA010000011.1, on the reverse strand, counting down.
CCCGACGACACGTGGTACGAACTACGTGGTAGCGAAACAGGAAAACCCGAAACCATACAGGATTATGAAGTAACCTACTACCGCCCTAAAAAAGAAATACCCAGCTTTGACAACCCTGAGGACCCCAATAGCCATATACATTGGACCGATAACAAAGGGAACAAGGGTACTATTGATAGAAACCAATACCACGTTATAAACTCCTACTACCCAGCCTGGATTAAAGAGGACCAATACACCCTGCGAGGAACCCGGTTAGAACCTAGAACAGAAGATAAATCGGGCAATGGAACCTATTGGGTAAACAAAGAGTTTGACTGGGGCTACGTGGACAACTTTAGCCCTATTGACCGCCTTACAACGGACATAAACTACAATGCCGCCCCCAATGCAAACCACTTTAAAATAAGCGATGCAATGGACAAAAACTTAAAACCCATAAACCTATTGTATATCGACTTTATTAAGGTACAAACAGCACTGAATGTGAAAGCTGGTTGGCTGGGTGAGAATTCCACCGAGGTGATAGGTTTCACCGACATCAACCTGCCTAAATAAAAATAATCCGCTCCCCCCTGTACAAACTATCCACACACACCACAGCCACCCCATGCCTTCATTAGTATACCGAAGGCATGGGAGGTGGACCTCCAGTAGCGGACAACCTATCCGAACCTTAACATTTTAACTTTCTCTCTTTTTTGTACTTGGTCAGCGTCCTTTTAGCCAAACAGTTAAAAGGGCGCTGACTTCTTTTTTTATAGTCTGCATATCCACAACAAAAGGGCATTGGCAGGCAGCCTAACACAACAATTATCCAATTATTGAGGGGGAAGTCACCTATCTTCTAACAAAAAGATGTATCTTAAAGCCGTAAAAGAGCTATTTGCTCCGTTGTAGCATGTGCCAACCTAAATATAACGACAATGAAAAGACCAGATTTTGACCGTCTGATAGACAGACACGGTACCAGTTGTACCAAATATGACGCCATTCGGGACCTTATAGGAGACCGTACGGACATTTTACCCATGTGGATTGCCGACATGGACTTTGAAACCCCCGACTTTATTATTGAAGCCATACAAAAAAGGCTCACCCACCGTGTATTAGGCTACACTATCCCATGCGATAAATACTGTGGCGTACTCCAAGACTGGTTTGAGAGGCATTACGGGTTCCGACCCGATGCAAAACACCTGTGCTATACCCCTGGTATTGTGTCGGGTATTTATAAAGTTATCCAATGCCTTACACACGAGGGCGATGGCATAGCACTTTGCCCACCAGTATACCACCCCTTTGCACAAGTTATTAACGGCAGCCGGCGCAAAGTTGTTGAAGCCCCCTTATTACTGGAAAATAACCGTTACGAAATAGACTTTAATGCGTTAGACAAAGCCTTAGCCCAGGCACGCATTTTAATATGGTGCCACCCCCATAACCCCGGTGGCCGTGTGTGGAGCGTGGAAGAGCTACAAAAAGTGGCCGAGGTTGCACATAAGCACAATGTAACCATCATTAGCGATGAAATACATGCCGACCTCACGTTCAAAGCATATAAACATCACCCCTTCCCCTCGGTTAGCGATACCGCACGTGCTTGCTCATTGTCCTTCATGGCACCGTCCAAAGCATTTAACATGCCTGGGGTTATAGCATCTCAACTTTACATACCCAACGACAAATTGCGCGAAACAGTATTTGGGTATTTGGAGGCCAACCACCTGGATGCAGCAAGCGCCACTACATACGATGCTGTTATGGCAGCCTATAGCCAAGGCGATGAATGGTTGGCAAGCGTAATAGCCTATATTGAAGATAATGTTGCCTACGTACAACAGTACCTTAACGATAACTTGCCACAACTGAGCATGCTAAAACCCGAAGCCTCCTTCCTGATATTCCTAGATTGCCGGAAATTAGGCTTCCAAAGTGGTGCAGAGCTAACAAAATTCCTTATAGATAAGGCTGGGCTACTGCTTAACGATGGCACAATGTTTGGAACTGGCGGCGAAGGCTTCATGAGGCTTAATGTTGGTGTTCCGCGTTCGGTACTAAAAGAGGCAATGGAAAGGTTGCATCGTGCTGTGCAAACCCTCCAATAATAGCCCCGTTCCTACCTTGCCACAAGGGGCGATATGCATCTTTTTCTGTACCTTTATAGCTTAATAGCCGAGGATTTCACATACGTATGGATATAAGAAAGAGACAAACAGCCCCTATATGCGACAATACATCGCCCGTTCAGGAACGATACAGCGTCCGCGAGAGTGATACAATACTGCAGCTTCTGCAACGCCTCTCGGGACGCTCCCGAACCGCCGCAAAACAACTCTTAACAACAAACCGTATATGCATAAATGGGAAAGCCACAACACAGGCTACATACACGCCCACTATTGGAAGTACCATAACTGTGCACCAGCGTTCCTGCCAAAAGCCATTTTCGCACCCTAAGATTTGCATCGTTTGGCAAGATGATGATTATATTTTAGTAGAAAAAAAGGCCGGCATTTATACGGTTAATACAACGCATCAGGACCGTACACGAACTGTTATTTGGATTTTAAGCCAGTACCTTAAAGAAAGCAATCCAGCCCAAAAGCTGTTTATGCTGAATAGGCTGGACTCCGAGTCAGCAGGCTTTATACTATTTGCAAAGAATTTAAAAGCCAAGGAAAATGCGGTACGGCAGTGGGGCCACCTGCTACGGGAACAACGTTTTATACTGGCTGTTCAGGGAACATTATTGACGGCAGAAATGGATATTTCGGCCACCAGTGCAACCAAGGAAACTAAAGGAAAAAAACAGCAACCCAAAATAGTAAAGGCACACCTGCGGCAAATAAAAAGTAGCTCGGCTGGTAACCTACACATCGTAGAAGTTAGTGTTGGAGCATCCCGCATCTTCTCCCTCCGAAAATTGGTAAGCGACAATGGCTTACAAATATTGGGAGACGGGCGTAACCAATCCAACTTCGGGCTAAAAGGGAAAATAGCATTGGAGCAAACAAAAATAGTTTTACGCCTACCTAACCAGTTGCAACAAGAGCTATCGTTTACTCGCCCATTCCCCAGCCATTTCTATACCTATTTAAGGTACGATACCCCCTCTTTAAATAGTAACAAGCCAACCAAAACAAATCACCCCTAATCCTTAATTTATTACACTTTACAACCTTATCACTTTTCATACAATCACCTATGAAACATCTCTCCAAAGTATTCACCCTACTCCTCCTGCTCCTGGTAAGTGCGCTCCCTTTAAGTGCACAAATGATCTCGGGCGTTGTGAAGTGGAACATTGCACTAACCAACCAAGCCGACGGAAGTGCCGAGCTTAAACTTACAGCGAAAATGGAGCCTAAGTGGCACCTCTATGACCAAAACCTGCCTAAAGGAGGCCCTACCTCCACAACCTTTACCCTTACAGGAAAGGGATTTAAGGTTGTAGGGCAACCTGTTGCCAATAAAAAACCGGTTGAAAGCTACGATGCCAACTTCGACATGACGCTGCGTTGGTTTGAGGAAGAGGTAACCTTTACCCAAAAGCTGCAGATATCGGATCCCAAAAACTTCGCGTTAAACGGAGAGATAGAATACATGGCATGTAACGACCAAACATGCCTACCCCCCGATAGGGAAGAGTTCTCTTTATTGGAGACCGACATCAAGACGCCCATTACGGCAGCTGCCCCACAAGCGCCAACAACAGCACAAGAAGAGGTTGCAGAAGTGGAAGTGCCGGCCACAACCAACGAAGCAGAACCTGCAACCACAGACACCATAAGCCAACAAGCAATTGCCTATACCCCTATACAAACCAATGGCGAGTTGGCAGACTCTCCGTTGTGGACTCCCGTAGTGGAAAAACTTAAAGGGCACGGCGACGCAACCCTTTCGGCCGTGGATGCCTCCTTGTGGAAAATATTTTTATACGGTTTCCTGGGTGGGCTTATAGCTCTTATGACCCCATGTGTGTGGCCCATGATACCCATGACCGTTAGCTTTTTCCTAAAACGTACCAAAGCAAGGAGTAAAGCAATTCGCGATGCCGTAACCTATGGGATTTCCATTATTGTTATCTACCTGGCTTTAGGGTTAATAATTACAGGTATATTTGGTGCCAGTGCGCTTAACTCATTAGCAACAAATGCCGTATTTAACATTATTTTCTTCCTATTGCTTGTATTCTTTGCCATATCCTTTTTTGGTGCTTTCGAGTTGGTGCTACCCCAGTCTTGGACTAACAAGTTGGACTCCAAGGCCGATAGTACAACAGGGATTCTCAGCATCTTCTTTATGGCGTTTACGCTGGCATTGGTATCCTTTTCTTGCACCGGTCCCATCATTGGAACGCTGTTGGTTTCGGCAGCCACCATTGGTAGCAAAATAGGGCCAGCAATAGGTATGTTTGGGTTTGCATTGGCACTTTCTATTCCGTTTAGCTTCTTTGCCATATTCCCCAACTACCTACAAAGTATGCCCAAAAGTGGCGGCTGGTTGAATAGTGTAAAAGTAGTATTGGGATTTTTGGAACTTGCCCTGGCACTCAAGTTCCTCTCGGTAGCCGACCTTGCTTATGGCTGGCGCATCCTGGACCGCGAGGTATTTGTTGCGCTGTGGATTATCATATTTGCACTGTTAGGGTTATACCTGATGGGCAAAATACGGTTCGATAAGGATAGCCCAACGGATCATGTTTCCGTTCCTCGCCTGTTTATGTCCATTATATCCTTAAGTTTTGCAGTGTATATGGTACCCGGCCTATGGGGTGCCCCCCTTAAAGCTATTAGTGCTTTTGCACCTCCCTTGTACACCCAGGACTTTAACTTGTACGATGCCGAGGTGCATGCTAAGTTCGACGACTATGAATCCGCCATTGAATATGCCCGGAAGCACAATAAACCCATCATGATAGACTTCTCGGGGTATGGCTGTGTTAACTGCCGCAAAATGGAGGCCGCAGTATGGACGGACCCCAAGGTTAAACATCGGTTAGAGAACGATGTTGTTCTTGTAACCCTAATGGTGGACGATAAAACCTCGCTCCCCCAACCTATCGAAGTGAACATAAACGGCAAAAAGAAAACTTTAAAAACCATTGGCGATAAGTGGAGCTATTTGCAAAGCCATAAGTTTGGCTCAAATGCTCAACCCTTCTATGTAGTGATAGATGGTAATGGAGAGCCTTTAGGCCCCTCCTATGGCTACAAAGAAGATGTGCCAGAGTATTTGAAGTTTATTGATAGTGCTGTTAAACGTTTCAAAGAACAATCTGCAAACAAATAACCCTTAGCATGAGCAGCAGAGCAGAACAATTAGCGTCGTTCGGGCGCCTGTTGGATATCATAGACACCCTGCGTGTAAAATGCCCGTGGGATGCTAAACAAACCAACGAAAGCCTCCGCCCGAACACTATTGAGGAAGTATTTGAGCTCAGCCAAGCCCTTCTCCAAAACGATATTGAGGATATAAAGAAAGAGCTGGGCGATGTACTTCTGCATATTGTTTTCTATGCTAAAATAGGTGCCGAAAAGGCACAGTTCGACATCCGCGATGTGTGCGACTCTATTTCCGAAAAGCTAATTTTTAGGCACCCACATGTATTTGGTACAACAGCAGTTGCAAGTGCCGAAGAGGTGGAGCAAAATTGGGAACAAATAAAGCTAAAGGAAAAGGGCGCAAAAAAGAGCGTAATGTCGGGTGTGCCAGCCAGCCTACCCTCCATGATTAAGGCTTGCCGAATACAAGAAAAAGCGGCTAACATAGGGTTCGACTGGGAACGTAAAGAGCAAGTGTGGAACAAGGTGCAGGAAGAACTGGCGGAAGTTCAGCAGGAACTCTGCTCGCCCCGTTCGGAAAAGAGTACCGAAAATGAAATTGGAGACTTGCTCTTTAGTATCATCAATGCGGCTCGGTTGTACGGGATAAATCCAGATACAGCCTTGGAACGAACCAACACAAAATTCTTGCACAGGTTTGGCTACATGGAAAAAAAGGCTACCGAAAACGGAAAGTCCATTAAAGATTACACTCTCCCCGAACTCGACAAGTGGTGGGAGGAAGCCAAAAGTTCCGACCCTAAGTAACCCTGTGATTTATACTACCCAAGCCCCGTGGTTGAGTTGCATCAGCCATGGGGCTTTTTATTGGCTTCGGGGGCGTAAGTGAAATATTAAACAGTGCCAACACTCCTGTTGGCGCCTTTGGGAAAAGCAAACCACTTTGCCCCTCCTCTTACACAAAGGAGTAGATAAAACTGCTTAAAGATGCATTTCAGCGCCCTCTTTAGGAAACGAGTACCGTATATATTGTGTATCTTACACGGTAAGAACGTTCCAACTTATAGCATATTTATAATATGAAGATTCAGTTACTATACGATTACTGCCCTTTTCTATACCACGAAGGTATTCAGTTACAAGACTTTATAATACGTATAATTTATAGTCTGCTATTAGGTTCCAGCATTGGATACATGCGCCAAGTGAAGTTTAGAAGCGCCGGGCTCAGGACCTTTTCGTTACTAATGATGGGCTCCACCTTAGCCACCTTATGCTCCATTTACGTTCCGCAACTAATGGGAGGAGGAGACTCGACCCGGATAGCAGCCCAAATAGTAAGTGGTGTTGGTTTTTTAGGTGCAGGAGCCATCCTAAGAGGCCGCGGAGGAAGTGTGCAAGGGCTAACAACAGCAGCCCTTATTTGGGCTACTGCAACATTAGGAATAGCTATTGGTTGCGGGCTTTATATCACCTCCTTAATTATGACGCTATTATTCGTTTTTGTTGTTGATGGGTTACAGGTGGTAAAGTCTAAATACCATTTAGATATGGAGGACTTGGATATATCTGTCACCTTCAACCATACCAACCCCGAGCTGGACGGTCTTAAAACTATTAGCGAAAAAAGCGGGCTGCGAGTTGTTTACTACACCTTTGAAACAGACTTTGAGCAAGAGCGTAGCTTAGTAATTCTTCACGCCAAAGTAACGGACGAAACGGATTTGCATACCCTAAGCCAACGAATAGCACAATTACAAGGGGTACGAATAGTTCGTGTAGGCATGTAGCCTCCTAAGAAATGAAGGAAACGGAGGAAAAAGTTTGTAAGTTTGTAGCATAGCTTCCGGCCCAAACAAACAAGGTTATACCAAAACAAAGAGCGTACATAATGAAACACCCAGAAAACGATGCCTCATACAAGGGATTAAAAGTTAACAGTGGGGTTAACGAAGTTCCTATTATCAACCCCTACCTGCGTCCTCAGGCACGTAAACAATTTAGTGCCGACGACTATGTAGATGCCATTTTGCAAGGAGATAGGTCCATGCTATCACGTGCCGTCACATTAATAGAAAGCAACCTGGAAGCCCACCAAGCCATAGCGCAAGAGGTTATTGCTAAGTGCCTACCCTATGCTGGGAGGTCGCTCCGGGTAGGATTTACGGGGGTGCCAGGTGCCGGGAAAAGCACATCCATAGACGCATTTGGCTTACATATCTTGGAACAAGGGCACAAATTGGCAGTGTTGGCCATAGACCCCAGCTCGGAGCGTTCGAAAGGAAGCATTTTAGGAGACAAAACAAGAATGGAGAAGTTGTCGCGTGAACCCAACGCTTTTATACGCCCTTCACCCTCGGCAGGCTCGTTAGGAGGCGTTGCCCGTAAAACACGAGAAACAATAGTGCTATGCGAGGCAGCTGGCTTCGACACCATTTTTGTAGAAACAGTAGGCGTTGGCCAGTCCGAAACAGCAGTACACTCCATGGTGGACTTCTTCCTGCTAATACAACTTGCAGGAACAGGCGATGAACTGCAAGGTATAAAACGAGGCATTATGGAAATGGCCGATGGCATTGTTATTAACAAGGCCGATGGTGATAACATAGAAAAAGCAAAAATGGCAGCATCGCACTTTAGAAATGCGTTGCACCTATTCCCCCCCACCGAGAGTGGCTGGGTACCCAAAGTACTAACCTACTCCGGTTATTACGCTTTGGGCATTCAGGAAGTTTGGGATATGATTAAAGAGTACGAACAGTTTGCCAAAGAGAAAGGCTACTTTACGCACAAACGCAACCAACAAGCCAAATACTGGATGTACGAAACAATTGATGAAGCCCTAAGGCAATCCTTCTACCAAAACCCCGAAATACAAGATATGCTTCCCCAAGTAGAGGACGACATCCTGCACGATAGGGTAAGCTCGTTTGTAGCTTCGAGCCGACTTCTTAACACCTATTTTGGCGATATTCTTCCCCACCTACAACAGAAAAAAAATGGGAAATAAGTCCTTCTACGCCCTCCTATCCTTACTTTGCATTGTAGGAATGCTTTTGGAGCACCCTGGAACAGCTGTGCGTATACTACACATATTACTATGCGGTGGTGCTTTTTACTACGTAGCAGAACGTTTTAGGAATACACATAGGATTTCTTTGCTAATGCTTTTAATGGCCGCCTTAGGAGTCCTAACCAATCCCTTATATTTACTGCCTTTTGGGCAAGTTACCTGGATTCCCATATACTTAATGGGTACGGTTTTGTTTTATTTGGCAGCCCGCAGAGAGGTTATTATCCAAGTAAAAGAACAACAAAAATATGACCCCTGGGACAAGCAGAGTAAGCAACCATGACACACCAAATTTCGGACCCCTCCAAAAACGGCCTTAGCTTTTCCCCCTTTCAAAGCTTTAACAGGAAGGAGTGGAGCAGGTTAGAGTCGCACCCAAACTTCCCTTTCTCGGAGATTAACCTGGATAAACTTAAAGGACTAAACGAGCCTTTAACACAGGAGGAGATTATAGAAGTATACCTCCCCCTGTGCCGTTTATTGCAAATACATATTATGCATAGGCATAGGCTGCACCAGGAATATGCCGAGTTTTTTCATAGGGAAAGCATTCATATCCCTTTCGTTGTGGGTATTGCAGGAAGTGTGGCTGTAGGCAAAAGCACTACCGCAAGGGTGCTACAAAAACTTTTATCCATGAACGAGGCAACCCCACGGGTAGACCTTGTTACTACCGATGGGTACTTATACCCCAATGCACAATTAGAAGAAATGGGGATTCTGGACAAAAAAGGGTTTCCCGAAAGCTATGACGCAGTGCGGCTGCTCAACTTCTTATCTTCCGTAAAATCGGGAAAGAAAGAGTTGAAGTCGCCTTTATACTCACACTTGTTCTATGACGTACTGCCAAACCAATTCCAAACCATACACAGCCCAGACGTCCTAATTATAGAAGGCATTAATGTGCTTCAAGTAAACACCTCGCCTTCAAAACCTAAAAGACGAGTTTTTGTTTCCGACTTTTTTGACTTCTCTATTTATGTAGATGCAACTATTGCCGACCTAAAACAATGGTATATCGACCGTTTTCTTAAACTACAAGCATCTGCATTTCAAAACCCCGACTCTTTCTTTTACCGTTACAGTACCCTGAGCCAAAAGGAAAGCATAGAAATGGCCACCCAAATTTGGGAACAAATAAACCTACCTAACCTGGAACAAAACATTTTACCTACCCGGTTTAGGTCCGACCTTATTCTGGAAAAAGGCCCTCAGCATGCAGTACGGGGAGTGCGGTTAAGAAAAGTATAATACCCTTTGGAACAGGAGCTATAAAGAGTTTTCCAATGACGATAAATTCCCTTCATAAACAACAAAAATATATTATTGCCTTACTGCTTTGTATCGTTTGGGCACCATTTGGCGTTACAGCACAAGAGCTACGTGCTACGGACTCCATTATGGAGGTGGTTTCTACTGCTTTTGAACGGTATAAACCTAAAGGGCTTTCGGCTGGTAAAGTACTTGTCAAGCAGGTACAACTATCGGGCCGCCATTTGTACTTACACCTTAACGATGCTGCCACGGACTACCCTTACCGCCAGCTTTTCCTGGACTCCGTAACCGCCTATATACGTAACGCTTTTGTGCAAGAAGGCTACCCTGTAGATGTTGTTTCACTCTATACGAAAGAACACCCTGCCGAGCGGTTAATTCCACAAGCTTTTGGCGGCAAATACGCACGTAGCAGCTGGGCTAATGTTTACCCTAAAAACACGCCTCCCTTAGTAAGGCACACCAATGCGGTTACAACTCCTGTACATGGCTTGTTAGGGCGCCACTTGGCTTTGTGGCAAAGCCATGGATTGTACTTCTCGCAAAAGCAAAACAAGTGGATTTGGCAACGCTCTAAGCTAAACCAAACTGTAGAGGACCTATTTACCGCCTCCTATATCATCCCCTATATAGTACCTATGTTGGAACGCAGTGGAGCTATTGTACTACTCCCCCGGGAGCGGGACCTCTCGGCACACGAATATTTAGTAGACAATACCCCACAAAAAAACGACCACGGCAAGTTCTCTTTAACTGGTAAAGGCAAACAAGCGTGGGAAAAAGTTTCGGTAGGCTTTGGGTATACCGCTAAACTATCCAAACACGAAAATCCGTTTCGGCAAGGTACATCTCTGCGTTGTAAAACAACACGTGGGAAAGCTACTACCAGCGCCGTCTGGACACCAAACATTAAGGAAACAGGAGAATATGCAGTGTATGTAAGCTACCAGTCCGACCCCAACAGTGCTACAGATGCCCACTATATTATAGAGCATGCTGGCGGAAGCGAAACATTTGAAGTGAACCAGCAAATGGGCGGCGGTACCTGGATATACTTAGGCACCTATACTTTTTTGGCCAACGCAACAAAAGAGCAAGGGGTTAGGCTCACCAACGAGTCGGCCAAGGCAGGAAGTATAGTATCGGCCGATGCAGTAAAAATTGGCGGAGGTATAGGCAATGTAATGCGTCAGGCACCGCCTAAACAAGTACGACGAAAGCGTAAAAAAGTCACACTACCAGCCCCAGCACCTCATAGCTCTGGCTACCCACGGTACGCCGAAGCCGCACGTTATTGGCTGCAATGGGCTGGTGTCCCCGACTCCGTTTACAGCCCTACCAAAGGCAAAGACGATTATAAAGACGACTACAGGAGCCGCCCCTTATGGGTAAACTACCTTTGTGGGGGAACAGCTGCAGTACCAAACAGCGCTGGGCTAAAAATACCTATCGACCTATCCTTGGCTTTGCATTCCGATGCTGGCACCAGGCCTGGTAACGACATTGTGGGAACTCTTGCCATTTATTGCACAAACTGGGAAGGACGCACTAAATATCCCAGCGGAGCACCTAAGGTTTTATCCCGAGAGCTCTCCGACATTGTACAGTCCTACCTGGTACGCGACTTAAGAGTATTAGCCCCCGAATGGAAACGAAGAGCATTGTGGGATAAACCATACTCCGAGGCTACATTAGGCTATGTCCCTGCCTTATTACTGGAATTCCTTTCGCACCAAAACTTAGCCGACATGAGGTACGGGTTGGACCCCACCGTTCGGTTTACTGTTTCCAGAGCTATTTACAAAGGTATACTACGGTACCTTTCGCACGAATACCAAACCCCTTATGTTGTACAGCCTCTTCCCGTAAAGGATATGGAGGCACACCTCGCAGAAAACAACAAACGGTTACGCCTCCAGTGGAAAGCTCAAACCGACTCCCTTGAGCCAACAGCATCGCCCAACGGCTTTATCTTATACACCGCTGTTGGTACCCCCGATGCTCCTTTCGACAGAGGTGTTCCCGTATTCGACCAACAAGTGTACGTGGACCTAAAGCCAGGAGTGGTATACCGCTTTAAGGTAGAAGCTTTTAACGCAGGTGGGCGCAGTTTCCCCTCCGAGGTTATTGCGGCAGGTGTTCCCAACACCCCCCAAGGAAGGGTGATGGTTATTAACGGATTCGACAAAGTAAGTGCTCCCGAAACCTACAGCAGTGCCGATGGCAGCGTTTTGGGCTTCCGGCAAGATGGCATGGGCGTTCCTTACTTGCAGGACCAAGCCTATTGCTTTGCAACACACGCCCCAACACGTGGCGAAACCGACTCGGACCACTCGGCACTACCTACCCCAACCCAAGAAACAGCCATTATACGTGGCAATACCTTCGACTTTACCGGGCAACACGGAGCTGCTTTTATGGAATTAGGCTATGCTTTCACCTCTGCCAGCCATTCTGCAGTGGCACAAAACCCCGATAACCTTAAAACCTACGACATCACCAATGTTATTTTAGGGAAACAACGCACCTACCAATTAGGACCTAACAAGGAGAACACCAGGTTTAACGTATTATCGCCAGACCTCCAATTTGCATTGGAGACCTTTCTGCTGAAAGGGAAATCGGCTATTATATCTGGCGCCTATGTGGCGTCCGACTTATGTTTGGATACCTTAACCACACAAGGCAAACTAAATAAAGCTTTTGCGCACGATGTACTAAAAATTGCCCTTGCGCAACCATCTGTCCCCACCACAGGGGTAGCAATTCCAGAAAACCCCAAACTCCCGCCCAGACTTTTTAATACCCGCCCCAATCCCCCAATATACCACCTTAACAACCCCGATGCCATAGTGCCAAGTACCTCTAACGGAACAAGTACGCCCTTGTACTTTAAAGGCGGAGCGTGGCCAGCAGCAGTAATATACAAAGGCCCCCAATACCATGTAGCTACACTAACCCTCCCCCTGGAAATTATCCCCTTAAAAAACAGAGTCCAGTTACTCCAAAGTATACTTACCTCCCCCCAAAAAAACAGTTATGACAACAATTAAAAACCTATTATTCGACTTTGGTGGCATTTTTATGCGTATCACTCGCGACGACGCCGTTCGTGCCTTCGAGCAATTAGGTATTCATGATGCAAACAAACTATTGGACCCCTACCTACAAACCGGATTGTTTTTGGAGCTGGAAAAAGGTCAAATTTCTCCACAAGAGTTCCTAAACCGTATAAACAAAAAATACCAGCTAAACCTAACACACCAAGATGTAGAGCAAGCACTATACCAGTTTATTTGGGATTGCGAGGACTATAAGTTCGACTTTATAGAGGAAGAAATCCCCTCCAACATACGTGTTATGTTGCTAAGCAATACCAATGGCTTTATATTCCCTTGGGTTAACTCTGGAAAATACCTGAAAAACGGAAGAGCAGTAAGCTCCTACTTCAATAAAGTATACCTTTCTTTTGAATTAGGTGTATGTAAACCAGACCCCTTGATATTTGAAAAAGTTATTGCCGACGCACATATACTACCTTCCGAAACCTTGTTTGTGGACGATGCTAAAGCTAATATCGACGTAGCTGCACAGCTCGGATTTCAAACCTATCTGGCAAAAAGTGGCGAAGACTGGCGCCAAAGCATCCGCCAACGCTTAGGATTAACCCAATAAAATATGTCCTCTGCCAGCTATAAAACCATTACGCCAAGCGGTGGGCAAGCCCTGTACACCGACAAACGCAGCAAATTCTACGCCTTCGTACACCCAGTGCGTAATGAAGATGAAGCGCTGCAACATATAGCCCATTACCGCAAAGAGTATCACGATGCTCGGCATGTGTGCTGGGCTTATAGGGTAGGAACACATGGGGAAGTATTGGAAAAATATAACGATGACGGGGAGCCCTCCTCCACTGCCGGGAAACCTATTTTAGGGCAGCTCCTTAGCAGGGAACTAACGCAAGTTGTTGCTATTGTAGTCCGTTACTTTGGTGGTGTTAAGTTAGGCACAGGTGGGCTTATTGTAGCTTACCGCACAGCCATATCCAATGCTCTGGACCAAGCCTCCATAGTAGAAATAGAGTTATTCCGAACATACCTTTTAACTTTCCCCTTCACCCTCATTAATCCAGTGATGATGCTCTTAAAAGAAGCAGAGGCGGAAATTGGTGCTACCGACGCCACCGTTAAAGGCTACCACTACAAAATAAAGGTGCCCGAAAGGCTAACAAGCCTTTTCGAGCACCGTGCTAAAAAATTATACCAGTTGGAAATTAAACGCACCGAAGCACATTAACTCCCCTCACCAAAAAGCTCTACCTTCTCGGCTGGTATATTAAACGCCACTGTATACTGTTGAATAAGGTTATTGGGGTTGTCTTTATCCAACCATAGCACAATAAGCCCATTGCCCTTTAACCAAATATATCGTAGGGTAACAGTAACCGTTTTATTCTCTTTTGTGCCTACTATAGTCATGGCATTAGGCAAATATTTCTGGTTACCAATAGGGCCATACAACCGTTGGTGAACACATGGCAGGCTGTTATGCGGAATGCCATACACTCCCAAAATGTAACTAAAAACCCCAGGGTTCTTCCATTTTTTATCGTAGGAGAACTTCCACTTGGTACTATTATTACTCTTATCGGTAAACGTCAGCTCCAACAGTTCATTATCCGTTCCCCATTGGTAAGAAACGGTTTCGTCCTCGGCCTGCAAAGCAATTGGAAGCATACTGCCACCTTTTGCCACCAGCTTGTACGAAGGTATTTGGAACGTTGGCTTCAAAGCTTCTGGCGCCAAAGCGGAGGTAACCAGGTAAGTATTCGGCTCTTTACCTTTTGCAATCTTAATAGCATACTCTGGGACACTCAGCTTTTCATCCTGCCCATACTGCTTGGTTACAACGGTAGAGTCCAATTCTTTAAACAGGTAACTGCGCCCGGTCGAGAGTAATCCAACCCCAGGCAGCAACCCAACAAAAAACTCCTTGGATATCCGCTGCTTCGTGTCGTAAACATCCAAATTCTGCTCTAAAGCCTCGCCTACACTCATATTTATTTTACCCACCACCAAATTATTCACCACTAAGGAGCTTGGTGCCGGAATAGTGTCTATGGTCGTAGGGGGGGACGGGCGGTTCGAGGGTTGCTGAAGACAGCTACCTAACAGTAACGGCAACAATAATGCCGCAAATATTCTTATCTTTGATAATGTAGTATTCTTCATAATCCTTTTGTTTTTTGAATTAGTACTATACAACACTCCAAATGTAATGAAAATACCATTGGTTAGTTCCTATTATTCATCTATAACACCATCCACTACACTATGAAAACGGATATACAAATAGCCCGTGAAACTCAACTGAAAGAGATTTCTCAAATTGCCGAGAACCTTCAAATACCAGCCAACAACCTCCAACCCTATGGAAAATATATGGCCAAGCTGGATGCAAGCCTGCTTGGCTCCGATGCAAAAAAAGCCGGAAAGCTCATCCTCGTTACGGCCATCACTCCAACCAAAGCAGGAATAGGAAAAACAACGGTTTCGGTAGGCTTAGCCTTAGGCTTACAACGCATTGGAAAAAAAGCCATCGTTGCGCTCCGGGAGCCATCTTTAGGCCCTTGCTTTGGCATGAAAGGTGGCGCTGCTGGTGGCGGTTATGCACAAGTGTTGCCTATGGAGAAAATTAATTTGCACTTCACTGGCGATTTCCATGCCATTACCTCGGCCAACAACATGATTGCTGCCCTACTGGACAACTATGCCTACCAAAACCGAAACACCTCGGAGGGCTTATCGCGCATATTATGGAGGCGTGTATTGGACGTTAACGACCGCTCCTTACGAAACGTCATTACCGGCTTAGGCGCCGTAACAAACGGTATACCTACCGAAACGGGCTTCGATATCACCCCTGCCTCCGAAATAATGGCCATACTATGCTTAGCATCAGATATCGAGGATTTACGCCGACGAATAGATAACATCCTACTCGCCTACAAACGAGATGGCTCACCATTCACCGTAAAGGACTTAGGTGTTGGTGGTGCCATTACCGTACTACTGCAAGATGCCATTAACCCCAACTTAGTACAAACTACCGAACACTCGGCTGCTATTATACACGGTGGCCCTTTTGCTAATATAGCGCACGGGTGCAACTCCGTAATAGCAACTAAAATGGCATTAAACTATGGCGATTATGCTATTACCGAGGCAGGATTTGGTGCCGACCTGGGAGGAGAAAAATTCTTCAACATCAAATGTAGGACCGCGGGCCTACAACCCAGCCTCTCCGTTTTAGTAGCCACAGCACAGGCCCTAAAAATGCACGGTGGGGCCGACGCAAAACTACTCAAAGAGCCCAACCAGGAGGCTTTAATAAAAGGTTTTGCCAATATGGATAAACACATTGCCAACCTCCAAAACTTCGGCCAATCCGTGGTAGTATGCATTAACCGTTTCCCCACAGATACCGACGCCGAGATAGAGGAAATACGCAACCACTGTACAAAACTGGGTATACCCTTTGCTGTTAATACAGCCTACACCGAAGGCAGTGCTGGTGCCGAGGAATTAGCAAAAAAAGTTGTAGAAGCCATAGAGCAAAACCCCTCGGCACCTCTAAAACATATATACGAAACAACCGACTCCATACAAACCAAAGTGGATAAAATAGCCCGACAAATTTACGGTGCTAACGTAGTTGAATTCCAAAGCAGCGCCCTAAAGAAAATAAAACAAATAGAAGAGCTGGGATACAGCCACTTCCCTGTATGTATTGCAAAAACCCAATACTCCTTCTCGGACAACCCAACAGCATACGGTGCTCCCGAAGGGTTTACCCTTAAAGTACAAGACGTTGTTGTTAATGCCGGTGCCGAAATGATTGTGGTTATCATGGGCGATATGATGCGTATGCCCGGGCTTCCTAAAGCCCCTTCTGCACTTCACATCGACATTGTAAACGGAGAAATAGAAGGTCTGAGCTAAACCCTTCTCTTCCCCCTTTCCCCCCAAAGAGGGTGTGTCAAAACAGGCACGCCCTCTTTTTTTTACCCTTACCACAAAACTCCCCCAAAACACCACAAAACTACACATCCCCCCACCCCATAAAAGCACATTACCCTTTCTCCTAAACCTTCTGGCACATAACAGCACCCAAAGGGGATTTTTCGTTACCTTTGTAATGATGCACACCCTACTACCATAGGGGCATTGGCATCCCTAACGCAAAAAACATTAAGTATAACTCTATAAGAGAACATCATGAGCGACCAAACGCCTAATACTGCCGGACTCTACGACTCGTCCAACATACAAGTTCTTGAAGGCTTAGAAGCCGTTCGTAAACGCCCCGCAATGTACATTGGCGACATAGGGGAAAAAGGGCTACACCACTTAGTATACGAGGTGGTGGATAACTCTATCGACGAAGCAATGGCCGGCTACTGCAACCGCATAGATGTAGAGATTAATGAAGACAACTCCATCTCCGTACACGATAACGGACGTGGTATCCCCGTAGATAAACACGAAAAATTAGGCAAATCGGCCTTAGAAGTTGTACTAACCGTACTGCATGCCGGGGGAAAGTTCGACAAAGGGTCCTACAAAGTATCCGGCGGACTACACGGAGTTGGGGTATCTTGCGTGAATGCCCTTTCCACCTACTTACGAGCCGAAGTTTACCGCGATGGCAAAATATACATGCAGGAATTTAGCCGAGGTATTCCTCAAGCCGAGGTAAAAGTTATTGGCGAGACCGAACGCAGGGGTACCTCCATCACCTTCAAACCCGATGCCGAAATATTCAATACCACAATATACCAATACAAAACCTTAGCCGACAGGCTACGCGAACTTTCCTACCTGAATGCCGGTATAACCCTAAATATTACCGACTATAGGGACAGAGACCAAGAGGGAAACCCCAAACAACAATCCTTCCGCTCACAAGACGGGCTTAAAGAATTTGTAAAATACCTGGACAGCAACAAGGACCCCCTCATCGACGACGTAATACACATTATCACCGAGAAAAATGGAATCCCCGTAGAGGTAGCCATGACATACAACTCCTCCTACAACGAAAACGTCTACTCCTACGTTAACAACATAAACACCATAGAAGGGGGAACACACCTTGCAGGCTTTCGACGCGCATTAACCCGTACCCTCAAAAAATATGCCGACGACTCCAAAATCTTAGAAAAAGAAAAGGTGGAAGTATCCGGAGACGACTTTAGGGAAGGCCTTACCGCCGTAATATCCATTAAAGTTGCAGAACCCCAATTCGAGGGACAAACAAAAACCAAATTGGGAAATACCGAAGTATCGGGATCCGTGGACCAAGCCGTAGGCGAAGCGTTAGGGCACTACCTGGAAGAAAACCCTAAACAAGCCCGCATGATTGTCGACAAAGTGGTTGTCGCCGCCAAAGCACGTATAGCCGCCCGTAAAGCACGGGACATGGTGCAACGTAAAGGCCCTATGTTTGGAGGTGGGCTACCAGGTAAACTTACCGACTGCCGTAGCCGCGACCCGCAAATGTGTGAGCTTTTCTTGGTAGAGGGTGACTCAGCCGGTGGTACAGCAAAAAAAGGACGGGACTCCATGTTCCAAGCCATTCTTCCACTGCGTGGTAAAATCCTAAATGTGGAAAAAGCTATGCACCACAAAGTCTTGGAGAACGAAGAAATCCGAGCAATGTACACCGCTCTTGGAGTAACCATTGGTACAGAAGAGGACCCCAAAGCTCTTAACATCTCCAAACTCAGGTATCATAAAGTAATAATCATGACCGATGCCGATGTGGACGGCAGCCACATTGCTACGCTTATTCTCACCTTCTTCTTCCGCCACATGCGCGTCCTAATAGAAAAAGGCTATGTATACTTAGCAACACCTCCATTATACCAATGCCGAAAAGGCCAGGTAGAAGAGTACTGCTGGACCGATACCGACCGTAAAAACTTTATTGCCAAATACGCCGGTGGCGATGAAACCCAAATCGTAACACAACGCTATAAAGGGTTAGGTGAAATGGACGACCACCAACTATGGGACACCACCATGAACCCCGAAAACCGCTTTTTAAAACAAGTAACCTTAGAAAATGCGGCCGAAGCAGATGTTATATTCTCTATGCTAATGGGCGAAGATGTAGCCCCCCGCCGAGAATTCATTACCGAACATGCCACCTATGCACAAATAGATGCATAAAACCTAAACAACCAAGTGGGCAGAGAACAGATTCGTTTTCTGCCCACTCTTTTTTTTACCCTTACAACACCAGCAACTATGTAGTAGGCATAGTTGCTGGTGTTTTTGGTTATAATCATCACAAACGTTAGCCCACAAGCGTAAACCAATAACTCCCCCCACCCTTGCAAGCAAATCCGTCCATCTCCACCCAAAGAGAAGGAAAACAACGTAAAAACAACCCGCGGAGTACGCGGGGCGCCCCGGAGGTTTGTGTGTGGTGTAGAGAATTGGATCGCGAGGACAAAAGGCGGAAGCAACCCGCGGAGTAGGCGGGCAACCAAGGAAGAGAGAGGAGGTAGCAAGCACTGCTTTCGGAAGGGAGCTTTCGGGGGGGAGTTTAGGGGCGGTGATTGGGGGCGGTAGGTTAGAGATGAAATTTTAGGGCTAAAATGGAGGGGGATTGGGGGGCAGATTTAGGTGGATTGGAAGGGGATTTTTGGGGACGGTTTGGAAGTGTTTTCTTGGGGCAGTTTTGGGGTAAAAATTAGGGGTAAATGAGGGGCAGAATTCGAGGTACAAACTGGGCATAAATTCTGTAGAAAATTTGGGGTAATTTGGAGTGCAAAAAAAAAAGAAGGCGGAGTCCTTCAAAAAAGAAAGCGCAGTTTGTCGCAACGAAAAGCGCAGTTTGTTGAAAAAGAAAGCGCAGTTATTTTTACACAACTTTTAACACCCCTCGCAAACCCGCTCCAATAAAGGGATTGCAAGCGGTCGCACTTTCACCCCCAAAATCACCTAAAATTTCCCCCTTTTTCACCTCATTTTTCGCCCCAAAAAACGCCCCAATTTCTCCCTTATTTTTAGGTTCAAATTTCGGTCAAAAAATACTCCCTTTTTTGTCTTGTTCGGGAGACAATTTTCGGGCAAAAAGCAATCCAATTTTTCGGGGTGAATTTTGTTCCGTTTTCGGGATAAATTTCAGGCTGCATTTCGACGTAAAAAAGGGGAAGTGTAGTAGGAGAAGCCGGTTGGGACGATTGGGCGCAAAAAAAGAGGCTGCGCCGTAACCCTTTATTACGACACAGCCCCTCCTATACTTTCTTTTTAGAGTGCAGATACGACGTCTATGCTCGTATGGGCACTTATGGCATTAATAGGTATTCTTCCGCTTTCTTTAGGTGCATACATTTATTACAGTAGCACGTTCTAAAGCAGCTAAGGTAATACGCCAGCATTTATCATTTTCGAATGTGATGGAAGAATATAATTGGATTGTCCGACGGTGTAACGCCCATATTTGTAAATAAATCCAAGCCCAAATTCTTTTCCAACCTCAAGATATTTCCAGCAGGAAAAACAGACACCAATTCATCGGCAAACTGAGCAAGAATAGGGCTAATGTAGGGGAAATCCGGATCGGCTTTTGCCAAAAGGCGTGCGGTATGCTGCGTTCCGTCATTGGCTATACTTGTTAAATAGTAACAGTCGCCATAGTTATCAAAAAGGTAATACCCTATTATGGTTTGCTTAGGGTTTTGATAGTACAAGTAGGGATTTTTAACCACGTTTTTAAACCGAGTCTCCTCCAACAACTGAAAATAATCTAATTCTTCTGTATTGGCAGGGAGCGCATCGTCGGTATTGAATGACAAGGTTAAGCGAGGCGAGTAGCTATCGGGCGTAAGGTTGTAAATCATATGATCGAACCTATTAGCCACAACAAGAGTGTCTGCACTCCGGCCAATAAAGTCGTGAAAATCCCGTTGAACACAACTATTGTTCTTGTTAAACTTTGCCAGTTTATTCACTACCGCCTCGGTTTCGGTATCATACAACACAAAATTGTATAATCCCTCATTACTTTGCTGCGAACACAAGAATACCTTACCATTTGGTTGAACAGAAATAGAATGGTACGAGTCGGGCAATCTGTGTTCGTGCTTTAACTTGCCGTCCAGTCCGTATCGTAATATTTTATTGAGCTGAGAATCCAATATCCATAACTGGTTACCATACACGTCAAAATCGGTTATCTTAAGGTATTCGCCCCTACCATGCCCTTTATGGCTTATCTTTTTCAAAAACTCTCCATTATAGTTACAGATGTATATAGTGGTGGACTCATCCATAACAAATAACAACGAGTCTGTTGGGACAATTTTATTAACAGACTTAATAATACAGGTATCAGGCGTTTGCAGCCTAACATATCTGTAACTATCCAATATAGGCTTCAGGCCCGATAGCTCTTTTACGTTTATGGCAATACTCCCGATTGTCTCCTGATTATCGCGAGGAGAACATGATGCACACAGTAGCAAACACACGAATGCTTTAATTACACATTTGACGTTTTTTGTATTCATAGAAAGTTTTTATGGAGTTAGTAATTACACATCGACTATTTAGCACTCTTTTTTCTGGAGAAATCCATAGCAGCAAAGGATAAGCAGATATCCCAGTACCTTAAAGAGCAGAACTGCGACAGTTGCAACAACCTAATGTTTGTTATTCCCTTTTTGGGAAGGCTCATAATATTCGATTTTGAGAAGGTTAATTATTGGCTCACCGTAATGAATCCAAATGCATTTTCACACAACTCCAAAGATATACTATTTTACCGCAAAAAAGAAATCTTACCTTTCGTTTCTTGAATATCACACATAGGGAACATTCAAGCAGGGAAAATCCTTTTTTTTCGTTTTTATTGTGAGGATAGGTATAGGAGTAACGCTTACCCCCTCCTACCTGTGTGTGCAATAAAAATGATTTTGGCACAACACCTTAAGTGGTGTTCGTTATACCCGACAATGCCTTTGGGGGTGTAAAAAAGGGGGCGTATCAAAATTCTGCTCTCCTTACCTAAGCAGAATTTTGATACGCCCCTCTTGGGTTAAGTGTATATGTTAGGGTGGTTATATTATAATGTCCATTTTTATGATATTACGCTCGGGAAAGGATAAAGATGCATTTGTAGCCTCAGCCTCGTAGTCGCGGTCAAACCCTATAGCCCCAGGCGTTGCCGAGGGGAAGGTAGCAAAGGCTTTTATGTTCATGATGTACAAAGTGTTTCGGACCACACCGTAGCGACCATATGGGTAGTTTCCGCCCAAGTCGACAGCAGAGAAGTGCTGGATAGGAACAGCGTACCAGCTTAGACTCCCGAAGTAATATCTGATATCGTCATCCTGGTACCCATTTTTTGCCGACTCTACAATATCTCCATTGGGTGTAATGATACGAGCTATAATTTTTTTATCTGCTTCGGAGGTTTTAGGGTCCTTGGCTAATGCTTTAATTGCATCTACCTTGTACACTTTATTCT
>JAEWGA010000005.1 GCA_023388555.1 Bacteroidota bacterium | reverse complement strand
ACCTCAATAATTTGGTCGGTAACACACTGGTCGTATGCTGGTCGTTCAACAGCTCGTATTATGCCCATGGCTATTGGTAAATCGCCCTGCATCATGGCCAACATAGAGTGTAATGTGGCATCTTGCTCATGGGCGTCATGCACCAGTACATCGTCCAATGTATAGCCGTCCTGTCCCAAGGTTACCGCTTTAAGTTTCAGCCCATCTAATACAATGCCTTTGTTTTTCTCTTTCCCAAACAGCATTTTCTCACCATGTTTAAGGGTGATTGTTCGTTCATCGCGCACAGCCCTGTCGGCGTACTCTTTATGAATACCATTGTTAAATATTACGCAATTCACGAGTACTTCCACTACTGCGGTGCCTTTATGCTTATTGGCGGCCACCAAACACTCTGTTTGCAAAGCCATATCCACATCTAAAACCCGGGCAAAAAAGGTTCCTCGGGATCCAAAGGCCAATTCGGCGGGGATGAATGGGTCTTCTACCGTGCCAAAGGGGGAACTTTTGGTTACCAAACCACGGGGCGAGGTTGGCGAGTACTGCCCCTTGGTTAGTCCATAAATTTTGTTGTTAAACAACACTATGGAAAGGTCTATATTACGTCTTAAAGCATGAATAAAATGGTTTCCACCAATCGACAAGCAGTCGCCATCACCACTAACTACCCAAACGTCCAAGTCGGGCCGAGCCACTTTCAGCCCTGTCGCTATGGCGCAGGGGCGGCCGTGAATGGTATGCATCCCATAAGTAGCCATATAATATGGTAGGCGCGACGAACAGCCGATCCCCGAAATTACAGCTACCTGGTGAGGTGGTTTCCCGCACTGCGCCATTGCTTTATTAATTGAAGCTAACA
Source organism: Bacteroidota bacterium (assembly GCA_023388555.1). Taxonomy (GTDB): domain Bacteria; phylum Bacteroidota; class Bacteroidia; order Bacteroidales; family Porphyromonadaceae; genus Porphyromonas_A. Next base: position 31,026 of record JAEWGA010000005.1, on the reverse strand, counting down.
CACCGTGGTCTCCACATCCAGGACACCACTTTACTAAGGACTCGTTCTTGTAATCTTTGGGCGTATATTTTAGTCCTTGCGGAGTTTCTGTTACTTGTGCCATATGGATCTGTTGTCGTGTTGGTCATCTTGTATAAGGCCTAGCTCTTGTACCAGGCGGGTAACCTTAAAGGGCTGGCCTTTTACTCTGTTAAACCGAATAATATTGAGGCCGTAAATTTCTCCTGCCAGGTAGCGAGCCAACTGGCCTGTATTTTGCTCGCAAACCACAACCTTATCAAACCTCCGGAGCACCTCTTCTGTGTTCTTAGGCAAGGGGCGTATATGGCGGAACTGAATATGAGCCAATTTGCGGCCCTCTTGCCGTAACAGTTGTACGGCAGAATGGATATGTCCATACGTACTTCCCCAGCCAATCACCACCATATCTGCATCGGGGTCTCCAAGCACTTCTATATCGGGTATATGGTTAGCCACGGCACGAATTTTCTCATCGCGCAAACGAACCATTAGTTGGTGGTTATCGGGGTCGGTAGAAATCGCCGAGGTTAGGTTATCCTTTTCCAATCCGCCCACCCTGTGTGCAAATCCTTCTGTTCCAGGAACGGCCCAGTACCTAACACGTGTTTCGGGGTCTCGGGAAAAAGGCGTCCAAGGCTTCTCTTCTTTATAATTATCCTGCACATAAGGCGGGTGTATGGCTGGGTACATAGTTAAGTCGGGTATACGCCAAGCAGAAGCCCCATTTGCTATGTAGGCATCGGTTAGCAGTATAACAGGGGTCATATGCTCCAGGGCAATACGGCAAGCCTCATAGGCGGCATCAAAGCAGTCGGTAGGGGAAACTGGTGCTATCACTGGTAACGGAGATTCTCCATTTCTGCCGAATAGTGCTTGCAGCAAGTCGCTCTGTTCACTTTTTGTTGGCAAGCCTGTCGAGGGGCCGCCCCGTTGTACGTCTACAATCACCAATGGCAACTCGGCCATTACGGCTAAGTTAATGGCTTCACTTTTTAGAGCGAGGCCAGGACCAGAGGTCGTAGTTACAGCCAATGCTCCACCATACGCAGCTCCTATGGCTGTGCAAATACCGGCTATTTCATCTTCGCACTGTACTGTTTTAACCCCCATAGCCTTATGCTTGGAAAGTTCATGCAAAATGTCGGTAGCTGGGGTTATAGGGTACGACCCCAAGAAAAGCTCCAGGTTGGCTTTTTCGGCAGCGGCAATAAGCCCGTATGCAGTGGCGGTATTACCGCTTATTTCCATATACTTACCTGGCAGAGCATCGGTGCCTTCTATTCGGTAGGTTGTAGCCGATGCATGCGTGTTGGCACCGTAGTTATAACCGTCGGACAGTACTTTTAAGTTTGCACGTAAAATATCGGGTTTCTTACCAAACTTCTTAGCCAACAGGTCATCAATAGCGCTAATATCTTTTTGGAACAGCCAACACACAAGCCCCAGCGCAAACATATTTTTGCAACGCAAAATGGCTTTGTTATCCAACCCCGAGCCCGCCAAGCTCTCCTTTACCATGCCCGATATTGGCACATCTATCACCTGTACATCGTTCAGCCCTAACTCCACAAATGGGTGTTCTGTTACAAACTGGGCTTTCTTTAAATCGTTAGCGGTAAAGGAGTCGGTGTCTATTATAACAATGGCCCTACTTTTAATGTGCGCAACGTTCACTTTAAGCGCCGCGGGGTTCATTGCCACCAACACGTCGGCATAATCTCCAGGAGTAAGCACACCGCTTGTTCCTATCTGCACCTGAAAGCCCGATACTCCTGCAAGCGTTCCTTGAGGCGCCCGGATTTCGGCAGGGTAGTCTGGAAATGTTGAAATTTCGTTTCCCAGGATGGCAGACACATCTGAAAACAGGCTTCCTGTCAGCTGCATACCGTCACCCGAGTCACCAGAGAATCGGATAACAATGTCATTCCTTATCTCCACACCAGGTTTTGGTTCCATGACGATAGTATTTGATTTTAGAGGTATAGATAAATACACAAACCTCAAGAAGTAGGGCCTCTGCTCTTCTTCCGAAGTCTGGTGTAAAGGTATGTAATAAAGTTTACTTAGGGTGCTTCTTTACAACTTTTTCTCCTTAAAGGGGAACTAAGCAACTCAAAACTATTACTAAAAGGCTTTATATATCCAAGCCGACTGAAGTTCCGGGTGTTCTGCCACCAACTGTTTTCGGTAAGCAGCTGCCTCTTCCATCAACTCAAAACTTGCCGCAAAAAGCCTTTGCTGCGAACGCCCTTGTAACACGCCGCCTTGGGGAAACGAAGCATATCTTGGGTTTGCCTTCAGGTATTTCTCCATTAGTTCTAAGTTGCGTAAGCTGGCTATTACAACATAATATTTCACTTTTCCGGCAGTGTGTTCCAATAAGGGACATCCTGCCAATAAACGCTTTGGAGAAGTCTCATTAACGGCTGCTGCAGGCGCTTCAACCATAGCGTTTGGCAAGGGCGGGTGCTCCATTTTACGCTCTAAGTCGGCAAAAAAACCTGCTTGGTAGCTCTTTTCGGTTGTTGTTGTTAACGAATGCCCAGGGACCAACAGGGTTAAAACACCAATAACTACAGCTGCTGCACCATACTTTAGCGTATTTATATGAATAGGCAAATAGTATACGCCTTGTTTACGCTCTGGAGCCAGGGGAGTACTGGTGGGCTCTGCCAAGCGGGGCAACTGAGGGGTTGGCATCTCACCGTAATGTTCCGTAGAGAAGGGGTGTTCTGGGTTCGGGTAAAATGTAATTTGGCGCGTATCCTTATCCATTGTAAGTCGCCCAACACTCCCTAACTGCAGCATGTGGGCTGTTTGTAGGTCGTGGTAAAGTTCGGCTACATCTCCCTGAATCATGGATAGCGCTCTTTTGTAATTTAACGAAAAAGCTCTTCTGTACGCATCCACCAATATACCGTCATCGGTACGAAGTGCTGCATTAAAGCTTATTTCACTTCGCCCAGGGAATATCAGCCCCTTTGTCGGGTCCAAGGTGGCCGACTCTTCGTGGCGGATAAAAGCACCCAAGCCAGGTACTACTATGCATTCGTGACGATATAAGGACTGCTCTATATAGCGGGTAATACGTTTCATGTTTCAGGATACAATAGTATACAGGAACAAAGTTAGGAGTTTGTTTGATATCACCAAAACCTTTCCGGTTTACGGTTACAGTACCGTGCGGATAGCTTTATCCACCTCCTCCAACGAGGCTATGCGTTGTACTATTTCGCCCTCTTTATTAAGTAAGAACAGGGTGGGTAACGACCTTAGGTTGTAGTGCGCTATAAGCGAAGAATAAGCCCCGTCGTGGTCGCATACATTAACCCAAGGCAAGCCGTCTACGGCACTTTTCCATATATGGCTCTCGGTATTTAAGCTAACCATGTATATTTCCAATCCTTGCCCGTGGTAGGCTGCGTATATGCCTTTAAGCTGCTCTATTAAAGGCATACTCCAATCCTCTCCCATAGCAACAAAACAGAGCAGGACAGGAGCGTTTTGTGCCACATCCGATAACCGCCTAACCTCGCCACGTAGGTTAGGCAAGGCTATGTCTATATACCCCACGGTATGCGGAATTACCTTGGTGGTGGGCACCGAGTCGGGGCCAGACATGTTGTTTTGCATAGAACGCACAACAGCTACCGACTTTAAGGCCAACTCGTACAAATGTTTGGTACGCGGGCTATCTGGGTAATACAGTTCGTAACTATTAGCCACAGCTGCAAACAGTTTAGAGTCCCGAGCATCGTAAATATTGTAAAGCAACATACCATTCACTTGCTGAAATAAAGCAAAGTAGGCTTCTGCCGAAGCTGGCGACGATAAAATGTACGAGCGTGTACGTTCCTTATACTTTGCAACAACACTATCCATGGCAGCCTCTACTAAAGGCTTATCCAATTGCCCTTTATTATAACGGTGAAGCAATTTGGATATATGTACATTGGCATCTAACTGGGCCAACCAGATGTCTTTAATTTTTGCAGAGGCATCGGACCCCTCTACGGTATACGAGGTGGCAAAGCTGGAAGCATCGGCATTTATTTGTAGTGTTGTTACGGTGTCCACACTAAAGGGTATTAGTTGCTCGCCTAAACGCAACCGGTAAAAGTCTGGGGCAGCAGGTGCTTTCTCCTTAAAAGAATATTTACCACTGGCACTTAACGTCAACGAGTCCAAACACACTATCCCATTAAGTGTTTGGTGTTCCAAATAAAGGACTTTTCCCGTTGCTTCGGTAATATGCCCCTCTACCCGGAAGGCCGCTTCGGTATTACACGCAGGAAACAAACTCGCTACAGCCAACGTAGCAACAGTTAATATGGCATAGCTAAGTGTACTTAAACGAACAAAAGAGTAAGGCATAATTAATAGTATAAACGTATTATGGTTTAGGGATAGCTGGGCTGTTGTTGGGGAGGTAAATTTTTTGAGTAAAGGAGGCATCTCCATTTTGGACTTTTAGCACCAGGATGCCCTGTCCTGATAACTGTATTCGGGGTATCGATACTATTAAGGTTGTGGTGGTGTGCCTATATACCAGCTGCCCCAGTAGGTTGTATAAGGTGACCGTTGTAGGTTCCGACTCGTGCGGAGGGTTTATTAATACCGTAAACGAATCACCTATTTGTGTTAGCCGTATCCACGAATTCTCCAAGGGCGATCCTTGTTCTTTTCTATCCACCAATAGGTCCAGCCATAGTGTGGCGTTATTCTCCGCTGCCTGCCAACTGCCATTACGAAGCAAATGAAGCCCCGCAACGTTGTTATCGGCTTGCACAACAGGCAACAGTTTATCTTTAAGGTGCCGAGCATCCAAAGCTACCATTAAAGGGGTATTCTGCTCCATTTCCAATGGCACTGCAAGCTCGGCATAGCCTTCTATAAAGGTAGCCGTAGTACGTGGTATGTTTTCTACCAATTGGTTTTGGGGGTTATACGCTTGCATTTGTTTCAGGGGGAATACCCCTTGTGCAACTTTTTGTTTACCCGCCCCTTTGTATATGGTGTAATTTACCTCGGGCAACGACTCTCCCGGCAACAAAGGGTCGCAATGGAACACCGCATAAAAGCCTATAACTTTGGTTCCCTTGCTTAACTGGTACAACTCTCCTATCTCTTTTATATTGCCCGAAGACATAAGAGCCATGGTTTTGTCCACGGACATCACTTTTTCCGCTAGTATGCTTTTGTCCTCCAACCCTTTTATGTGTGTAATACGCTGTTGCTGTAAGCCATTAGGCGCCAGCTCCTTGCCATCCATAAACATGGTAGCTCCCCCAGGGTTTAGTACCGATAGTATTTTCTTCCCTTGCGGGTCGGTGGTTGTTAGCAGTTCCGAGAGGCGAAAAAAGTAATCCTTTAAGTGAGGGTTCGCACAAGTAGAAGCGCCTCCCGTTAGCCCACCTATGTACCTTTTGTTTTTATCCAGCAAAGGCGAGCCGGAGGAGCCCCCAGCGGTAGTCCCTAAGTCCCACCCCTGCACTTCCCAGTGTTTGTCCTTTAAAAAAGGGTAGGAATTGTTGGCATACGAGCCTTTCACCAACGGCTTATTACATATATTTATACGCATGGTTAGGCTTTGGGGGTGGTGAATGTTGTAGTATGGGGGGAGGGGGGAGTCCTCCATTGTCCATCCAAGGGCATACCCCCTGTACGAGGCTGGTAGCTGGTTATTTAGCCGAACCATAGCCATATCCATACCTTTATCCACCCCCACCAAGCTGGCTCCTGCCACCGACTGGTTTACCTGTGGCATAACCTCCCCCGAACAGTCGGGCGACTTGTAATTAAAAAAGAACACCATTGTTTGGGGCAGATAATCCCAGTTATTCCACGGGGAGCTTTTCTCGAAGTTCTTCGTTAATACATGGGCTGCTGTTATTACATATGGTGCATCTTCTTTCGCAGTCCGGACTATGGCTCCTGTACCTAAGGCCTCACCATTAACACACACCATGCACACACTCCTGGCCTCGGGGTCCAAGTTAGAGAAACAGGCTATATCCGGCGCACATCGCAATGCATCCCGCCATCCCCCATCATATATGGGGCCACGCGCTGGGGCAATACGTAACCCGTGGTTTACAGTTTTCACATGCAGCGTTGGGGTAGGCTCACCTACAGGTACTTGGCACTCTATAACAGCTTCGTCCGTAGCTATAGGAAGGGTTGGAATCAGCCCCTCGGCCGAGATGTTTTCGGGACCAAAACCGCCCATGAAACACCTGCCATCCAAACTATAAATAAAAATTCGGCCGCCAGCAGGTAACGAACACCGGTCAAACAAAAAGTTGAGGCTTAGCGCTCCTTTGGACTTCACCCTAAACAACCACACATTTAGCCCTCCAACGGTAAGGTGTTGCCCTTGTTGTATAACATCAATATCGGTAGGTAGTGGGTGAGCAAAAAAATATAACCGGTTTTGCCCCTTATTCTCTAATGCTATCCGTGCCGAGTCCTGGTTAAAGGCGGGTAGGCGCAATGTAGGAATGGCTATTGTACCTCGCGAACGGAGCGTATGTAACCCAACAGGGCTTCCGCCTCGCTCTATTTGTGCTGTTCCCACTGAGGGTAGCAGCCATAAAGCCACCAACAATAGTGTTATTAGGTATATACGTTTTAATATAGGCTGGTAGAGCATACTGCAACTAAAAATGTCTTTTGCAAAAGTAAATAAAACGCTTAAAGGAGCTGGTCCGTTACTACAACATCCATACATTGGTCATGCTCTTCGCTTGGCACATTAGCTAATAGCTGTTCCTTAAAACATGTCCCCACGCAGTAAATGCCCTTGTGTTGGGCTATATACCTGTCGTAATAACCTTTCCCCCTGCCTAAGCGGTATCCCTCTGGCGAAAAAGCAACTCCAGGTACTACCAATAACTGTGGCACTACCCGCTCTGTGGGCAAAGCTATAGGCTCTTGTATGCCGTAAGCCCCACAACAAGCCAATTTCGCCGGATTGTACGGGTAGAAGTTAATATCCTCTCCCTCCACCTTAGGTACAGCTATAACGTACCCTTCGCGCTCTAAAAGTGCTATCAAAGGGGCGGTATCCCATTCGTCCGGTAAGGACAAGAAAAGGCCTACCTGCTGCACTGGTCTGCCAGCTATAACGCGGTATACGTTATTGGCTAATAGGACGGACCTTTTATCCCAATCTGCCGGCGTTATGGCTTGTTTAGCTTGGGCTATTTGTTTCCTAAGTTCCTTTTTTTGTTGCCAGGGGTGTGTCATCTTTTTTTATAAAGGTCAGGCCCTCTTCTCTTCAGGGGGTGTTACCTCGTTAGCGGGTAATTGCAGTGGCGATATTACACCATTAGCAAACAGTTCTGCCGCCTTTATAACCATAAGGTCGGTTAAACTTTCCACTTTGGCGGCAGCATCGTCCCCGTATATTTGCTGTATGATGATTTGGGACAGAATGCCAAACATTTTATCGTGCGACACGTACACCAAATAATTCTTATTCCGTACCCCTCGGCTGTGCGCCCACTGGGCAAACTGCCAAACCAACCCTTGGTTTTTCAAGAAGGAGTAGCATGCTGCTGGGCTACCCAACTCCTGCAACAGTTGCCTATGGGTGTCGCTGTATACAAAAGCATACTTAGATAAAAGCCCTTTGTGTAACACCTCATTCAGGTAGGTGGTATACCCCAATGTATCCACGGGGATAAAAACATCGGGGATTATACCGCCGCCTCCATATACTTTACGCCCCCCCTTGGTGTAGTACACTTGGGGGCTAAGGTTATGAATGCTATCGGCATGGAATAGCTCTCCCGAGGCGGCTCTGCTTTCCCAGTCCTGCATGTAATAATACTCCCCTTCGCCCAGCTGATATGGGCGTTGTATGCAACGGCCCGAGGGGGTGTAATAACGTGCTATGGTCAGGTGAATAGCCGAGCCATCGTAAAAAACGTACGGTTTTTGTACCAATCCTTTTCCAAAACTTCGCCTCCCTATAATTATAGCACGGTCGTTATCCTGTAACGCGCCACTAACAATCTCCGAGGAGGATGCCGAGGCCCCATCTATCAGCACATATAGTGGTATGTGTTGTATTGCTCCTGTGCCATCGCTTTCAAAGGGGTTCTTAGGGGAGTGTTCCCCCTCGGTGTATATAATCATTTGCCCTCTGGGCAAAAACTCGTTGGTTAATGCCAAAGCCACATGTAGCAGCCCGCCTGGGTTCCCCCTAAGGTCTATAACTAATCCTTTTAGCCCTTGTGCTAACAGTTCGGCATAGCCCTTCATGAAGTCCTCGTATACCCCCATTGTAAATTGCGGTATGGCAATGCAACCTAACGAGTCGTTCACCATATAAACAGCCGATGTTTGGCGTGCCGATACCTCCCCCCTAATAACTTCAATAGGGAAGGATTCCTGTGTGGAGGGCCTGTAAATATCCAATACCACTTTGCTTTTATCGGGGCCACGCAGGTACATCATAATAGAGTCCGAGGACATTGTGGAGCCTAATAAAGGTGTGCCATCTGCCCGCAAAATTCGGTCGCCCGCCTTAATGCCAACCAAGTCCGAAGGCCCCCGAGGCGTAACCCCTACAACTACCAAGGTATCTATTAGGGTATTAAAAGTGACGCCTATACCAAAAAAAGTGCCTTGCATGGATTGCTGTTCGTCCTCTAATTGCTGGGGAGTAAGGTAGTTGGAGTGCGGGTCCAAGTCGGCCATCAGCTGGGGGACTATTTCACCTATCAGGCTATCCATATCCACCTTATCCACATAGTGTTTATCTATTAAATGTAAGGCGTTGGACACTTTGCGTAACGAGTACGTCCCACCCATACGCTTAGCGCCTTGGTTTAAGCCTACAATATAAGCCACAACACACAGCAACAAAGCAATAACCGTAGCTATTGCTATAAGTAAGGTATGCTTTTGTTTGCCTGCAAACATGGTGAAACAGGAGCGTAAGTTTACAAGGTACTACGGTTCGTCTAACTCTATTTGGTCTACTTGGATTCCAGCTCTATGCAATAGGTCCACCCCATCGGTTAGCCTGTATCCTTGGCTGTAAACCACACGGGTTATGCCCGCCTGGATAATTAGTTTGGAACACTCCAAACAAGGGGCGTGTGTAACATATACCGTGGCGCCCGTGCTGTTGTTGCTGGAGGCTGCCACCTTGGTAATGGCGTTTGCTTCGGCATGAAGCACATAGGGCTTTGTGCGGTAATCTTCATCTTCGCACACATTCTCGAAGCCGGAGGGGGTGCCGTTGTAGCCGTCGGAAATAATCATGTTGTCCTTTACCAATAAGGCTCCTACCTTTAGGCGTTGGCAGTAGGAGTTTTCGCCCCAAATGCGTGCCATCCGGAGGTAACGTTTATCCACTTCCCGTTGTTTGTTTAGCTCTTCCATTCGTCCTAAATAGGGTTGTTAAGCAATAGGTAAGTATGGTGCTACATCCGTTCGGGCACTTGTATACCCAATAAGCCCATACCTATACGTATGGTTTGGGCTACAGCATACGACAATGCTAACCGGAATGTGCGTTTGCTGGCATCTGGCTCATTCAAAATAGAATGGTCGTGGTAAAACTGGTTATACTCTTTCACCAAATCGTATATATAGTTGGCCACCTGTGCGGGGCTTAACATTTGGCCAGCAACACGAATAACAGCTGGGAACTCGTTGATTCGGCGCAACAGCACTATTTCTTTTTCGGTTAGGGTGGGCAATTGCTCCTCGGTTAACGATGCTACCTCTTGCAACAAGAGGCCTTGCTCTTTGGCCTTGCGTTGTATGCTGGAAATACGGGCATAGGTGTATTGTATGAAGGGGCCAGTATTGCCGTTAAAGTCTATCGACTCTTCGGGGTCGAATAACATGTTCTTCTTGGGGTCCACCTTCAGTAAAAAGTATTTTAATGCCCCTTGGCCTACAATCTCGGCTACCTGGCGCATCTCTTTCTCGTCCAGGTCCTTGTTTTTACCTAACTCTTGCGACACTTGGTAGGCTGTTTCGCACATGTTGTCCATTAGGTCGTCGGCGTCGACTACGGTACCCTCACGGCTTTTCATTTTTCCGTTAGGCAGCTCTACCATTCCGTACGAGAAGTGTTTTAGGCTTTTCCCAAAGGCAAACCCCAACTTGTCCAGTAATAATGATAGCACCTGGAAGTGGTAGTTTTGCTCGTTCCCTACAACGTATATCATTTGGTCTATTGGGTAGTCGTTGTAGCGCATTTTGGCCGTACCTATATCTTGTGTCATGTAAACCGATGTCCCATCTGCTCGCAACAGAATCTTACGGTCCAACCCCTCGTCGGTTAGGTCGGCCCAAACAGAGCCATCGGGGTCTTGCACAAAAACACCCTCGGAAAGGCCACGTAATACCTCCTCCTTGCCTACTGTATAGGTGTCGCTTTCGTAATATATCTTATCGAAGGAAACGCCCAAACGTTTGTAAGTGTCGTTAAATCCGGCGTAAACCCATTCGTTCATGGTGTGCCATAAGGTGCGTATCTCGGGGTCGCCACTTTCCCACTTCCGCAACATCTCGCGTGCCTCGGCCATAAGGGTGGACTCTGTTTCGGCCTCCTCTTTGCTTAGCCCTTTATCCATTAATGACTGTAGCTCGGCACGGTAGTGTTTATCAAATAGTACATAAAAGTCGCCCACCAAATGGTCTCCTTTTTTGCCTGTACTTTGGGGCGTTTGCCCGTTTCCCCACTTTTGCCAAGCGAGCATGGACTTACATATATGTATACCCCGGTCGTTAACAATATTCGTTTTCACCACTTGGTAACCATTGGCCTCCAATATTTTGGATATACTGTAACCTAATAGGTTGTTACGTATATGCCCTAAATGTAGCGGCTTATTGGTGTTGGGAGAAGAATACTCCACCATATATAATGGAGCACCGGCCTTAACTGCACTCATCCCATAGTGTTCATCGGCGCATACATATTGGAGTAACGACAAAAAAGGACGAGTTGTTAGGGTAAGGTTCAAAAAGCCCTTTACAACATTATAATTGGCTATGGTGCGGGTTTCGTGTTCCAGCAAATATGCTCCCAAGGCTTGTGCTGTTTCCTCGGGCGACAATTTGGAATAACGTAAATATGGGAACACAACCACGGTATATTGCCCCTCAAACTCCTTGCGGGTTGCTTGTATGGTAACACTTTCGGGGGCAACACTATGGCTATATAGGTGTTGCAGGGCATCGGATATGATGTTTTGCAGGATAAATTCTATTCCTTGTTGCATAACGGCTATATGATATTAAAGCTATAAGTAGCTAACCCCCAAGTATGTTAACGCTCCCCAAGAACCCTAATTTAAGGGGTGGGGTGGTAGGGGCGCCATTTTAGTAACAAAAGTAGAAAAAGCGCACGTTAATAGCAAAAATAATTCTTATAGCAGATTTCTATTGAAACAATACGCCTCTAAAAAAAAAACTGCCCACCGACATCGCGTCGCCAGGCAGACATGAATGTTCTGAATGTTGCATTGTGTTGAAAGAGCGGAAAACGGGACTCGAACCCGCGACCCTAACCTTGGCAAGGTTATGCTCTACCAACTGAGCTATTTCCGCAATGGTTGACATTAATCCGAGCACAAAGGTAATATAAAAAACTAAATGCTCCAAATTTCCGCCCATTTTTTTATTGGGGGTATTGCTGTGGCTAAAACCAATACTCCATTAGGCTGGTACAGAAATATGCTTTGGCGGGGAAGAAAATTAAGGGCGAAACTCTCTCGAGCCTCGCCCTTCTCGTGATTTGCCTGGGGTTCGAACCCAGGACCCCAACATTAAAAGTGTTGTGCTCTACCAACTGAGCTAGCAAATCCCGCTGTCAACTATGAAATCAATTAGTCACTGAATCACTTCAATGCGGTGCAAAGATACAATCTATTTTTTAAACCACCAAATGTATCGCCTAAAAATGGACAAAAAATCACCCTTCTCCTAAAAATAATCTCCAAGACAACCAGCATAAGCACCTCTTGCCCCGAGATATGTTTTGTTTATTACAAGTTGTTGTGTAAATCTCTACTTGTGTTCTCCCTACCGCTTTGCTTCCCTTTAAAACTTTGTGCTTTCTTGTGTCTTCTTCTCTTCCTTTTAAGTAAGTGTCTCCTCAGGACTTATTAAAGGCTTCTTATTCAGGATTGGATAAAACAGAGGCAATTAGCAGAACCTTTAGGCATTGGTACAAAAACGTATTGTAAAACAGAGAAAGCTGGAAGAAAGCCAAGCAAGAGCAAGTAGAAATAATTGCTTGGGTATATAGCACTGATAGGAAATAAAGGCGAATGGAGCGAAATATATACTTTCCTAAAATTAATAGGTGAAGGGAAGGTATATGGAGAAGACCAAAACCTGAACAAGATCCAGGATTTGTCCTATCCAATTATAATGAGTCTTCGTCGGGAAAAGAAGGGTAGCTACAATTATGGTATCAAGGCTGCTGTAAAGGTGAACAATGAAATGCTCCGCTTTTATTGGGAACTTGGTAAAGACATTGAGGAAAAGCAAGCGGACAACAAGTATGGCAGCAAGTCCTATGCCACATTAAACCGTGATTTGCGCCATGAGTTGCCCAATGTTGAAGGACTGTCCGATACCTCCATACGCTATGCCAAACGATTTTATATATCTGAAAAGGAAAATCTTCCACAGCTTGTGGAAAGATTGTAGTCAGATTTATTCTCTGTGCCTTGGGGGCATCACCGCTATATCATGGAAAAATGCTCGAACGATTCGGAAAAGGTGCAAGGAACAATGCCGTCCATCAAGGAGATAGAAGCTAAATTAGATGGCCAAACCAATAGCTGAAAGAGGTGCGGTATTGGTGTTTGATAAAGTGATAATCCTACGTTTTGTAATAGTTTTTTTATGTTCGGGGAAGTGGAAAGAGGTTAGGAATGAGGCGGTGGGGGAGGAGCTTGCGAGCGGAGGTATAGGGTTGCCTCGGGGCCTAAGTGTAGGAGTAAATCCAGCCCCGATAGGTTGGGAATGAAGCCCTGTTGTTGCTCGAATACTTGCCAATAACGTTGTAAAGGAATGGTACAAGTGTGGTGCCTGTTGGCTATCTCTCGGTAAACAGGAGTATTGGATTGGGGCGTTTGTAGCTTGGGTACAGGTAGCCGTAATTGGGTGCATAGCCAGCATAGCCACTGGTAGCAATAGGTGGTAAGTAGTGTAGTAGGGTAGTTTAGGAGTGCTTTTATTTCGGGTTCGTAGTGTTCCCAGTATGGGGTGTTGTGGTACGATGTTTTAAGGGCGCTGAACATGGTGCGTCGCCACCCACCGTGCTCGGTGATTTCTATTTCTTGTGTTATAGGTGGCGGAAATGTATGTTTAGCAACAGGCAACGAAAGGTATTGCACCCCTTGCGCCGAGGCTATGGCTGTCCTATTCCTAAAACTTTGTTTGCCGTATGGCTCGTGTGCTGTTATCCCAGCACCTTCCCGTAGCCACAGCAGGTACTCTACGGACGGGATGAAAACCAAGGGTAGCAAAACAATAGGTTTCATGGCTTTTAAAAAGGGTGGCGCATCCATGCTAACAGTTTGCCACAAACGGCAGAGTTGCGCACCCAAACAATATCGGAGTACGATACGGTGTCCAGTGGGGTTACGTTTGGCGTTCGGGTAACGCACAAGTAGTAGCTATGTTGTATGGTTAGTTTGGGGCTTTTTTGTAAAGCCTTGGCCAAGCTATCGGTGGTGATTGTTTGTGCCTCCTGCATTAGTAGGTTGGCAAAGGCTTTAAGGTGCAGGCTATCGGCAGTAATGGTTTCGCCCTGTTTTGGGGCTGGGTAGTTATGGAAAGCGCTACCTGGCAACGCTATACATTGCGATAGTGCGTATTCTCCTGTGGGTGTTTGGTATATTAAAAAGTCGCCTACTGCTATGTTTCCTTTTCTGGCTACAAAAAATAGCCTGCCAGCCGGTAGCCCCTTTGGGGCTGTTTTGCTGTGGGTATAATAGGTGTCCACCACAAAAAGGCGGACGAGCAGTGCTGTGGCAATAACCAGTAGCCCTATCCAGAATACGGGTTTACGGAGCAGCATAGGTTATTTGGGGATGGTAAAAAAGCGGTTCCAGCGTATTTTACCGCCCAATAGCGTTTTGTCTTTGTTCAGCGAAAGCCATACTAATAAAGGTTTTCCTACAATATGGTCTTCGGGTACAAATCCCCACGCCCTGGAGTCGGCTGAGTTGTGTCGGTTATCTCCCATCATGAAGTAGTAGTCCATAGCAAAGGTGTAGGTGTCCGATGCTATGCCATCGATATAAATTCTGCCGTCGTGCACATATAGTTCGTGCCCTTCGTAGTTGCGGATGCAGCGTTCGTATAGTGGCAGGTTGTTGGTATCTATGGCTATGGTAGCTCCTTTTTTAGGAATCCATAGGGGGCCGTAGTTGTCGCGCGTCCAGTTAGGTGTTCCTGTGAGCGGATAGGTGGGGAAGTCCTTACGCGAGGGTGTTGGTTCTACTACTATTTTTCGCACGCTCCGTACCTTTTTAAGTTTGTTTAGGGTTTCCTGCGTAAGGGGGAAGTGGTATACCATTCCGTAGTTATTGGCTGTTAGGGTATCCAGTCCCAGCTGTTGGTACAACCCTTGGTACTCTGGTTGGTTGCCAGGCAATAGCAGGCGGTCGTCCTGAGCAATGTTTAATGCCTCTAATACTTCTTCTCCTAATAACGAGCCATCGGTTTGTACAAAGTAGTTTAGTTGCATATGCTCGGGCGGAGTTAATTTTTCACCATTGATAAATACTTCGTTGTTACGTATCTGCAACGAGTCGCCTGGCATACCTATGCACCGTTTTACGTAGTGTTCGCGCATATCTACGGGGCGGTAAATGATGTCGCCAAAAGTGGATTTATCGGAACGGATTCGTTCCCGTCCATATTGTTGTACCAAGGTGTAGTAGTCTGGGTTTTGCACTTTTAGGCAAACGGTATCACCTGTGGGGAAGTTAAAAACTACAATATCTCCCCGCTCCACGTGTCCAAACCCTTTTGCCCGCCGATAGGTGCGGTGTGGGGTTTCTATGTAAGCTTTTCCGCCCCACGGGAAAGTATTGTGTACCAGGGGAAAAGCTAATGGGGTGAAAGGTATGCGTGGCCCGTAGCTTAGTTTGCTTACAAACAGGTGGTCGCCCACAAGGCACGTTTTCTCCAACGAGGCGGTGGGTATTTTAAATTGTTGGAAAAGGAAAGTGTTTAGTAGGTAAATGGCGAGTAGCACCACTACAATATCCTCTACCAACTTCATGACCCAATGGAGCGTGGTGTTGGTGGAGTTTTCCCACCATCGCCATGGCACAAGGCGGGTGATGTACAGGTCCACAAAGAACGCTACCGGGATAATAAACAGCCAGATGCTTTCTAACCAAATAGCTAAAAATAAAAACAGAGCTGTTAGGATGCCAACTTTTATCCAAGTGCGCTTAGGGGTTTCTTTCCAATTTATTTTGTGTGCCATACGAACGGAGTGGGTAGGTAAAAGTGTAAAAAGCTATTTGTTGCAATGGTTAATGTTGTTGCATTAGGTCCTGCATGGTGAATATCCCTTTTTTTTGTAGCAAGAACTCGGCAGCCAGCACAGCACCCAAAGCAAAGCCATTCCTTCCTTTGGCGCGGTGTTCTAAGTGAATTTCGTCCACTTCCGAGGTGTAGTCCACCCGGTGCGTTCCGGGCACTTCACCGGTGCGTACGGCATGTATAGCCAAGTCCGTATCTTCTGTTTTGGGTTTAGGGTTGTTGTTTAGGTAAGCCACAATGTTTTTTTTGCGTAAAAGGTTCTCCATAATCCCCTCTGCTAATGTCAGGGCGGTTCCGCTGGGATAGTCCAACTTATGGCAGTGGTGTATTTCTTCCATGGATACATCGTACGCGCTAAAACGTTCCATTAGCTTTGCCAGGTAGATGTTTAGCTGGTTAAAAAGGTACACCCCTACACTAAAATTGGAGGCGTAAAAAAGAGCACCCTGGTGTTGCGTGCATAAAGCCTTTATTTGTGGAAGGTGGTCATACCACCCTGTAGTGCCACATACTATGGGTAAATGGGCCTGTATACAGTTTTTTATGTTGTGGGGTGCGGCATTGGGAGTGGTGAACTCTATGGCAACATCGGAGGTTTGTAACCATTCCGCAGGCCACGGTTGTGGCGTGTTGTTATCTATGGTAGCTACGATATGGTGGCCCCGTTGCAACGCTATTTGCTCTATGAGGCGTCCCATTTTTCCGTAACCTATTAGTAATATGTTCATTTCGGTAAAGTACTACTTCGGTTACAAATATACGAAATGCCCGCTAATGCCTTGTTTCCCTTGTCGTTTTTGTCTTTCTGCACAACTTGTTTTTCTTCTTTGTGCAAACCGAAATAGTCGGTTGGGAGCTTGGGCTTGGAAAACAGCATTGTATTAGTGATTTTAGGGTGGGACTTTGGACGGTTTTTTTTGTGGTTTTGGGGTGGTATTTTTGATGAAATTTTGAGTGAAAATGGGGTGGTTTTTGGGGGGTGAGAGTACGACCGCCCGCAATCCCTTTGCCAGAGCGGGTTTGCGAGTGGTGTTAAAAGTTGTGTAAAAATAACTGCGCTTTCTTTTTCAACAAACTGCGCTTTTCGTTGCGACAAACTGCACTTTCTTTTTTGAAGGACTCCGCAGATACTTTTTCCAACCCTCCCAAAGGTCCCCTAAGTTTGTCTCCCTCAAACACCTCAAATTTTGTCCCCAAACGCTTCCCTACACTCCTTGAATTTTGGGGCAAAGTTTTGCCCTAAAATCTCTTCCTAAAATAGGCCCTGAATTTAGGTTGCAAATCTCCTTAAAACTTTGTTTGTTTTCGGGGCGTTTTTTACGTCAAAAACAGGCCGTTTTTTCGTTATGATTTAGGGTGTTTTTGGGGGGAAAGGGAATAAAAAAGGGGGCACCGGAACCTAAGTCCCGATGCCCCCCCGAGGATGAGGTGTTGTTTTACTGTGGGTTACTTAGCAAAAGAAACCGAGCGAGTTTCGCGTATAACGGTTATTTTCACTTGTCCCGGGTAGGTTAGTTCGTTTTGAATGCGTTTGGCTATTTCTGCCGATAGCTCTTCGGTGTGGCGGTCGTCCACTTTGTCGGCCCCAACAATAACCCTAAGCTCTCGTCCTGCTTGTATGGCGTAGGTTTTGATAACGCCGGGGTAGGAGAGTGCTAATTTTTCGAGGTCGTTTAGGCGTTTAATGTAAGCCTCGGCTATTTCTCGCCTTGCTCCTGGGCGAGCACCGGATATTGCATCGCATACTTGTACGATAGGAGCTATTAGCGTTTCCATTTCTATTTCGTCGTGGTGTGCGCCTACGGCGTTACATATGTCGGGTTTTTCTTTGTATTTCTCGCACATTTTCATGCCAAGTAGGGCGTGAGGCAATTCTGGTTCGTCGTCGGGTACTTTACCAATATCGTGGAGTAATCCGGCCCGTTTAGCCTTTTTGGGGTTTAGCCCGAGTTCGGCAGCCATGATAGCACAAAGGTTTGCTGTTTCGCGGGAGTGTTGTAGTAGGTTTTGTCCGTAGGAAGAGCGGTACTTCATTTTTCCTATGAGCCGAATAAGTTCGGGGTGCAAGCCGTGAATACCAAGGTCTATAACGGTACGCTTACCTGTTTCCACAATTTCGTCTTCAATTTGTTTGCGCACTTTGTGTACAACTTCTTCTATTCGGGCTGGGTGTATCCGGCCATCTTGGACGAGTTGGTGGAGTGTTAGGCGTGCTATTTCTCGGCGGACGGGGTCGAAGCAGGATAGTACGATGGCTTCGGGAGTGTCGTCGACTATTATTTCAACTCCTGTTGCGGCTTCTAATGCGCGTATGTTGCGCCCTTCTCGGCCAATGATTCGTCCTTTTATTTCGTCGGATTCAATATGGAAAACGGTAACAGAGTTTTCTATGGCTGTTTCGCTGGCCACCCGTTGAATGGTTTTAATAACTACTTTTTTGGCTTCTTGGTTGGCTGTGAGCCGTGCTTCGTCCATTATTTCGTTAATGTAGGCGGTGGCTTCGTCGCGCGCTTCGTCCTTTATGCTTTCTATTATTTTGTCCTTGGCTTCTTGAGCCGATAGCCCGGATATTTGTTCCAGTTCTGCCAGTTCGCGTCGGCGTAGCATTTCAAGCTCTTGTTCTTTTTCCTTAATGATGTCGAGCTGAGCGCTTAGGTGGTCGCGTACGGCATCCAAGTCCTTGTTTTTTTTGTTTAGCTCGTCGCTACGCTGTTGGAGGGATTGTTCCCGGTTTTTGAGTTTGTTTTCGATGCTTTGCAGCTTGGATTGTCGTTGCGCTATTTCGCGGTCCAGGTTGGCTTTTTGTTTAATGAATTGCTCTTTAACCTCGAGCATTTTGTTTTTTCGGATAACTTCAATTTCCTCCTTGGCCTTGTTCATATGGGTTTTGTACCTGGCTTGCAGGGTGTTGTTAATTTGTTTCCACATGATAAGACCTCCTACAACAAGTAAGGCCAGGAGAATCAGTATCAAAAGTACGGTGTTCATATATCAGGATGTCAGAATAAAATGGTGCTGGGGTAAAGGTTTACCCTGGCGGTTGGTTACTTGTTTTCCCTGTAGCTATGGGGTGGCCATGCGGGCTGTTCCACTGTGGTGCACTTGGGTGTGCAGGAGGCGGTACAATGCTCTTCCAGGGGGGTGGCTCAGGGGCCTGTAGGAAGAGTGCCAGGCTTCTTGACGAAAGCGGGTATAGCGTTGCGTTTTAGGTATCGGGGGGAAAGCAGTTGCTATCAGCGTATGTTAGGGTCTGTGTCGTCGAACTCGGTGCTATTGTGGGGGTATAGCGCGGTTTCGAGTTTCTCCTTCAGGTTATCCAGTCTGCTTTTTAGGTTTAGTTCCTGCCGTTCTATTTTTGCGGATTGTGTTTGGTGCGCAAAGTGAAGAGCGGTGTAGAGCAGTATCTCTTTTTCAGAGGTGTTGGGGCCGCTATATTTTTCCCGGTATAGGGAGAGTATGCGGTTTACTTCGGTGGCGGCGGCGCGTAAGCTCTGCTCCTCCTCGCGTTGAATGTTGAGGGAGATGTTTACGTTGTCTACTTTAACGTTTATGTCCAACCTGTTGTATTCGGTTTTCGTTACGTTGTTGTGGTCTGCCATACTATGTTGCCTCTGAAGAGTGGCTGTATATGTGGGTTGTTTTGCTTATCCCGATGTGTTATGCGTTTGCTATACTTCTTTTTTCAGGAAGTCTATGCATTGGTCTACCGTTTTAGCCATGCTTTTCACTTTGTTTTGTAGCTGTTGGATATGTTCCACAGCGTTGGGCGATTTGCAGGCTATCATAGCGATAGAGAGCTTCTTTTCCTGTTCGTGAACTGTACTTTCAAGTTGTTTTATGCGCGCTTTTAGTTCTTTTTCGCGGAGCTGTAAGGTGCGAATGTGGTTGGCTTGTTGTTGGTTTAAGCGCACCAATTGCTCTGCGGATAGTTCTAACTGGCGTAAGTACTGCTCGTTAATACGGTTCATGATAAGAACAAGAAGGTGTACAAATATAGCTATAAATAAGTTGATAGCCATTGGCTTGGAGGTGTGAGGTGTACAGCGTTCCGTTTTTTTTAGAGTGGGTTAGGGGGGGTGGTTGCTTGCGTGGGGAAATAAAAAAGGCACTAAGTGCTGTTGGGGAAGCAACACTTAGCGCCTTTATGTAATGTTGTTTGGAGAGGCTGTTGGTGGTATGGTGTGATTTGGTGTTAGCGGATTATAAGGGTTTCGGTTAGGGGGAGTTTTTCTTTGTTAGTGGCTGGAGTACCTATTTTGCCAAAGGGCATGTGGCCAACAAACTGCCAGTGGTTGGGTACGCCGGCGTGTTGTTTTATTTGGTCGTCCACCATACCTATGTAGTGTTGCAAAGAAGCCCCGAAGCCGAGTGCAGTAAGCCCTACCCATACGGCATATTGGTGCGAGCCTTGTACCTGCTCGGCCCATAGGGGAAAGTTGTGGGCATAGGTGGGGTATTGCTCTTGTAGTTGGGTTACGGTGTTGGTGTCCGTAAAGTAGAGTATGGTGGCTATGCCGCTACGGAAGGAGTTGTGTATTTTGGCTTGCGTTTGTTGTTGGTAGGCTTCTTGTCCCATGCGGGCTATGAGTTCTTTTTCTATAATATCCCAGTGTTGCAGGTGGGCATTGCCTGTTAGCAGCACTATACGTACGGGTTGGCTGTTGAAGGCGCTGGGTACATGTTGTAGTACGTTTGCAAGGAGGTTTTGTACCTCTTCTTGTGGGGCTACCCATTCGGCAGAAATATCGTATTCGCTATGCCTTTGTTGGATTAGTTTTTTAAGCTCTTGTAGGTTCATAAGTTAGGGTGTTTTAGGGATGATGAAAAGGTGTTAGTTGTGTGGGGGAGGGGGTTACTCGTCCTCTTCATAATCCTCTTGATCTTCCTCGTCCCAAAAGTCCCATAGCTCGTTGGGAATCATAAATTGGTCCAAGTCGCGCCGCTCTTTTTTTGTGGGGCGCCCGGTTCCTTTGGCTCTGTCCACATATCCCGAGAGGCGTTGCATTTCCAGTACTTCGTACTCGTGGTGGGGGGTAACGTTACGTAGGTATTCTGGAACCAGCTTGGCCCCCATTCTGTTTTGTGCCAGCGCAAGCACTTGGAAGTGGAAGGTGATGGGTGGTTTTCGGACCTGTACTACGTCGCCTACGCGTATTGTGGTAGAGGGTTTAGCATTTGTGTTGCGTACAGCAACGCGTCCTTTTTTGCAGGCATCGGCAGCCTGAGAGCGTGTTTTGAATACGCGTGTGGCCCAAAGCCATTTATCTATACGTACGTCATTCATCTTTTTTTGTTAGCGGTGTTAAGGTGTTTCCGTTGTGCCTGTTCATGGCTAATTGTATCCCGCTAAGGCAGTAGTCGGTGATAGCTTTGGTAGCATGCTGGCATACGGTGGGCAGGTTTTCTTGCTCTTGGGGGGAGAAGGGGGATAGCACAAAATCTATTTGTCCGCCCCGCTCAAAGTTGTTGCCTATACCTATGCGTAGCCGAGCATAGTTTTGTGTTCCTAAGGTGGCTGCAATATGTTTAAGCCCGTTGTGTCCGGCATCGGACCCTTTGGCTTTAAGTCGGAGGTTCCCAAAAGGCAGTGCAAGGTCGTCCACCACTATGAGTAGGTTTTCCAGCGCAATGCCCTCTTGCTTCATCCAGTAGCGTACGGCATTTCCGCTGAGGTTCATGAAGGTAGAGGGTTTAAGCAGTACAAGCTCCTTGTTTTTAAGGCGCATGCGGGCAATGGCTCCGTAGCGACTACTCTTAAAGGCTGCTCGGCCTTCGGGGTGGAGAGCATCCACCACCTCGAACCCTGCGTTGTGGCGCGTGTGGTCGTATTCGGGGCCTATGTTTCCCAGCCCTACGATAAGGTATTTGTTAGCCATTGTTGGGGCAGGTTTGTTGTTGAAGATATTGCTGAATTTCTTTATCCAATTCATTGTACCATTGTTCTCCGAAAGCCCGGATGAGGGGGCCTTTTACAAACTTATAGAGGCGTATGCCTTCTTGTTTGCCTTTTACTAAGGCTGCATTGCATATAGGCCAGTGGTGGTAGTTAACGGCAATAAAGTCCTTGTACTTGGTAAGGCGTATGGGGTATAGGTGGCACGATATGGGTTTATAGAACACTGGGTTGCAGCCTTGTGAAAAGCCTTTTTCGAAGGCGCAACGGCACGACCCATCTTTTTCGAAGCAAGTGAAAACACACTCTCGCCCGTGTATTATTTGGGTTACTAAGTCGTCGTCCTGGTCGTAATACATTAGTCCGTGCTGTTCTATATAGGCGCGGTTTTGCTGGGGGAGGAGGTGCTGTACCAAAGGGAAGGCTTTGCAAATGGCTTCTCGTTCGGCTTCGAGCAATGGTGCGCCAGACTCCCCTTCGATGCAACAAGCTCCTTTGCAGGCTTCAAGGTCGCAGCAAAAAAATACATCGGCCAAGTCCCGACTTACAATGGTGTCCTGTATGTGAAACATATACCAGAAAAAAGGCGCAGGTAAAAATAAAAGGGGGAAGCCGAGCTATCCTCAGCCGCCCCCTTTCGGTAGTAAAAGTCCTGTTCCTTAACCTCCGGTGGGGTATGCCCCTTTGGATGCGGAGTGTTAAGCCCAGGTATGGGATTACTCTTGTGTTGTTTCTTCGCTTTCTTCCTCTTCTTCCATGCTGAGGGCGGCAGCGTTGGCAGCAGCACCACGAGCGGCACGTGTTAAGCGTACAGCAGCTACTACGGCATTTTTAGCATTGAGGATTTCGATGTTATCGTATTTGAGCTGACCAACCTGAACGGTTTTGCCAAGGCCTAATTTAGTAACGTCGATAACGAGTTTTTCGGGAATGTTTTCGTATAACCCTTTAACTTTCAGGCGACGCATATCCAAGCTGAGTTTACCACCAGCACGTACACCAATGGCATGCCCTTCGAGTTGTACAGGAACCTCTATAACAATAGGTTTTTGGGGGAATACCTCCAAAAGGTCTATGTGGATTATTTGGTCGGTAACAGGGTGGAACTGTATTTCTTGTAGGATGCAAGTACGTTTGTCGCCTTCAATATCTAAGTTAATCAGGAATATTTCGGGGCTGTAAATTAGTTTGCGTACTCCTGTTTGGGTAAGGGTAAGTGCTACGTTGTCCTTACCTCCATACATTACAGCAGGTATAGCTTCTTGCAAACGGAGTTCCTTGGATATTTTTTTACCCAGGGTTTCGCGGCGTTTTGCCGATAGTTCGAATGTTTTCATTGTGCTTGTAAATATAAGTGTTACTCAAAATTAGCCTCTTCACTAATTTCCCATCACACGACAGGCTTTTCCTGAAAAAGCATGGCAAAGGTACAAAAAAAAGTCTTCCCAACCCTGGCGTATGGGCGGGGAAAACTTTTATGTTAATGTTACTGGTTTGGGGGAAGAGGTCAGAACCTGTACCCCACGTTAAAGGCAAAGGATATAAGCTGCGAGGGCTGTTGTGTTTTGGTGTAGTTGGTAAGGTTGCAGCTGGTGTCCACGCCCATAAGTACGCGGCTGAACTCTATTCCTGCGCCTATGTTTATACCTGCTTCAAACTTGTTGTAGTTGGTGTTGGACATGGCTATTTTTTGAGAGGTAGCCTTTGGCGCGTTGGTTAGTTGGTTACCTCCAACAAAAAGCCCTAAGTAAGGGCCTGCATTGGCATATACTTTAAGGTTATTGGCTAAGTCGAAGTTGGCATTTACCAGTACAGGCACCTCTACAAAGTTAAGGTTAGTGGTTCTTGCTCCGGTATTGTTGGTATTGCTGGTGGTGGCGGGGGCTTCGGGGGTGTTTGTTAGGGTTGGTTGTATGCGTGTGCCTTTGCCCGAGAAGCGCACACCAGGCCTAACGGATAGGTTCAGTAGGTTGTTTTGGTATACACTAAAGTCGGCACCTACACCTATTTGGTAGCCGTGGTGCATTAAAGCGTTGGCGAGCTTGGGTTGCATGGAGGTTTGGTAGCCTGCGTACATAATGAAGTCGGGGCGCAACTGAGCCCAAGCGCTCATGCCAATAAAACTAAGCAGGCTTAGCAGAATTAGTTTTTTCATATTGCCTACAAATGTTTAGGAGGGTAAAAACATAAAGGGAGAAGGTTGTAGTAACCTCCTCCCTTTATGGTATTTGGTGTAACCTCGGTTTAGGGTTAAACGAGGTTAACATAGTTGTATTGTAATGTTGGTTTTAGAAGCGGTAACCTACAGTGGCAAAGAAGCCAATGTTGGAGTTTCCCTTTGAGGAGTCTTGTAGGTTGTCCTTCATTGCTTCTACTCCGTTTTTGCCGTATACATTGGTTAAACCGTATTGGGCAGAAACACCTACGAGGAAACGAGAGTATTCAAGACCAGCACCTACTTGCAAGCCAGCGTCGAAAGCGTTAGCTAAAGAGAATTCTTTATCGCCAAATTTCTTTTTCTTGAATGGGTTGAATCCTACAGACGCATCAACGCCTTCTCCAGAAGAAGATACTTTACCACCTACACCGTAAGCAAAGTAGGGACCAAAGTTTACAAAAGCGTTCAGGTCGTCGGCAACATCGAAGCGAGCGTTAACAAGTACAGGAACTTCAACGTAGTTCAATGACATAGTAGCCTTAATTTTACCTTCTTCTTTGCTTGTACCTTTGGTAACGTAGTTAACACCAGGTTGGATGGAGAGTGCTACAGCGTCGTCTTCGTACACTTCAAAGTCGGCAGCAACACCAACACGGAAACCGTGGTGTATTTTGCTGTTCTTAACGTTGGAAATGTTAGCACCTTGGTAACCACCTTGAATAATGAAAGTGGGGCGGTATTGAGCAGAAGCTCCTACACAGAATAAGCCGAGTACGGCAGCTAAAATGGTTTTTTTCATATTCGTTTTTTTGTTTTGCCAGAGGGCTGTAAGTAGCACTCTGTAGTTAGTTTTAATAATCATTTGTTGGTAGCAGCGTGGTATAAAAACGCACTTGCTGCTACGCAAATTTAGGTATAATGCCCGAAAAAACAAATATCTGGGAGGCTCCAACACCGTTATTTCTGCCAAAACAAGCTGTAAAGAGGGGTGTGGAGGGCTTGTTATTTCCTTTTTTTATGGGTGGCAATGGCTATCCCGTTCAGGGCCAGTCCGAACAAACAGAGGATGCCAATGTTGGGGAGAACATCGGTGAGTATAGCGCCTTTTAGGTATATCATTCGCATAGTACGTATGAAATAGGTCAGGGGGTTAAGGTAGGCTATGCCTTTTGCCCACCACGGCATTGTGTTTATAGGGGTGAACAAGCCGCTAAGCAAAAAGAGGATAAGGATAAAGAAGAGAATAAGGAACATTCCCTGCTGAAGGGTGTCCGAGAAGTTGGATATAAGAATAGCCATGCCCGAGATGGAGGTGGTATAAATGAGTCCCCCTATAAAAAGAGCCGTTAACGAGCCTGCGGGCCATAGGTTGTAGAGTAACCCCAGGATTAGCACCGATACTCCTAAAATAACTAAGCCAATAACCCAAAACGGAATAATTTTCCCCAGTATAAAGGTGTGGGACTTAATGGGGGTAACGTTTATTTGCTGAATGGTTCCAACCTCTTTCTCTATAATGATGTTCATTGCGGGTATTATTCCGCATATCATGGTTAGTAGCATTACCAAAAAGGCGGGCAGCATAAAAGCTTTATAATCCAAGGAGGGGTTAAAGCGGTACAAGGGGTGTATACTTAGGGGGAGTTGTGTTTGGCCCTGTTTCCCCAAGCGTTCCTCGCAAATTTGAGTGCTATAGTCCGCTATTATGGCGTTTAGGTATTGCGCTCCTAAGGAGGCTTGCGAGCTATCCACAGCATTGGCTACTACCTTCACCTGTGGCGAAGCACTGGCAAGGAGGTCGCGCCCAAAGTGTTGGGGTATTACCACCATTATTATTGCCGATTTACTTTCCATGTCCTTATACCCTTCCTCATAGGTGCGTACCACCCGGTTAAGGACAAACGAGGGGTTTGCGGCTATCTTTTGGGTGAGTTGTAAGCTGGGTTGGCTACCATCTTGGTTCACAATGGTGAGCGGAATGTTTTTCGCCTCAAAGCTCACCGCCCAGGGGAACAGCAAGAGCATTATCAGCACAAAAATCACAATGATTCCGGGAATGAGGATGTTCCGGCCTATTTGTTTGAACTCTTTTTCCAGCAGATATTTAAGTACCATAGCCAATTGCGTATAAAGGTGTTAGCCTACTCGGGGTTTAATATTCCGGACGCTTATAAAGAATAAAAAGAGGCACATGCCGGCCAGTATGATTAGTTCGGGCCACACTCCGCTAAGGCTTATACCTTGTATCATCACTTTTCGTATAGCCTCAACATACCACCGGGCTGGCACTATGGCGGAGAGCCATTGCAGTACCACGGGCATATTTTGTATGGGGAACATCATTCCCGACAGTACTATTGTGGGCATCATCATGCCGAACCCCGATATTAGGATTGCATCCCGTTGGTTCCCTACTAATGTGGAGATAAACGCGCCTATCATTAGGGCCAAGAATACATAAACCGTGGTGAGCAGTATTATAAGCGGGAGGCTTCCTCTAATAGGCACCTTCAGGACAAAGTAGGAAAGTAGCAGGATGCTTATAATATTAACTACGGAGATAATGAAATAGGGTACGGTTTTGGACATTACCATTACCGAAGGCCTTACGGGCGAAACCAGTAGCACCTCCATAGTTCCACGTTCCTTTTCGCGTGCTATGGATACCGAGGTCATGATGGTGCAAATAATAATCATAACCAACCCCATAATGCCGGGGACGAAGTTGTAGGCCGACTTCATTTCGGGGTTGTACAACATTTGGGTGTCCACCTGTATGGAAAAAGGCAATGCTCCGGAGGTGCCAAATAACGAGGCTATAACTCCCTTCATGTACGCCGTAGCTATTGTGCCCACATTGGGGTCCGAGGTGTCGGCAATAATTTGCACCGAGGTATGCTTTCCGCTGCCTATGTTTTGTTGCCAGTGTGGGGGCAGTACTACGGTAAGGTCCACTTCCCCTTGCCGCATCAGGGTGTTTGCCTTTTCAACAAAGGGCGAAACACCTTTAAGTACAAAGTAGGGGTTATGGGCAATCTTCACGGTAAGCTCTTGGCTTAGGGCATCCTGTGTGGGTGCTACAATATAGGTTTGTATGCCCGTTACCTCCATGTTTAGTGCAAAGCCAAAAATGAGCATTTCCATAATAGGCAACCCTACTATAATCATGAGCGTTCGGGGGTCGCGCAGGATATGTATAAACTCCTTACGAACAAAAGTTCGGAACTGCTTAAAACTCCGTTTCATGGTGGTAGTTCCCTTTTAGTCGGCACGTTTGGCATGCCTGGTTATATCTTTAAACAGGGCGTCCATGCTTTGGGCTTGGTACTGTTTTTTTAGTTCGGCGGGCGTTCCCAGGGCGCGTATCTGGCCATCTACCATAATAGATACCCGGTTGCAGTATTCGGCTTCGTCCATGTAATGGGTGGTAACGAATATGGTGATTCCTCTGCGGTAGGCGGCATCGTATATCATTTCCCAAAACATGCGTCGGGTAATGGGGTCTACGCCACCGGTGGGTTCGTCCAGGAATACAATCTCGGGCGAGTGGAATATGGCTATGGAGAAAGCCAGCTTCTGTTTTAGTCCTAACGGGAGGTTTCGCACTAAGGTGTTACGGTAGTCGTTAAAGTTAAGCTGTACCAATAGTTCGTGCGTTCCTTTGGCTATTTCCTTGTTGTCCATGCCATATATTCCGGCAAAAAGGCGTATGTTTTCGCGTACGGTAAGGTCTTCATACAACGAAAATCGCTGACTCATATAGCCAATATGGCTTTTAATTTTCTCGTTCTGGGACATAACGTCGCAGCCAGCCACCGTTCCTTTTCCGCCCGAAGGCTTGCTAATGCCGCAAAGCATTTGTATGGCTGTTGTTTTGCCGGCACCATTTGCGCCCAAGAAGCCAAATATTTCTCCCTTGTACACTTCAAAAGATATGTGGTCCACTGCGGTAAACGAGCCGAAGCGTTTTGTTAGCCCTTCTACCTTTATCACGGGAGTTGCAGTGGTGTTGGTGCTGTTCATGGCTAACGGTTTTCGGAAAGGTTCATAAAGGCATCTTCAATGTTTGCCGTAATGGTATGTATGTTGGCTTGCAAGCCCTTTCGGGCTAAAAAGGCTTCCACCTCGGCCACCTCGGTGTTGGGCTTAACCGATAGGTGTAATGTTTCGCCAAAGGCATAACAGCTTATGGTATTGGGGAAGGTGCGCAGCCGTTCCAGTAGTTCTAATCGTTGCTCTCCGTGCACTGCAAATAAAGGGTAGGGGTACTCTTGCTCAAACTTATTTGGGGAGTCAATAGCAAGGAACTGGCCGTCCAGCATAAAAGCCACGCGGTCGCACCGTTTTGCTTCGTCCATATAG
Source organism: Bacteroidota bacterium (assembly GCA_023388555.1). GTDB lineage: Bacteria > Bacteroidota > Bacteroidia > Bacteroidales > Porphyromonadaceae > Porphyromonas_A. The sequence continues at coordinate 3,046 of JAEWGA010000005.1, read as the reverse complement.
GCTGTTGAAACTACTACGGTTACTCCGCTGTTGCTAAGCATCCGCAACATATCCCACAGGTCCACCCGGGAAAGGGGGTCGATGCCTGTTGTGGGTTCGTCCAAAAACAGTATTTGAGGCTTGTGGATAAGGGCGCAGCTAAGTGCAAGTTTTTGCTTCATTCCGCCCGATAGGTTTCGTGCTCTTCGGTGCTGAAACGGTTCTATTTGTTGGTATACGTGCTTTACCAAGTCGTAGTTGGCCTCCACAGTGGTGTCGAAGAGTTTTGCAAAAAAGTGGAGCGTTTCTTTTACCGTAAGGTCGGGGTATAAAGAGAAAGTGCCAGGCATGTAACCTATGTGGTTCCTAATGGCCCGGTAGTTTGTGGCTGCGTTCTGTCCCAATACGGTTATTGTGCCCTCGTCGGCTTTTAGCAAGGAGGTCATCAGTCGGAACAGCGTTGTTTTCCCTGCACCATCGGGACCTATAATGCCAAATATTTCGTTCCGTTTAACGCTAAACGATAGCCCCTGTGTGACCCCCACCCCCACTACCGAGTTTTGTGCTGCCCCTTTGTAGGTTTTACGCACCTTGGTGGCAACAATAACGTTATTGGTATTATTGTTTTTGGGCGCGGTGTACTTCTCCATACATCCCTATCTTAATAAAGCCGTCGTTAGGCACACGCACTTTTATGGCGTACACTTGGTTGCTTCTTTCGTCCTTGGTTTGTACTGTTTTAGGGGTGAACTCGGACTTTTCCGCTACCCACACCACTTTCCCCTGGTATGCTTTCATTTCGTTGCTTCCAGCATCTACAAACACTTGCACTTGTTGCCCTATTTGTAGTTGGCTCATTTCGCTATTGGAAACGTAGGCGCGCAAGGTCATTTCCTTTAGGTTGGCAATGGAGTAAAGGGGGCGCCCTTGCCCTGCCATTTCGCCCTGCTTAATGTAGCATTCCAGGATAGTCCCGGTAATGGGGGCACGCAAGGTGCTACGTGCTATAAGGTCGGTAAGCTGTTCCCCTTGGGTGTCCAGAGCGTTCCCCTGGGCACCTATCTGGCTATTGCTTTGTTGTAATGCCGAACTTTGGGCCTTTAGTTGGCTCTCGGCTTGTGCTATTGCGCTCTCCAAGTCGTCCAACTGTTTTTGTGTGGCGGCTCCGGCTGTTACCAGTTTTTGTGTGCGGGAGCGTTCCCGTTGCAGTTGGTTTAGCTTGGCCTCCAAGGCCGCTGTTTGCACCTTTATGTTGGGGCTGGCGGCTCGTACGCTTTGGGACTGCGCTTGCAGGGCTTGCCGTTGGAGCACTAACTGCAGGGTGTCCAGTTGGCCTAACACTTCGCCCTGTTGTACTTGTTTGCCTTCGTGGGCGTTCCAGGCAAGTACTTTACCGTTAACCTCGGCCGATACTTGTATTTCATCGGCCTCGAAGTGTCCTGTTCCTATTATATCGGGATTCGTTTGCTTGCAAGCCACCAAAGGCATCAGCATTACGGTCCACATAACTATTTTGTTCATATTGGGGTATTTACTAAGGGTTACTTGTATAAATCCTGCTGGGCATAAAGTGCACTAAGGTGTTGCAGGCGGTGTATCTCGGCCTCTTGTTTGGCTGCAGTAAGGGCTGTTTCCTGTTCCATAAAGTCGGTTACGGAGAGTACGCCCTCTTCCACCTGAAGCTGTGCTCGGTTTCGCAGTTGTGTTCGTAGTGCTATTTTTTGTTGGTCTGCTTGTAGCAACGAGGCAAACTTTTTTACCTGGGCCTGTTGCTGGGCTTTTAGGGCGGTGAGCTGCCGTAGGGCGTCCTGCTGTTTTAGTTGCAAAAGCTGTTGCCGTTGTTTCCACTGCTTTCGTTGCTGCCCCCACTGGTAGTATTTTCCTAAGTTCCACGATAGTTTTACGCCACCAATGTAAAAGGAGTCGGCATGGGGGGAAAACATATTCAGCCCGGGCTTCCCGTACCCCACCCGCATAAATAGTCCGAGGGTAGGCATAAGGTTTGTCCGGAACTGTTCCCATTCGGCGTTATTCACCTTTTGTTCGGCGTCCAGCAGGCGTAGCTCGGCGCGTTGTTCAAGGGTTTCCTGTTCCTTTTGGGGGGGCAGAGGAGGTTCGGCAAAGTGTAGGGAGCTATCGGGTAGGTTTTCCTTGGTACCCATATAGGCCAGCAGGGCAACTACTAAGGCGTGGCGGGCGGTGTTCAGTTGGTTCTGTTGCTCGGTGGCATCTATTTGCTTTAGTCGGAGCAAATCCAGCTCGTTAGCGGTGGCTACACCCTCGTTAACGGCGCTTTGTAGCCGTTTCACTTGTCGGTCGTATTCCGCTAATAGGTTTTGTTGCAAAGCCAACTGTTGGTCCAGCATCAGTACTCCAAAAAAAACTTCGCGGGCATGTTCCTCGGCCTCTCGTGCTGTTATGGCGTTTTCCTGTTGCTGTGCCTCGGTTTTTGCTGTTGCCAAGCTGGCGCCTGCTGCTATGCGTCCGCCATCCCATATCAGTTGTTGTGCCTCTACGTAGGTTTGGTATTGCGCTTTGGGTATATGTATAAGGTCCATCATTGGAAGCATTGGTATTTCCAGCTCGGGCACTTTGTTTTGCGTTGTTCCTTGTGCGCTTACTGCAAGCTGAGGCAAATAGGCATACCACAAGGCTTTACGGGCGCTTTCTCCTATTTGTGCATAAAGGTTGTGCTGTTGAGCGTAGTTGTTGCGTGTTTGTTGTAGCACCTGTTGCAACGTGTACTGCTGCGCGTTTGCTGTGGAGGCAAAGCCCAATGCCATTGCACCCACTACCCATATATATTTAAGGTTGCAAAAAAACATTTGTTTGTAGGCTCTTATAAAAACGAATAAATCCAATCTGATGACATTCCAAAGAGCTTCCCCGAAGATTCTTAAATATTTTCCTTAAAATTCTACGGGGAGTGTAAACTAAACTGTGTCAAGTTATATTTCGGAACTGTTTTGGAATATTGAAGGTTCCCCAACAGCTCTGCTAAGTTATCAATATCGTCAAAGAACTCCAAACAAAAGGAGTTGTCAGGCTAAGATCCTGAACCTATCCG
>JAEWGA010000038.1 GCA_023388555.1 Bacteroidota bacterium | reverse complement strand
GAAATAGGCACACCCTCTTTTTGTTTTAGTACTCGGAGCGGGACTTGAACCCGCACGGCCGTTTGACTGGCCAAAGGAGTTTAAGTCCTTCGTGTCTACCGATTCCACCATCCGAGCTTAGCCATTGGCTAATTTAAGAGCGGAAAACGGGACTCGAACCCGCGACCCTAACCTTGGCAAGGTTATGCTCTACCAACTGAGCTATTTCCGCAGTGGAGGTACTTAAACCAAAATCCTTTTGTGCGGCAAAGTAACAACATTAATCTGAAATATGCAAATATCCGCCAATCAAAAAAAAAACGGGAGAGCCCACAGCAATGGAGCTCTCCCGTGGTTGTTTACTGAGGGGGGGAGGTGTTACACCAGACTAAAAGTCCAATGTTACACTACCCAGCAGGTGGAGCGGTGCAGCATTTTGGTATCCAATCCAGTATTGTAAGGTGGGTTTACCATCGTGCATCTCTACCCATACATCCTGGAAAGCGTTTGTTGCATACTTTTTATTCAGGAGGTTATTCACTTGCAGAGCCACCCTCAGCTGTCTGTTACCTCCCAATGCCCAAGTGTAGTAGCCGCCTAAATTGGTTATACAGTAGCCTGGCACTGTTGCTTGTTCGGTTTGCGTGTTATCTATATAGCGTTTGCCTACATATTGCACGTGACATTGTAGGGTTAGGGCGTCTACTGGCGTCCAACTGAGCATTTGGTTGAAGAGCACCGAGGGGCTTTGCGATAAGTCGGGCTTCTCGTAATGGAAGGAGTGCCCGTCCACTACGGCATTAAAGTTTACCGCCTTGTTCTGGCTTAATGTAGCATTGGTGGTGCTTCGTATTCCGTAGGGGAGGTTCAGGTCCAAAACGGCCTCTATACCCATGCGGTAGCTTTTGGGGATGTTTATCAGGATAGGCTCTCCCACATCGCTTTTTTGTCCGTTACTCACCAGTTGGTCCTTATAGTTCATGTAGTATCCGTTCAGTGCTACTGTAGCAAAGGCGTTGGTGTACTTCAGTCCTGCCTCCCAGTCCGTCAGATACTCGGGAGAGGGGTGAACCTTTTTCCCCTCGGGGGTAGTTTGCACGCTTTCGGTAAAGGCTTTTCTGTTAGGTTCCTTTGCACCACACTGCACAGCTCCGTAAACGGACATGTTGGGTGTTATGCTGTAATGTATACCGGCTTTAGGCAGGTGGAAGGTGTAGTTTAGGTTGTAGTCCAGTTGGTCCAATCCGCCTACTACATCGTTCCATTTATCGGTTTTACCGTTCATGGTGTGTCGTACGTTTCGGCACATATAATCCACATATAGCAGGGCTTTTCCTATGGTGTATTCGGCCTTTACATACCCAGCAACGTCATATTTCTTGCTATGGTTTCGGTAGTACTCGTGCGGATATGCACCAGCTGGCAACGATAACCCTTCCACGTAGGGTACTTCTCCCCAATGGTCGTTGCTGAACCCGTTTACGGATAGCCCGCTGGTTACCTGCCACCCGTTATTTCGGTACTCTACTGTAGCAATTGCGCCAGCGAAGTTGTTGTCCAGGTATTTTTCGCGTATAAGGTTGTACTTATCCTTTGTGTTGTTAAGGGCGTATTCGCGAGCTCTTCTTCCGGTACGGTATTCGTGTGTAAATCCGTGTCCGTAAGTATGATGCAAGGTAAGAGCGTAGCGCCAATTGTTGGAGAGGAGGTGTCTCCAGCGCAAGTGAGTATGGCGCTGTAGGTAGTTATCGGTGTTATTATAGTAGCGTGGTTGTTCTCCTTTTTTATCGAAACCGGGGTTCATTAGTCCGGCATCGTTGAAGGTACGCCCATACTTGGCTTCATCTTCGGCCGAGAGGCCATTCCATGCAATCCCGGTTTGCTGTATTCCGCTGTTGTGCATTAGGTGAAGCGATTTTCCGTGGCCCAGCCAAGAGGCTTGCAGCATAACGGAGCGACCCTTCCCGCCGGACCTATCCACATAACCACGAGAGGCGATATCGGAGAGGTGCGCTGTTGCCGCAAAACCGCCTTTCAGGCGTCCTGTCTCCAAGCGCAAATAGCTTTTACGCAGGCCGTACATACCTAATGCCTGAGAGAAGCTTCCACCGGCGTGCATGGCATTGGGTGCGCTTGCCATATCCATAGTACCTCCAAAAGCACCGGCACCGAAGGTAGAAGCCCCCACACCCCGCACCACTACTATATTGGAGAGGCGGGAGGCAAAGTCGGGCATATTAGCCCAAAAAACGGCTTGGCTTTCGCTGTCGTTAAGGGGCACTCCGTCGTGTGTAATATTAATGCGTGAGGGGTCTACTCCCCGTACCGAGAAGGAGGTGTACCCGCCCATTATTCCGGCATCGGAAATGGTGTATAACGAAGGTGTGCCGCTGAGGAGTGTGGGTAGGTCCCAAGCAATTTTGCTGCGCTGCAAATCGTCCGCCTTAATGCGTTGCTGGGTTACAGGCGTATTCACGTTAGGGCGTGTACCTAAAATTTCTACTTCGGCCGACTGGTAGCTCCTCAGTGTATCGGGCTGCTGTGCGGCTAAAGGAAAGGCTCCCAGCAAAGCTAATAGCATGGGGGTAAGGCGTAAGGTTTGTTTCATTGTTACTGTTTTTAGCTGTTATACTTATGCGGTAGTACTACGCCAAAGCCTATTGCTAAACCCTGGGTACAGCCTGCCTTGTGGTAACAAATCATCCCCTATGTTCCCGGACTTAGGTGCAATTGCAACAGCAACACCTTTTCTCCAAACAAAAAAAGCCGACACAAGTACCTGGCCTGGGTACTGTATCAGCTTATGCCTAACACCTTGCCTCAGGGGGCTTTGGTGTGCTAACGAAAAGGGTGGTTCACTCATTCCTACGTCGGCATTATCCGTACAGGTTCAGGGGTATATTCTCAGCAGGTGCATTAACACCGCACCCCCCGGCGACCAGAGAGCAGATAGTTCTTACAACAAGTACTATCCCTTAATTTCTGCAACAAAGTAAAGCATTCAAAGCCATTTGTGCAACACTTTTCCTCCTGTTGCGGCCCATACAACCCTATTCTTAAGAGGTATGGTGTAGAAGTCCAAGGGGGCGAAACACACTTTTCCCACCCAAAAAGAGGCAAAAACTTGGTGTATCTGAAAATAATGTACTACATTAGGCACACCTAATCTTTTTAAGCACAGAGAACTTATGAAAAAGCACAATTTTTCGGCTGGTCCTTCAATCCTGAACGACAGCGTAATACGGCAAGCTGCCGATGCAATCATCGACTTTGCTGGCACAGGGCTATCTATCCTGGAAGTTTCACACCGTGGCAAAGAGTTCGTTGCCGTAATGGCCGAAGCTCGTAAGCTGTTTCGCGAACTGCTGGATATCCCCGAAACGCACGAGGTTATATTTTTAGGTGGCGGTGCCAGCCTACAATTTAGCATGGCTGCCCAAAACTTTTTGCAACGCAAAGCCGCTTACTTGGATACCGGTACCTGGGCAAACAAAGCTATTAAGGAGGCCAAGCTGTTGGGCGAAGTAGAGGTGGTTGCCAGCTCGAAAGATGCAAACTATAGCTATATCCCCAAAAACTTTACCATCCCCACAGATGCCGACTACTTCCACTATACCAGCAACAACACCATTTACGGGACCGAAATACGGCACGACCTCAGCTCGCCAATACCCATGATTTGCGACATGTCGTCGGACATCTTTACCCGCGAAGTGGACTTTTCCAACTACCTGTTGGTGTACGGCGGTGCCCAAAAGAACTTGGCCCCAGCGGGTGCTACATTCTGCATCGTCCGCAAGGATGCGCTGGATAAGGTGGACCGCACGCTACCCACCATGCTAAAGTATAGCATACATATAGAAAAAGAATCCATGTACAACACCCCTCCCGTATACCCTGTATACGTGGCCATGCTAACCATGCGCTGGTACAAAGAGTTAGGCGGTGTTAAAGCTATCCAAAAAATAAACGAAGAAAAAGCACGCGTACTATACGACGCTATCGACAGCTCCAAAATATTCCGAGGCACAGCAAACCCCGAGGACCGCTCCATCATGAACGTTTGCTTCGTAATGAAGGACGAATACCAAGACCAACAAGACGCCTTCATGAAATTTGCCACCGAACACGGCATGTGCAACTTGAAAGGGCACCGCTCTATTGGTGGCTTCCGCGCCTCCATATACAACGCCATGCCTCTTGAAAGCGTTAAAGCGTTGGTGGACTGCATGCAAGCCTTCGAACGCAAACTGTAACAACTAACCTACCGGACCAAAGCTGGCACGTAACCCCTAATTTACGTGTCGCCTTTGGTCCTTCTTTTTTTTACCCCACCTTAGCTAAAGTTTATCCACCATGAGTAAGGTTCTAATTGCTACCGAAAAACCTTTTGCACCAGGTGCTCGCAACCAAATAGTATCCCTTTTGGAACAAGAAGGGCTAACTCCCGTTCTGCTGGAAAAATACACCACAAAACAGGAGCTATTAAACGCCGTTAAGGACGTTGAAGCTATTATTGTACGAAGCGATAAAATAGACAAAGAAGTTATTGAAGCAGCACCCGCACTAAAAGTTGTAGTACGTGCCGGCGCTGGCTACGACAATGTGGACTGCGCAGCAGCTGCCGAGCATAACGTTTGTGTAATGAACACCCCAGGCCAAAACTCCAACGCCGTGGCCGAGCTTGCCTTTGCCATGCTCCTGTACCACCTGCGTAAACGCTTCGACGGTACCAGCGGTGGCGAACTCAAAGGGCGGCGCATAGGCATCTTCTCCTACGGCCACATTGGGCGCGAAGTAGCACGTATAGCCACTGGGTTTGGTATGGAACCGCTATGTTTGTCGCGCAAGTGCAACAGCAACGGAGAAAAACGGGAAGGCTACACCTTTGTTAAGGAGCGCGAGTACCTCTTCGAAAACTCGGATATAGTATCCCTCTCTATCCCCAGTTGTGCCGACACCAAAGGGTGCGTAAACTACGACCTACTTAAACGCTTACCCCAAGGCGCCATCTTGGTAAACACAGCCCGCAAGGACGTTATTAACGAAGCAGACCTGCTGAGAATTCTGCAGGAACGCCCCGACCTCTCTTACCTTACCGACTTGCAGCCCGACAAAGCAGCCGAATTCGAAGCCCTCGCCCCCAAACAATACCTGGCCACGGCTAAAAAAATGGGTGCTCAAACCGCCGAAGCAAATTGCAACGCTGGCTTAGCAGCTGCACGCCAAATTGCCAACTTCCTGCACAAAGGAGAGGCTCCCTTCAGGGTAAACTAACAGACAAAAGCCAAAGAATAGCTATATTTACCCTTTGTAAACAGATAATATCCACTTACTAACCCCTACAATATGGCTAAAGTAAGACCCTTCAAGGGCATTCGCCCACCACGGGAAATAGTTACACAAGTTGCCTCCCGTCCCTACGATGTACTAAACAGCGACGAAGCCAGAGAAGAAGCTGCTGGCAACGAAAAGTCCTTATACCACATCATACGCCCCGAAATTGACTTCCCCATAGGGAAGGACGAACACGACGCCGACGTATACGACAAAGCCGCCGAAAACTTTGCTAACTTCCAACAACAAGGCTGGTTAGTGCAGGACCCCGAGCCCTACTACTACATATACGCCCAAACCATGAACGGCAAAACCCAATACGGCATTGTCCTGGGAGCTAACGTGGACGACTACATGAACAACGTTATCCGGAAGCACGAGCTAACCCGCAAGGATAAGGAAGAGGACCGCATGAAACATGTGCGCATTAACAACGCCAACATCGAGCCGGTATTCTTGGCTTTCCCCGATAACGACACCTTGGAAGCTATCATAAACAAATACCGCCAACAAGAGCCAGAGTACAACTTTGTAGCCGAGCTGGACGGCTTTGGGCACACCTTCTGGGTAGTGCGCGACCCCAACGACATCCAAACCATCACCAACGCCTTTGCACAAATACCCTATTTGTACATTGCCGATGGGCATCACCGCTCAGCTGCCGCCGCACGGGTTGGTGCCGAAAAAGCCCAAAACAACCCCAACCACACCGGAGAGGAGGAGTACAACTACTTCATGGCCGTTTGCTTCCCCGCCAGCCACCTTACTATAATCGACTATAACCGCGTAGTAAAGGACCTTAACGGGCTATCGGAACAAGAGTTCTTAAATAAACTCCGCACCCACTTCGACGTGGAAGATATGGGTACCGAAATTTATACCCCTGCACGCCTCCACAACTTCGCGCTCTACTTGGCAGGGCATTGGTACTCCCTTACAGCACACAAGGATACCTATAACGACAACGACCCCATAGGCGTACTGGACGTTACCATATCCTCGGATCTAATACTAAGGGACATCTTAGGTATCGAAGACCTACGCACCTCCAAACGTATCGACTTTGTGGGAGGAATACGAGGCTTAGGAGAACTTAAAAAGCGGGTAGACAGTGGCGAAATGAAAGCCGCCTTAGCTCTTTACCCCGTTTCCATGAAGCAACTCATAGATATTGCCGACACCGGCAACATAATGCCTCCTAAAACCACCTGGTTCGAGCCTAAACTACGCTCGGGGTTAGTTATTCACAAGTTAGAAGATTAACCCCCGCCCCTTGAACTCCAAACAACCTTAATAACTACAAATACTACCGCCCAAAGGCTTCGGACTTGGGCGGTAGTATAATCTATTATGAAAGAATAATTTGTATGGACATCAAGTCTAAAACAAGAATCGAGAGCGATCTCTTGGGTGAAAGAGAACTCAACGACGAACACCTCTACGGTGTGCAAACCCTCCGAGGGTTGGAAAACTTCCAAATTTCCCCCTTCAAACTCAACCACTACCCCCATTTTGTTCGCGGACTGGCCATGACCAAAATGGCAGCAGCCCGTGCTAACGAAGCGCTTGGCGTTATCCAGCACGAATGCGCAAAGGCTATACAGCAAGCCTGCCAAGAGATTATGGAAGGGAAGCACCTGGAGCATTTCCCTGTGGATATGATTCAGGGCGGTGCTGGCACCACAACTAACATGAACGCCAACGAGGTTATTGCTAACCGCGCACTGGAAATTATGGGGCACGAGCATGGGCATTACCGCTACTGCTCGCCTAACGACCACGTTAATGTGTCCCAATCCACCAACGACGCCTACCCCACAGCCATACACTTAGGGCTATACGGCACACACTTACAATTTGTAACACACGTACAGCAGTTGGTGGAAGCCTTCGAAGAAAAGGGAAAAGAGTTCGACCATATCCTAAAAATGGGGCGCACCCAGCTGCAGGACGCCGTACCCATGACCTTAGGGCAAACCTTCCATGGCTTTGCCTCCATTCTTCGAGAAGAGCTTCCCAACCTGGAACACGCCGCAACACAGCTGCTCACCATTAACATGGGAGCTACTGCCATAGGTACAGGTATATGCTCCGAGCCTGGCTACCGCGAAAAATGCACCGAAGCACTAAGGGATATCACCGGGTGGAACATCCACTCCTCGGGCGACTTGGTGGCGGCAACCTCCGACACCTCCCACATGATTGGCTACCATGGTGCCCTTAAAAAGTTAGCCGTTAAGCTCAGCAAAATATCTAACGACCTCCGGTTGCTCTCCTCTGGCCCACGTTGCGGCTTAGGAGAGATACGCCTACCCGCCATGCAACCTGGCTCATCCATAATGCCCGGTAAGGTGAACCCCGTAATACCCGAGGTAATGTCGCAAATAGCCTACAAGGTTATTGGCAACGACGTTTGTGTTACCTTAGCAGGGGAAGCCTCCCAGTTGGAGCTTAATGCCATGGAGCCTATTATGGCACAATGCTGCTTCGAGTCCGCCTCGTACCTTATGAGCGGTATGGACACCCTACGCGAGCGTTGTATTATAGGTATTGAAGCAAACGAAGAGAATTGCCGAAAACACGTACAAGAAAGCCTGGGTGTGGTTACCGCCCTTAACCCCTTTATTGGCTACAAAAATGCCACTAAGGTTGCAAAAGAGGCCGTAGCTACGGGCAAAAGCATCAGCGAAATTGTCATAGAAAAAGGGCTACTAACACAAGAAGAGCTAAACAAAATACTCTCGCCCGAAAATATGATTCGCCCCGTACTGCTGGATATCAAACCCCGCGAAGACAAAGGGTACGACCAATAACCCCTCCCCCACTCTAAGGGAAACACCCCCTAACCGCCAGAGGCACCCTCGGCAGGTTAGGGGCTTTTTTTTTCCTTCTCCCGCAAGCCCCTCATAAACAGCCCAACCTATTAGCCAGATAATTGGTATTTTTGAACAAGACGCAACCGTTTCTCACCTAAAAAAGCAGCCCTATGAAGCTCTCGCAAAAGTACATATCCAACCTCCCGGCCATAGTACGCGACCTGTACCGCCAGCCCCTTTCCATAGGCTACCCCCAACGGCTAACCCTCTCCAAACTATGGCGCACCACAGCAACAACACTTCCCCAAGGCGAAGAGCTACAAGTAGCCCGCCCTTTACTCACTGCCATTGCTGCTGCACAAGAGATAGGGCTGGGCGAAGCCGCAATAAATGCAATACTGTTGTGCCTTCCCGTGCAACGCGGCTCCTACACCTTACAACAGGTAACCCAAACCTTTGGGCCGGAGGTAGCAACACTCGTGAGCAACCTTATACGGGTATTCGAGCTTTACGGGCGCGACTTAGCTGTAACCAGCAACAACTTCAGCCACTTCCTTCTCTCCTTTGCCCAGGATATACGTGTAATACTTATCCTCATTGCCGAACGTATTACCGCTATGCGCTTAGCCGACAGAGTAGGAACCCAGCCCGAACGAATGATTTTGGCCCGCGAAGTAGCCTTTTTATACGCCCCCTTAGCGCACCGGTTAGGCTTATACACCCTTAAAGGAGAAATGGAAGACCTCTGCCTTAAATTCTCGGACCGCGAAACATTCTCCTTTGTTAAACGGAAACTCAACGAAACAAAAGCCTCGCGCGACGCCTACATAGCCTCCTTCATTGCACCCTTAAAAAAGGAATTAGAACGCACAGGGCTGAACTTCGAAATTAAGGGCCGAACAAAATCCATATCCTCCATACGCAACAAATTAAAAAAACAGAATATTGAGTTCGAGGCCATTTACGACCTCTTCGCCATACGCATCATTCTGGACGTACCACAAGCCGAAGAGCGCAGCAAATGCTGGCAGGTATACTCTGTGGTTACGGACATGTACCGCCCCAACCCCAAAAGGCTTAAGGACTGGATATCTATCCCCAAGTCCAACGGCTACGAGTCCCTACACATCACCGTTATGGGGCCCGAAAACAAGTGGGTAGAAGTACAAATACGAACACGCAGAATGGACGAAATAGCCGAACGAGGCGTGGCTGCCCACTGGAGATACAAAGGCATCAAGTCCGAAAGCGGGTTAGACGAATTCATGACCAACGTACGCCGTGTCCTGGAACAACAAAGCAGCAACAACGAAGAGCTGATAAAAGAATTCAAAATGGACCTGTACGAGCGGGAGATATATGTATTCACCCCTAAAGGAGACCTCATTAAACTCCCCCAAGGCGCTACTGTCCTGGACTTCGCCTTTGCCATACACAGCGGCTTAGGAGAACGGTGCGTATCCGGAAAGGTGAACGACAAAAATGTAAGCATCCGCCACGTATTACGTAACGGCGACTCGGTTTCGGTACTAACAGCAAACACGCAACAACCCAAGCCAGACTGGCTGCAATTTGTAGTAACAGCCAAGGCCCGAGGTAAAATAAAACAGCACCTGCGCGAGCAGCAAACCAAAGCTCTGGATTACGCCAAAGAGGAGCTGCAACGCAAACTGAAAAACCGGAAAATAGAATACGACGACGCCACTTTTACACGCCTTATTAAACGAAAAGGCTACAAAACCGTTACCGACTTCTTCCGTGCCGTAAGCGCAGAAGTTATTGACCTTAACACTTTCCTGGACGAATACAAAACAGCACAAGAACACACAACCACCACAGAACACCCCGAACGGGAAGGTGCCGACGCCTTTGTAGCACAAACAACAGCCGAACAAATAGCCCAAAGTAACGATGTCCTTTTAATAGATAAAAACCTATCGGGCATAGAGTATAAACTGGCAAAATGCTGCAACCCCATTTACGGCGACAAAGTTTTTGCCTTCGTCTCCAACAACGGGATACGCATACACCGGCACGATTGCCCCAATGCTCCCGACCTTTATGCACGCTACGGGTACCGCATTCTGCAAGCCGAGTGGACAAGCAAAAACAGCGGTGGCTACGAAGTAACCGTAAAAATTATTGGCAACGACGACATCTCGGTAGTAAACAACATCAGTAGTCAAATCGACAAAGAGGCCGACGTATCGCTCCGTAGCTTCAACATCGAGTCGCACGACGGCCTGTTCATAGGGTACTTCACCATATACGTTAAAGGTGTTTCCCCCCTAAATATGTTACTCAAGAAGCTACGGGGAGCCAAAGGGGTGAAATCCGTGGAACGGCTCGATGCCAGCAGGTAGCCCCTTACGGCTGTTGCTCCATAGCCTTAAGCTCGGCAGCGGGTGCGCCAAGGCTTTGCGCCATCCGGAAGTCGCGGGCAGCGGTAACCTTATCACCCTCCAACAACGCCAACCGCCCCCTTAGCAGGTAGTCTCTATACCCAATGTTCTTTCCTAACTCAAAAATCTTATACACATCGGCCGCCGCCAAAGCCTTTCGTTTTTGCTGCAGGTAAAGGGCGGCACGCCGGCGGTAGGCTTCTGGGATAGAGGGGTAAGTGTTCACCAAATAGTTGTATACCTTCTCGGCCTTATCATCGGCACCTTTGCGCAACAGCACCTCGGCAATCATAAGTCGGGGCTGGTAAGCTTTGTCGTTATGCTTAACAATACTCTCCAAGTCGGCCTGCGCCCCCTCCAACAAGCCCAAAGCCAACTTAACTAAGGCGCGGTTGTATAGGGCAGGCTCATGGTTGGGGCTTTGCAACAGCAGGTTGTCATAGTCCGCCAGCGCTGCTGTATACTTGTGTTGTAACAACAGCAACTCGGCACGTTTAAGCAATAACGATGCCTCATTAGGGCGCAACAGCAGTCCCTTGGATAGTGCCGAAAGGGCCGGAACGGTATCTTTCCGCTGCAACAGCAAGTCGGCCTGCAACCCATATAAAAGGTAATTGGTGGGCGATTGTGGCCATATCTCCAACGCCTCCCCCAGGTAGTACAGTGCCGAGTCCGGCCGGTTATGTTCCAAAGCCGCATAGTAACGTTCCACAGCCGCAGCGTACCTACTGGCCAACGGCGTCTGCGCCCACGTTGTTAGCGATATCATACCAAGCAATAAAGCGTAACAAGTCTTCATAAAGGATATCGTTATCTTTGTAGTTGGTTTAAAAGTACATATTTATTCATTCACAAGAAAAAACAAGATAGGCATGAATGCTCCTCGCTTCGAGTGGTCCAATTACACCTTAGAGTATTGGTTCCCTAAACTCATTATGTTTGGCACAAAAGTTTTGGTAGCCATACTGCTGTTTATTATAGGGCGTTGGCTTATACAATGGATTGTGAAGTCCGTTAAAGCCGTAATGACACACCGCCAGGTTGCCCCCGCAGTAATATCCTTTACCAGTAGCCTCACCAGCATATCGTTATATGTACTACTGGCCATAACCATCTTGTCCAGTTTAGGAATAGAGGTAGTATCCTTTGCGGCCCTTTTAGCTTCTGCCGGTGTAGCCATAGGTATGGCTTTAAGTAACGACTTAAAAAACCTGGCTGGCGGAATTGTTCTCCTGGTAACAAGGCCTATTCATGTGGGCGACTGGGTAGAAACATCGGCCGGAAGTGGTACCGTAGAAGCTATTAACATCTTCCATACCGTACTACGTACCGCTTCCCGTCAAAAAGTTTACATCCCCAACGGGGTCATGACCTCCAACGCCATCGTAAACTACTCCCTGGACCCTAACCGCCGCTTGGAATGGATTATTGGCGTAGAATACAACACCGATGTAAACATGGCTAAACAAGAAATTATGGCTCTGCTAAAAGAGGACAGCCGAATACAAACCGACCCCCAACCCGTAGTACACCTTAAAGCCCTTAACGATAGCTCCGTAGATATCCTGGTAAGGGCTTGGTGCCGAAACGATGAGTATTGGGATGTTTACTTCGACTTTAACCAAAAAGTTTACGACCACTTCAACAAAAAAGGCATCGGCTTCCCATTCCCAACCCTCACCGTTTACAACAAACAGGATTAACCCTATACTGGTTAGCATGTACATTGCAGTATGTAAAAAACGATCCCTTCGCCTGTGCTTTACACTAAGCGTAGCCATCCTGGCCACGCTTACCCTACAAGCACAACAACACAGGAACAGCTTTAACTTCCAGTGGAAAACAGGTGTACCCCGAGCCGAAAAGTACCGCATACTAACTGGCTTCAACCACTCCAAAACCGGTACGGCACTCACTGCTCACTACTCTGGCATAGCTATCTCGGCATTAAGTGTAACCCCTTCCAAAGAGGCATGGAGCAAAAACAATGCAGAACCTTGGCACAGCTTACGATACGAGCTTGGCGTGGTGGACCTCCGTGCCGACATCCTGGACTACCCCCTAACCTTCGTAACAGGTATAGGCTTCCAATGGAACCTACTATACAGTTACAGCCCCTACAAACCGGACTACAATACCAATGGAATAACCTGGGAAAATAGCAACCAGTACCACCGCACACGGCTATACGCCTCCTACCTGACAATACCCCTACTGGCCGAAAC
>JAEWGA010000037.1 GCA_023388555.1 Bacteroidota bacterium | reverse complement strand
TTCTCTATTTTTCTGTCTCCGTGCCATAGTAAATTACGTCTTAAATACTACTCAAAGATGACAATTAATCACCTAATAAACAAGTAGTTAAAAGTTGGCTCTAGACCAGTTGCCGTGCAAAGGTCTCTTCAATAGAAATCGTATACTTCGTCCTCGTCTTCAATTTCTTGTAGGTTTTCTATTACCTCCATGGGTGCTCCGCTGCGTTGAGCGTAGTCTATCAGTTCGTCTTTGCTGGCAGGCCAAGGAGCATCATTCAGTTTGGATGCAAGTTCAAGTGTCCAGTACATAATCTATGTGTTTTTTTTGAATGTTATATATTGTAGTAGCGGACTCTTTTCCCGAGGCTTTTCCAATAAAAGAGTTTACTTCGTCAATAGCTCCATAGCTTTCGAGCCTTGTAGAGGCTTTGCTAACACGTTGTCCGCCTTCCAGGTAGGTCATGCCAGCATCTGAACGGTATAAATGTAGGTGTCGTTGGTGAGGCCAAATTACAATGCAGCAATAGAAGTCCAAAGTAATACCTTTTTGTAGGTGTTGTAACGATGCGTTCCAGTTGGATTGGCTTCGTTGTTGAGGTGTGAAGTTTAGCAAAACACCCAAGGAATGGTTTTGTGTCAGGTGTTGCAGGGCTTGTTTTTGCTGAGTGCAGTAGGCTAAATACGGTACGGCAGGGAGTGTTGGTGCTTCATGCTCGTGTATTTTTGTGGACGCCTGCTGGACGGCTTAGTATAAAACGGCCTTTACCTGCGGGGAATAGCATACCGCTTTAGGGGCTATTCGGGCACACTCGGAACCACAAAAAAACACGCTCCACGGTATCTTGCCTTTGGCGTTGTATTTGTGCCAGTGGAGTAGTTCGGCCTTGGCATAATAATGGCCGTTATGAGGGCGAGCAACCTGTGTTATAAAATTGTAGGCTGCTGGCGAGTGTACACCGCCGCCCCTGCTATAGCGTAGCCGCTGGAAAAGTTTGTATTGGGAAAGGCTATGTGCGGGCTATAGGTGGATAAGGGGAGGTTATCTGCCAGGTTCGTCCAGCAGGTGCTTTTTCTTTAGCACTTTAAGTACAACATAAGCAATGGACGATGCTATGGTGAGGCTTATCATCAGCCAGTCGGGCGCTATAAATCCTTGGAATGTACGGGTAACAACCAACGACATCAGCAGTAATAGTAGGCACAACGCTAAGAGTCCGTTTTTTTTCTTTTTGGCAACTTTTCGCCACAAGAAGGAGTATTTAGGTTTTGTATAAGCGCTTAGTTTAGGAATAAATGCGGGGGTTATATTGGCCCAATCCGTATATTCTGCGCCAAACTTACGGCTTAAAAACTGCTCTTCGGCCACCATGATGCGTTCATAATACACCCAGTACGCCAACGAAAATGCTATAACAAAGAGGGGGCTAACCGTCATCATGGCAATTGCCAGCCACATGAAGTAATTGCCCAGGTATAAGGGGTGGCGCACCATGGAGTAGATACCGGTTTTGTTTACTTCGTCGGCAACTTGCCCTTGTGCTGTGTTGCGCCCCGAGGTGTTGGCAGGGGTATGCCCTACGGTGAAAACCCTAATGGCTAAGCCCAACAAGCCAACGAGCCAACGAGCCAACGAGCAGGCATATAAAAGTGTAGGAGTGCCAGTTGGATAATGCTTTTACAAAAAGGGCATCAAAGCTTCTCATTTGGTAATAAAGTACCAGCAACTCCAAAGGTAACAGTACAATAGGTAAGTAGCTACGGTAACGAAAAAGCCAGTTCCCTTGTTTTTCCAGTTCTTGTAATAAAGCCATATGGTATTAGGGTTTAAGTTATTAGGAGTAAAAAAGTTGCTGTTGCTCATCGGTAACGACAAGAACAGCAACTATTCCTGCAAGGCAAAGATATTATTTTTGCCCCATATGGGTGGTTAACTGGTTAGAACCTACGCCCAACGGTAATGTAGTACTGACCAAAAACGGGGGGTAGTACTACGTTACTGGCTGTTCCTATAAAGTTTCGCCCCACCGATACTCCGGTTTCGCCAATCCAGTTGGATACCGAAAGGTATTTCCAGCCCAATTCAAAACCAAGGCCCAGCCCCCCGTTTGTTTGTGGGCGAGGGTCGGTGTCATCGTTCTTAAGCCTATAGTGGTTATATGCAGCTATAGCACCAATAAAGAAGCCCGAGCCTACTTTTTGTTGGCTTAATCCACTTCCCTTAAAGTACCACCGAGTAAATGCCGATGCGCTAACAGTGGGGTATATTCCTATAGTTCCGGATTTACTGGCAACTACCGATATCGTACCGCCCACGCCAAGGTCGGGTTTTAGCAAACGTTCATATTGCACTGTGGGGCGCAAAAGAAGTAGTGAATTCAGCAGGTCCACTTTAACCTCGTTGGGGTGAAGCAGTGTAGGCGTTTCATTGTTCCATTCTTGGGCATTTACCTGTATGTCCCAAAGGCTTATTCCTAAAAGTGTTAGTAAGTAAAAAAAGTGTTTGCGTTTCATAGGTTGAGTTGTTTATAGTGAAATTGCAAAAAGTGTCAAAACCGGATGCCCAGCGAAATAATTCCGCCTTGTGCCAAATAACGTTGCTGTTGCAGTTGGGCTTGGTTCAGTAATCCCAATTGGTAGTTAAGTCCTAATGGTAGTCGGCTCCACTCAATGCCTACTCCTATTTGCAGCCCCAGCTCCAACCTTTTTAGTCCGCCAGCAGTGCGGTATAAATCCATTGTCGCTCCCGTGCTTTCTTTGGGGGCGCGGGCTATAAATTGCCGGTACTTCTGAAAGCTGTTTTGTAAAATAACACCGTCTGGCACAAGCATAACACGGCTTCGGCCCATTAGTGGTACGCTGGAGCAAGTGTTAAGCCCCATTGCTCCCACCGCTAACATGGCATACATTAACCAACTGTGCCACAGGGATATATTAGGTGGTTTCATAAAGGTTGTTGGTTCATGTTTGTAACCAACATATTACTTAGGAGGGTTCCTAGGTTTTGGAAACAAGCTTTCACCTCAAAGATAAAATTAAAAAATCACTTACCAACAAACGCCCGTTAACTACACACAGCCTTCCCCTTGCCTCTTGTGTGTATTAACTACCATATGATGTTCAGTTAAAAGTGTAAGGGAGTACTACTCGCTCCTTATTTCTAAAGAAGAGTCGTATCTCTATGCTTTTCCCTTTAACATTGGGGGTTACAGGTTTTAATACGAGGAGCTGAAAATTGCTCTCCACGGATTTGTCCAGGAACGGTAGCTTTATACCCGGTATATTAATAAGGCGGTAGTTGGCGATTCCTTTCTCGGAAACCAAACCACAAATGGCCAATGGGTCGGGCCGGTACAAGCGGGCTTTCCGTAGTTTGTCGTCCAGCTCTTTAAAAAAAGGGTCCTGAATAGTTGCTTTGTGTGCTGCTACATCCTTGTCGCTGATACGGAATTTTTGCTTTACATATTTATCGCAAGAATAAGTCAAAAGCAAAAACTGGTCATCTAACAAGCTACCTGTAGGGTGTTCGCTGTCCCAATCCTCTTTTGCAACAATGTTAATACGGACCAAAGAGTTTTCTAGGTAAACGTTGTAATATAAACTGGCAGGCCTAGTGGGGCCAATGCATTGGTCCGTAGTTTCGGGGAAGCCAACATCGCCCACCTCTTGCTGAAACTGGTGTAGCCTTTTAAGGTGTTCTCGTTCTTGCTTCCTCTGTTTTTCGGTGATAAATCCCGTATAGTCAGAGTCGCGCTGTTCGGGCGTTACCATTCCTATAGCAATGGCGTTGCTTTCCAGCGGAATGGCTTTTAGGTCTCTATGATTTTCTAGTATATCACTAACATAGTCGTGGGTTTGCAAACATCCCGTTATCGAGGGGCAACCAGTCATTAGCACCATTATAGCTAGGGCAAAAAATAGGATTTTGATCTTCATTGCGGTATTTATAGATCGTAAGTAATCATGTCGCAGAATCTAGTGAAATTCGACTCTGTGTCAGTTGTATCTATTACAACGTCTTTCTTATCTCTCTCTTGAGGGCCTTTTGTTGCATTGAATATTCCTATGTAGGTCAAAGTCGGACTCTCGATATCTGTTAGCAACCCAATAATCGTCCATTCCTTTATCGTGGAAGTGAAAGTCTTTTACCTCTTTGAGTTTTTTTGAAAGAGAGAGCTGGTGAGGAGGAGCATGCACTGAAAAATATCGCTATACTTAATCCCGAAAAGAGGCTTAAACAATGTTTTTTCATAGAGTTTTTGTTAATATAACTTGGTGTATAATTGCAAATATCGTGAAACTAAAAACAAAAAGCAAGGCCTTCTAGTCGTATATTGCAGAGGAACATTTTGGGATAAGTTTTAACTCGAGCTGTATGATGGAGTATTGTATATAAAAGAAAATAGGTGTAGTCCCCTCGTGCTGTTAGTGAATGGTGTTAACATGCCTAATGATAGGTGATAGCACTCCGATTGCCTGGCATTATAACAAACTGCGCTCTTTCCTCTGTCCCCCCCTCTTGAGGCTTTGGGCTGTTCGCCAGTGACTGGTTCAGATCTCCTGCGATTGTCCTCAAATCCTCGGAAGTAAAGCTCATCTTGTCATCTTCACGAGCGTTTTCTTGGGCAATGGTGTAATCTTTCTGACCAAGCAGCACTTCAATCTTCTTTACCAGATTGGGGCGGTTTTTCTCGGTCGACTTGCGCCATACGAAGGTGTACTTGTTAGCTTTTGATTCTATCTTGATGCTATTGATATACTCAACGTCCAATGTGATGACCCCTTTCTCTGCAAGGATGAGCACAATCTGCATGAAAACCATATTAATCTCCTCCTTAAGGCGGTCGCGGAAACGGTTGATGGAGTTGTGGTCGGGTTTCTCATAGCCAGCCAAATTAAATGAATGTCGCGCCTGAGTGCCGAGGCTATCTTGCGGCAGGAGTACAAATTATTCATGTATCCATATACAATAGCCTTGAGTATCATCTTGGGATGGTAGGGGGGCGACCTCTTTCCTTGTAGAGCTTCTTGAAATTGTCCAGTTTAAGGTGGTCTATCACGCTGTCAACCAAGCGTACAGGGTCTTTTCCGCAATATCTTCATCTATCCGCTGCGGGCAAAGCAATATTTGTTTGGGATTGTAATCCCGAAAGTGCAACTTTGCAGACGTGTAATTAGTTATGTATCATAAAGATGCGAAGTCTTTTTGATGTAGCAAAGCCTCGGCTTGGGAAAGTCGAGGCTTTATTTCATACATATAGTATCTTCCGCTTAGGTAAGGGGCAGAATTTTAATATACCCCCTATTTATTAATAACAATACAATAGGAATACCTTTGGGAAAACTAAAAGGGTTGATTTTTAGAGACTTATTTGTACCTTTGGCATATCGTGTTAAGTGTATTTATTAACCTAATAATAAAAAGACTATAAGATGAGAAATCAAATTGGAGCCAATGCAGGGGAAGTTTGGAGAGCTTTGGAACAAAATGGAAAACCTATGGACATCAAAGCTATTAAGAAAGCTACGACTCTAAAAACCGAAAAGGATGTATATGCCGCCCTCGGTTGGTTAGCCAAAGAAGACAAACTTATTTTTGAAGGAGAAGGCAAAGACCTGTTGGTTAGCCTTAAGTAATAAACCCTAAAACCTAACTACAATAGGCTGTTAGGGGTCCTGGTATAAAGCCTAAAGGGGGGACTGCGTTAAAACAATTGTTTTGGTGCAGTTCCTCCTTTTTTTACGATTCGGAGATTACAAAGAATATCCCTCTCCAAGTTTTTTTATGTAAAGACGCTTCCGAAACTGCCCCGAAGAATAAGACGAAATTTTGACTGAAGAACGGGGCTGTTTTGGAGGTTAAAACAGAGCCATATTTTGGGGTGGTTTTGGAGAGGTAAATTGGGGCGGTTTTAGAGGGGGATTTTTGGGGGTGTTTTGGAGGGGGATAAAAAAAGCATCTGCGGAGTCCTTCAAAAAAGAAAGCGCAGTTTGTCGTAACGAAAAGCGCAGTTTGTTGAAAAAGAAAGCGCAGTTATTTTTACA
Source organism: Bacteroidota bacterium (assembly GCA_023388555.1). Taxonomy (GTDB): domain Bacteria; phylum Bacteroidota; class Bacteroidia; order Bacteroidales; family Porphyromonadaceae; genus Porphyromonas_A. Next base: position 19,279 of record JAEWGA010000037.1, on the reverse strand, counting down.
TGACTTTTAACACTCCTCGCAAATCCGCTTCTGTAAAGGGATTGCGGGCGTTCGTCCTTTAACCCTTCCCAATGCCCCTTTTTTACCCCCCATTTTCGGTTCCAAAACACTTCAAAAAAACACCCCATTTTCATCCCCCAAATACACGCTAAATTCCCCCCCAAAAAATCCCTCCAATATTTCCCCAATTTACTTCCCCAAAAAAACTATTCCTAATCCTCCCCAAGGAGAGGATCCAATTTGTACTGCAATTAGTTTGTGCATTAAGGAGTGTCCGCTCCGTTCAATACCTGTTTAATATAGCGGGAAACGGTGTTCCTATCTGCGTGGCAAATTCTTGCTATTTCTCGTTTCGATGTCCCGTTGTTAAGCAGCTCCATTATTAGCTTTTGTTTGGTGTGTAGTTTGTACTTCTCGGGTGCACTTTGTCGGCCTTTGGGGCGGCCTAAGGTTACCCCTTCGGCTCTTTTGCGCGCCAAGGCTTCACGTGTCCGTTGGCTAATGAGGTTGCGTTCTATTTCGGCGCTCAATCCAAAGGCAAAGGCCAGCACCTTGCTTTGGATGTCGTTGCCTAACTTGTAGTTGTCCTTTATTGTCCATACTTTGCACTCTTTGTTCATGCAAAGGTTAAGGATTTCCATAATCATAAAAAGGTTTCGCCCTAAGCGCGAGAGTTCAGCACAAATTATTAAGTCGTTCTTTTTCACTTGGCGTAGTAGTTTTCCCAGTTCTCTTTTATCGTACGCTTTTGTTCCGCTAATGGTTTCCTCTATCCAGCCGTCGATTTTTATTTTTTTGTGCTGACAAAATTGTTGGATTTCGAACCGCTGATTTTCTACAGTTTGTTTATCACTGCTTACACGTATGTATCCGTAAGTCATAAAATATCATGAAAGGTTATACAAAACGGCAAAAGTAGAGTATGTTACAATTAAGCCTCCCTTTAGCTGTTGCTAAAATTGATGATATTGGATTTCAGTAAGTGGCTATTAAATAGTATTTTTGCGACTGAAACCGAATTCTTATGCTCTTATATCAGGCCTCGGTCCTGAAAAAAGAATCAAAAGGCAAACCATCAATATGTCTACAAAACGCATTCCTCGTTACATTTTCGTTACAGGTGGGGTTGTTTCCTCTCTGGGCAAGGGTATTGTTGCAGCTTCATTGGCTAAGTTGTTACAAGCACGTGGTTACACTGTTACAATCCAAAAGTTCGACCCCTATATTAATATAGACCCAGGTACACTTAACCCTTATGAACATGGTGAGTGTTTTGTTACTACCGATGGGCATGAAGCCGACTTGGATTTAGGGCATTACGAGCGCTTCCTGAATATACAAACAACCCGTGCCAATAACATTACCACGGGACGCATATACCAAAGCGTAATAGAAAAAGAGCGTCGGGGTGATTATTTGGGTAAAACAGTACAGGTGATACCCCATATTACCGATGAAATAAAGCGCAATGTTAAACTTTTAGGGTCGAAGGGGGAGTATGATTTTATTATCACCGAGATAGGGGGAACGGTAGGGGATATAGAGTCCTTGCCTTTCCTTGAAAGCGTTAGGCAACTTAAATGGGAGCTAGGCGAAAACTGCTTGTGTGTACACCTTACCTATGTACCTTATATTGTAGCTGCCGGAGAGTTTAAAACGAAACCTACGCAGCACTCGGTTAAACAGCTGCAGGAGGTGGGTATACAGCCCGATGTTTTAGTGTTGCGAACCGATAAGGTATTGCGACCCGACCTGCTGAAGAAGGTAGCCCTGTTTTGTAATGTGCCAGTGGAGGCGGTGGTGCAGTCGTACAACGTATCCAGTATTTACGAAGTTCCACTTGTGTTACAGCAACAGGGGATGGACGAGGTGGTGCTACGGAAAATGGGGTTACAGGTAGGTGAAATGCCCGAGCTTGGCCCTTGGAAAAAGTTTTTGGAAAGCCGAAAGCATGCCAAGGGGGTTGTGGAAATAGGGCTTGTGGGGAAGTATGTGGAGTTGCAGGATGCTTATAAGTCCATCGACGAAGCGTTGCAACAGTGCGCCATATACCAATCCTGTAAATTGAAATTGCGCCACGTACAGTCGGAAAAAATAACGCCCGAGAATGTGGCCGAAGCCCTTGAGAACCTGGATGGCATTGTTGTGGCTCCAGGGTTTGGCCCAAGAGGGGTAGAGGGCAAGTTGGAGGCCCTGCGTTTTGCAAGAGAAAAGGATATACCCACCCTGGGGATTTGTTTGGGAATGCAGTGCGTTGTTATAGAGATTGCCCGTAACTTATTAGGCTGGACCGATGCTAACTCCACAGAAATGGACCCCAATACCGAACACAAGGTTATTGACCTTATGGAGGACCAAAAAAGCGTTGTTAATATGGGGGGAACTATGCGCTTAGGCTCTTACGACTGCCAGCTGGCACCCCACACAAAAATTAGGGAGGCGTACGGTACCGAACTTATACAAGAACGCCATAGGCATAGGTTTGAGTTTAATAGTAAGTACACCGAAGAGTTTGAGCGTGTAGGGGTGGTTTTTTCGGGGCATAACCCCGATACGGGCTTGGTAGAGGCAGTGGAACTACCTAATAAAAAGTGGTTTGTAGCTGTGCAGTTCCACCCCGAGTTTTCAAGCACCGTTTTAAAACCACACCCGTTGTTCATGAGTTTTATACAGGCTGCTATTGAGGAGCGAAAAAGTGCTGGCAGAGAGTAAAAACGCAGTGCAATAAGTGCAGTATTTTTTACAGCAATAAGCGTGTGCCATTGGTATACCAGCATAGCCGGTATACAAGTTAAGGTGTTGTGCGCTAACGGTATATATTTATAACTAAGAATAGCTTTAGGATTTTGAATGGATAAAAAAACTATTACAGGATTCGTTTTAATGGGGATTGTACTCTTAGTGTTTACCTGGTTAGGGCGTCCTTCGCAGGAGGAGATGGCCAGGCAAAAACAGATACAAGACTCAATAGCAGCATTAAAGGAACCTTCTCGGGCTGCTGCTTTGCCTTCTACACAAACCAATACGGTGTTACCTCCCGCACTGTCGGACTCCGCTAAGCTCGCTTTAGCTACCCAACAGTATGGCGATTTGGCGGCTGCCACACAAGGGCAAGAGCAGATAGTAACGCTTCGGAACGATTCTGTAGTTGTTTCTATTTCTACACGAGGAGGTTTTGTTGTAGGGACAGAACTTCTTCAGTTTAAGGACTATGAAGGGAAGTCGGTTAAAATGATTCGACCAGAGTCCTCTAAGTTTAGCTATACCTTTGTTACTGCCAACAATAGGGTTATAAGTACATCGGACCTATACTTTCGTCCAGAACAAATAGCACCCAACCAGCTGCGTATGAGCTTACAGGCTGCGAACGGCCAAACCTTATCCTTCTTGTATACCCTAAAGGAAAAGTATATGCTGGATGTTAAGTTGGAGAGCAATGGTTTTTCCTCTATCGTAGCTGCCAACGCCCCCTATTTGGATTTTCATATATCCTTGCCCGTGTACCAAAACGAGAAGAGCTTTAGCACAGAGGCTCGTTACTCGGGTATTGCCTACGAACACTCGGACGGCGATGTGGAAAAACTGAGTACCAGCAAGGAGGAAACGGAAAATATAAATGGTAGCATAAAGTGGGTAGCGTTTAGGGATATGTTCTTTTCTACCGTGCTGTACAGCCCAAGTGGCTTGGAAAGAGCTACCTTGAAGAGTTTCCCCGCCAATGAAAAGAGTGGAAAGGTGAAGGATTTTCAGGCCGTTCTGTCGTTACCTTTCCCACAGGAGGCTACACCTACTTCGTTACTGCTTTATTTAGGACCGAACGACTACAATGTGTTGAAGGCCATAGACAAAGAAATAGATGCCGATACCTCGTTGACGAAGATTGTAGATATGGGCGACTGGTTCCGGTTTATAAACGTGTGGTTGGTGATTCCTATTTTTACGCTCTTAGAAAAGGTGTTCTCCAACTATGGACTCATTATTTTCCTCCTTACCCTTATCATTAAGTTGCTGTTGATGCCGTTTACCTATAAGTCCTATTTATCGACAGCTAAAATGAAAGTGTTGCGCCCACAAGTAGAGGAAATTAATGCCAAGTACCCAGGCGACGACAAAATGATGGAGCGTCAGCGTGCAACCATGGAACTGTACAGGCGTGCCGGGGTTAGCACCATGGGCGGTTGCCTACCTATGTTGCTTCAGATGCCCTTTTTAGTAGCCATGTACCAATACTTCCCAACAAGTATAAACTTACGGGGCGAAAGTTTTTTGTGGGCAAAGGACCTTTCTACCTACGACGATGTGATACATTTGGGCTTTAACATCCCCTTTATTGGCGACCATATAAGCTTGTTTTGTTTGCTGATGACCATAACGCAGATAGTGTACATGAAGATTAGTCAGGCCAATACCCCACAAGCTATGCCTGCAATGAAAATGATGCCTTACTTCATGGCTATTATGTTGTTTGTGTTCCTGAACCAAAACTCTGCCGGTTTAAGCTACTACTATTTCTTATCCATGCTTATAACTATTGTGCAAACAATGCTTTTCCGATGGTCGGTAAACGAGGATAAGATATTAGCCCAGCTTGAGGAGAACAAGAAAAAGCCCCTAAAGAAGTCCAAGTTTATGCTTAGGTTGGAAGAGTTGCAAAAGCAACAAGCCGAGCTGCAAAAGCAACAAGCTAAACGCAAAAAATAAAGAGGGAATTGGGAGAATACAAATAAATTAGTACCTTTGACCGAAATTATGAGGGAACGTGTTCCCAAACTAACAGATTAATTACAGAAAACTGTTTATTAAATGGCAACAAGAATTAGATTGCAGCGACACGGTCGCAAAAACTATGCTTTTTACAAGATCGTAGTTGCAGATAGCAGAGCCCCACGTGATGGGAAGTTTATAGAAAAATTGGGTACTTACAACCCCAATACCAACCCTGCTACAATAGATTTGAACTTTGAAAAAGCCTTGTATTGGTTGAATGTTGGTGCACAACCTACCGATACCGTTAGAAGCATTTTGTCCAAAGAAGGTGTGTTGTTGATGAAGCACCTGCAGGGAGGTATTAAAAAAGGTGCTTTTGACGAAGCTACAGCACAAGCACGTTTTGAAGCTTGGCTGAAGGACAAAAAAGCTGGTACAGAAAAAGAAATAGCTAAAATTAAAGATGCTCAGCGTGCGTTGGAAGCCCAACGCTTAGACGCGGAAAAAGAGGTGAACAAAGCTAAAGCCGAAGCCTTGGCAGCTAAAAAAGCTGAACTTGAGGCTCGGAAGCGTGCCGAAGAGCAACAAGAAGCTGAAGCCGAAGCCGAAGCCGAAGTGGCTGCTACTCCCGACGAACAACCCGAAGTAGAGGCACCGGTTGAAGAGGCTTAATAACGGCCTGAGAGGCAACGTTAATAGCTATACAATATTCAAGAGGAGGCCCACACAAGGTGGGGGCTTCCTCTTTTTTTAGGGTTATGTTTCCTTATACAAGGTAAATTGGAATAGCAATAGAAAGTGGAATCGATACGACAGATATATAAGATAGGCAATGGGCCATCGAGCAGCCATACCATGGGCCCTAAACGAGCAGCCCAAATGTTTTTGGATAGGATAAACACCACTCCAACAGCTTTTCGCGTTACTTTATATGGCGCGTTGGCCGCAACGGGGAAAGGGCATATGACAGATGTTGCTATACTATCGGTGCTACAAAATGTTGCCCCTACCGAAATGGTTTGGAAGCCTAAGGAGGTCCTCCCTTTCCATACGAATGGTATGTTGTATGAAGCATTGGGGCCAGATGACACCGTTCTGGAGCATTGGACAGTGTATAGCATAGGCGGTGGCACCTTGGCTAATGAAGATTTTGACGAAAGCCAGGTAGTACAAGTATACCCACACAGGTATATAAAGGATATTATAGCTTACTGCCAAGAGGAACATATGACTTATTGGGAGTATGTGGAAAAGTATGAGTCGGCCGATATTTGGACCTATTTGGCAGAAGTGTGGGAGGTGATGAAAGCAGCGGTGGAACGCGGATTGAGCACCGAGGGGAAGTTGCCTGGTGGACTTAATTTGCGCAGAAAGGCAAGCGAGTATTTGATTAGAGCACAAGGGTATAGCCATAACCTGAAAACAAGAGGGCTCGTTTTTGCCTACGCTTTAGCTGTAGCCGAAGAGAATGCTGCTGGAGGGGTGGTTTCTACTGCCCCTACGTGTGGTTCATCGGGTGTAGTGCCTGGTGTGTTGTATCACCTCCAAACATCCCGAGAACTCCCTAATACCCGTATATATTGGGCTTTGGCAACGGCTGGACTGTTTGCAAATGTGGCTCGGACGAATGCCTCGGTGTCGGGTGCCGAAGTAGGATGCCAGGGGGAAGTGGGGGTTGCTTGTTCCATGGCAGCAGCAGCCGCCAGCCAGCTTTTTGGTGGTAGCTTAAAGCAAATAGAGTATGCCGCAGAGATGGCATTAGAACACCACTTAGGACTTACTTGCGACCCCGTGTGCGGCTTGGTGCAAATCCCCTGCATAGAGCGAAATGCCTTTGCTGCTTCTCGGGCTTTGGATGCTAATGCCTATGCCAATTTCTCGGATGGAGAGCACAGGGTGTCTTACGACCAAGTGGTGGCTGTTATGAAGCAGACAGGTCATGATTTGCCAAGTTTATACAAGGAGACATCCGAGGGTGGCCTGGCAACCCACCTTAATTAAAAAGCCCTTCTGCTTGGAGCAAGGATAATTTGTTACGGCAAGAAATTCTCTTTTAACCTATCTACACTACTCTGGGTCATTTATAATTGCTAAATTTGTTTCCTACAATATTGTAACCTCTTTCTCTGCTCTTGGTTCGTATTTTGTAGGGAAAATGAGGAATCTGTGTAAAATCTTTTTCGGAAAAACAATGTCAAAAGTCAGGATCCAGCGAGCTCTTATTTCCGTCTATGATAAAGATGGGCTTGAGGAAGTTGTTAAATGTTTGGTGGGGTTAGGAGTGGAAATTGTATCTACTGGAGGAACCCAAACCTATCTTGCCTCAATAGGCGTGACCTGCACAGCGGTGGAGGACCTTACGGATTACCCTTCCATTTTTGGCGGCAGGGTGAAAACGCTACACCCTGCAGTGTTTGGAGGCATCTTGGCGCGTCGGGACAATAAAGAGGATGCCAACCAAGCTCAGTTGTATGGTATACTTCCCATAGATTTGGTAATTGTGGACCTATACCCCTTTGTGGATACCGTGAGGGACGGAAAAAGTCACGAAGATATTATTGAGAAAATTGATATTGGTGGTATATCTCTAATCCGTGCCGCAGCTAAGAATTACAAAGATGTTGTGATAGTTCCGAGCAAGTTGGAGTATGCTCATTTGCTTCGGCTTCTGAAGGAGCAGAACGGCTATACGGAAGAAGAGCAACGTAAGCAAATGGCAATGAGGGCATTTGAAGTTACAGCGGCCTACGATTATGCCATTGCTTGTTATTTCCAAGAAGGTGCTGTTCCCACTGCCGGGCAACAAGCATTGAATGGTTTTGCTGCTTTGGGGCAGACAGCTTTGCGGTATGGCGAGAACCCTCACCAAAAAGCTGTTTTTTATGGTGATATCTCCGAAAGGTTTGAATACCTACAAGGCAAGGAGCTTTCCTATAATAATTTATTGGATGTAGATGCTGCGGTACATTTAATAGAGGAATTCCCGGCTCGCCCCGCTTGCGCCATATTAAAGCATAATAACCCTTGCGGGTTGGCTTTACGAGATAGCGCCATAGATGCTTACAAGGCCGCCTTGGCATGCGACCCCGTTTCGGCATTTGGGGGGATAATAGTGCTTAACTGGGAGGTGGATTTGGAATTGGCCCGAGAAATAGATAAGATTTTCTTTGAAGTCCTGATAGCACCATCGTATACTTTGGAGGCATTAACTCTGTTTGCGCAGAAGCCTAAGCGTATTATATTAAAGGATAAAATAGGGCACGATACTACAATAGTATCTTACCGTACCGTGTTAGGCGGCTTGCTTATGCAGGACAGAGATTTACATAAAGTTAAACAAGGGGAGTGGGAATGTGTTACCCATACAGCCCCATTGCCAGAAGAAGCTTCCGATTTGGAATTTGCACAACTCGCCGTAAAACACTGTAAGTCCAATGCGATAGTGCTGGCTAAGGGGGATGCAATTTTGGGCGCTGGATACGGGCAAACCTCCAGGGTGGATGCCCTTAAACAAGCCATAACCCAAGCTAAGGAGATGGGTTTTGCGTTGGAAGGTGCCGTTATGGCATCGGATGCGTTTTTCCCTTTCCCCGACTGTATAGAGCTTGCTCATAAGGAAGGAATAACAGCGGTAATACAGCCGGGTGGCTCTATTCGGGACCAGGAGTCGATAAATTATTGTAATGAACATGGCGTGGCTATGGTATTTACCGGGAAGCGCCATTTTCGGCACTAACTTGTAACGAATACGTATAGGGTATAAACTGGTATAATTTAGAAATACGTTCAACGGAGATATTTATGGGATTATTTTCATTTACTCAAAAACTGGCTATAGATTTAGGTACTGCCAATACGGTGATCATACATGATGGGAAAATAGTTATTGACCAACCCTCATATGTGACCATGAATAAAAAAACGGATAAGGTAGAGTGGGTAGGTATGGAAGCGTATCGTCGGTTTGAAAAAGAGAATAACGACTTGGAAACGATACGCCCCCTTCGCGATGGTGTTGTTGCCGACCTTGTAGCCTCGGAACATATGATACGTGGCCTTATTAGAATGGCCAACCCCAAGAAAAGGTTATTCCCCCTCTCCTTGAAAGTGGTAGTTTGTGTCCCTTCGGGGAGTACCGACGTTGAAATTAGAGCTGTGCGGGACTCTGCCGAGAAAGCTGGCGCAAATGAAGTATTCCTAATACATGAACCTATGGCTGCCGCTTTAGGTATAGGGTTAGATGTAATGGAGCCTACCGGCAATATGATTGTGGACATAGGCGGTGGCACTACTGAAATTGCTGTTATTTCGCTTGGTGGTATTGTTTCCAACAAGTCCATTAAAGTTGCTGGCGATGAGTTTACAAGCGATATAGTAGACCATATGAAGCAAGAGCATGGCGTTCGTGTTGGAGAGAGAACCGCAGAGGAAATAAAAAAACACGTGGGGTCCGCCCTAATGGATTTGGAAGAGGATGCCCCAGCCGACTTCGAGGTTATAGGCCAGGATATGGTAAGTATTTTGCCTAAAGCCGTAGCTGTGAATTATAAGGAGATAGCTACTTGTTTGGACAAGTCCATAGCTAAAATAGAAACAGCCGTAGGAAATGCGTTGGACAACACCTTGCCCGAACTGTACGCCGACATTGTGAAGAATGGCGTTTATTTGGCTGGCGGTGGTGCGCTGCTTAAAGGTTTAGCCAAACGCTTGTCGGACAAATTTGCATTGCCTTTTATTGTAGCAGAAGACCCTTTGCACGTTGTGGCTAAGGGGACTTATATAGCACTGGAAAATACGAGCAAGTACACATTATTGTTTAAGTAGTAATAGAAAGCAGAATGCAACGTCTGCTAGAGTTACTTAAGGCTAAGGGACATATTGTCCTATTCTGTTTAATTGAAATAGTTGCTATCCTTTTACTCATAAGGGGTAGCAACTATCATAATAGTGTTTTCTTAAGTTCCTCCAACGTAGTAGTAGGTAAGCTAACCGAGGTTACCACTGCCGCCGATGCATATATTGGACTAAAAAGGGCTAATGCCGAACTGCTCCAGCGTAATGCGGACTTGCAAAAGGAGGTGTTAGGGCTAAAAAGTCAGATAGAACGCCTAACAATAGATACGTTAGTTTATCAGCGCCTGGTTAGAGATACCACCTCGACCCCCTTCCCGTACGACTACATGGCCGCTCGGGTAGTGGGGAATAGCCTTTTTTCGAAAAGCAATTACCTTACAATAAATAAAGGGTGGGCAGATGGCATTCGTCCCGACATGGGGGTGGTTAGCATTCAAGGGGTTGTGGGGGTTGTCTCCGCTGTAGGAGCGCATTACGCTAAAGTTATACCGTTAATTAACAATCACTTTTCTGTTAGTTGTAAGTTAGTAAGTAAAGGCCCGTTTGGTGATTTGCATTGGGACGGAGTGGATTATGAACACACCCTGCTTACCCATTTGCCCAAGCATTTAGAATATAGCATAGGAGATACGGTTTGCACCAGCGGTTACTCGGCAATATTCCCAGAAGGGGTGTACGTTGGTGTAGTTACAGAGGAGGTGACCTCCTCGGACGATAACTTTTACACCTTAAGAGTTAAGTTGAATACGGATTTCTCGAGGCTTAAGAACGTTTTTGTAATTAAGAATTATATGCGTTCAGAACTGGATTCTCTGAGAAATAAATCGCCCAGAGACCTAATATCGCCCGTAGCTCCATGAAGAAGATTATACAGTTATTAATATCCTCTTTGCTATTAGTGATTGTGCAGGTTATACTGTTTAATCACCTTAGCGTATACTATTTTGCTACGCCAATAGTGTATTTATACCCACTACTCAAACTGCCAATATCCGCCAATAGGCAGTTACAGATATTCTTGGCAGCCGTGTTGGGCTTTGTTGTTGATTTGTTTATGAATACCCCAGGCCTTAACATGGCTTGTTCTGCATTAGTTATGTATTGGCGTACACCGCTACTACTTAAGTTAGCCAACACCGATGAGGAGGAGGTGATGAATGCACCTCCATCGTTCAAAACGTTATCGGTTTTTAATTACTTGTTATACTTGTTTGTTGTTGTTGTTTTGCATATTGCTTGTATATACTTATTAGAGGCATTCTCCGTTCGGCTATATGTAGGGGTACTCCCTTATATTGCTGGTTCTTCGGTTTTTACGCTCCTTTTGTATGTTGTGTTTGATGCCTTTATGTACAAGACCTCTTAATAGTTATGTCTCAAACTAACACCCGATATGCTTCGCGCCGGTATGTGCTTATTCTTCTCTTTGTATTGGTGGTAATCATTTATATTGCACGGTTACTGTATGTTCAGGTATTAGACCCTAAATATAAATTAGAGGCCGATAACATTGCCTTTTTTCGGAAGACGTTATACCCATCCAGGGGGATGATTTACGATAATAAGGATAGGCTGGTAGTATATAATAAGCCGAGTACAAATATTGTTATCATTTCTCGGGAAATTCAGCCTTTTGACACGTTGGAGCTGTGCAAAATTCTCTCGTTGGAAGAGTCGTTTGTACGGGAACGTTTTACCGCAATAAGAAATAGAAAGCAAAATAGGGGATACTCACCATATACCCCACAACTTTTTGTTTCGCAAATTACCCCAGAAGAAGCAGGACTATTGCAAGAAAAACTGTATAAATTCCCTGGCTTCTATATAGAGCATCGTACCAGCAGGGATTATAATTACCATGCCGGTGCCTTATTATTGGGAAGCGTAGGGGAGGTGAACCAGAAAGATTTAGCCCAAGATGCATACTATGCCCTTGGAGATTATTCGGGCCGAACGGGAATAGAGAAAAGTTACGAGGCAGAATTGCGTGGACAAAAAGGGGTTAACATCCTGCTACGAGATGCCCATGGCCGTATACAAGGCCGTTATGAAAACGGCAAGTACGATAAACCTATAGCATCGGGGCACGACCTGAAATTAGGCATCGACATTGAATTGCAAGCATACGGAGAACTCCTGATGAAAGGGAAGAAGGGGGCTATAGTGATGATAGAACCCGAAAGCGGAGAAATACGGTGTTTGGTTTCATCCCCTTCTTTCGACCCCGCTTTATTGGTGGGAAGAGATAAAGGTATAAATCACCAGATGTTAGAGATGGACCCTGGGAAACCTTTCCTAAACAGGGCAATAATGGGAACCTACCCACCAGGCTCTACCTTCAAACCTGTACAAGCTGCAGTACTCCTATCGGAAGGGGCAATAACGCCCGAGCAAAATTTCTCTTGCCACAGAGGCTATCCTTTGTTGGGCAATAGGCCTGCATGCCATGGCCACCCCTCCCCATTATCTTTGGTTCCAGCATTAGCTACTTCTTGTAATGCTTACTTTTGTTGGGGGCTAAGGGCAATGCTTGAAGACAGAAAGAAATACCGAACCATTCAAGAAGCGTTCGACTTATGGAAAAATGACATAGTACGCCTCGGATTCGGATATAAACTGGATGTGGACCTTCCCGGAGAGAAGCGCGGATATATCCCTAATGCTAAGGTTTATGATAAAGCTTATAATAGCAACTGGAATTCCAGCACCATTATATCTATTTCCATTGGTCAGGGCGAGATCCTGGCCACCCCCCTTCAAATAGCTAACTTTGGTGCTATTGTTGCCAATAGAGGGTATTACTATCAGCCCCATATAGTAAAAGAGATTGTTGGGCTGGGTAAAGATTCTGTCAGAACCCATAAGTTAGATTCAGGAATAGCAGCGCATATCTTTGATGTTATAGATAAAGGTATGGCTGCCGCTGTTACAGGGGGAACTTGCCGGCGTGCTGCTATTCCCGGTATTACTGTGTGTGGAAAAACAGGAACGGCCGAGAACCCTCATGGAAAGGACCACTCGGTTTTTATGGGGTATGCTCCCCGAGAGGCTCCTAAAATAGCTATTTGTGTGTACGTTGAGAATGCTGGTTTCGGAGCTACTTATGCCGTGCCAATAGGTAGGCTGATGATGGAAAAGTACCTAAAAGGAGAACTCTGCCCCGAAAGTGAGGGGATAGAAAATGTAATGATAAACACGTCGTTAACGTATTAGCATAAACACCAGTTTTTCGTAATGCAACAAAGATCCCTTTTGCCCTTTAAACATTTGGACTATATAACCGTCTTCATATACTTGCTATTAGTAGTTGCTGGCTGGTTTACTATTTACGCTGCAAGCTATGATTTGCAGTCGGACAAAGTGTTTAGTATCACGGGACGCACTGGCTCTCAGTTATTGTGGATGGGAATTACTTTTGTAACAATTATTATCCTGATGATTGTTGATGCGCGATTTCTGGTGAGGATATCGCCCTATGCATACATTGTAACTATTCTTGTTCTGTTGCTTACCATCTTAATTGCACCCGACATTAAGGGGTCGCATTCCTGGTTAGTTATAACACCTACCATTAGGTTGCAGCCCGCAGAGTTTGCAAAAGTTTTTACCGCCATGATGGTTGCCTATTGGTGTTCTCGGTACGAGTTCAACATGAAAAACTGGAAATACTTAGCTGTGACCCTCGTGCTATTCCTTCTCCCTATGCTAATTATTATATTGCAGAACGAAACCGGGTCCGCAATAGTCTTTTCTGTTTTTTTCTTAGTCCTTTATAGGGAGGGGTTAACTGGTATAATATTATTGTACGGTTTGTTTTTGGCACTCTTGTTTATCTTCTCCATACTTTATGCCGACACGGTATGGGGCCACACCGATGCTGGAGAACTTGTTGCCTTCCTATTAGTTTATATCTCTTCCTGGATAGCTACCCAACGATACCTTAAACCGGCCTACGGAACATGGGTAGCCCTCGGTTTACTTGCCGTTGCTTTGTTGGGGGGAGGAATAGTCTCCTTATTTATGAATCCCGACTTCTCTCTCTGGGTCGGGGGAGCTTTGCTTTGCTACCTATTGTACTTGCTCGGCCTCTTCATCCTTGTCCCTTTACGAAAGAGTATCCTTATTGTACTGTTTGCGGTTTCCTCTTTGGGTATGCACAAAGGGGTAGAATACTTTTTTGAGAATGTGTTACAACCACACCAGCAGGTGCGTATCTTAGTAACATTAGGGTTGAAGGAAGACCCACAAGGAGCCGGCTATAATGTTAACCAGAGCCTAATTGCAATAGGCTCTGGAGGCCTTTGGGGCAAGGGGTTCCTAAGCGGGACCCAAACTAAACTCAAGTTTGTTCCAGAACAAGATACGGACTTTATCTTATGCACTCTGGGCGAAGAACAAGGCTTCATTGGTACAACATTGGTACTGCTTCTTTATTTGGCCTTAGTTACCAGGATTGTAATGCTTGCAGAACGCCAGCCCTCTGCTTATAACCGGATATACGGCTATGCAGTAGCATGCATATTCTTTTTCCATGTTGCAATTAATGTAGGAATGGTTTTAGGTATTACTCCTGTTATAGGTATTCCCCTTCCATTTTTTAGTTACGGTGGGTCCTCTTTTCTTAGCTTTAGTGTGTTATTGTTCCTCCTGTTAAGGTTGGACGCCAATAGGTTGGAGAGCAAAGAAGCCTAAGGAAAAAACTAACAGATCCAATATTATTGTCCCCTTTCCGCAGGCGTATTGGTACTGTTTTAGAATAGAGAGAAGGTAACGTAACGCTTGGGGTTAACACGGAGGTCTATAAGGAGGCTATCGGCAGAATTGCTAACACGCTTTAAGTTATCGTAAAGCTGATGGTCGTTAAGTAGCAAGCCTAAAGAGTTGTCCTTCTGGGTAAGTTTGTTCGAAATTACCTGAAGGCTTTTTACGGTTGCCGAAAAGTCGGTTATAGTCTTCTCAATCTCTATATTTCTAAGACGAGTGCTAATATCGTTGATTGAAGCGGTGGCTTGCGATATGTTGTTAGCTACGGTAGGAACGTCGTTTGCAATGGTGTGCTGGATAATATCGCTTGCCTTCCGAATATTCTCGGAGGCTTGGCTTATCTCGGTGAATGTACGTCCTATATGATCATTGTTTACTATCCGGTTAAGCCCCATGATTAGGGTGTCCATTTTCCCAATCATTTTTTGCATGGAGGGTAGTATATCCTCTGTTACTTGCTCTATAACATCTGCATTGGAAATGGAAGGAATAGTATCGTTCTCTTGGTAATATGTTTTAGGGTTTCGTTCCTTTATTATAACTAATTCGGCACCAGTTAAAGGGTTCCCTTTAATGGCAATTTTACTTCCTACGGGCAGCCTAAGGTCTTTATCCAATGCTAATTCCACGGTAATTCCACTAAGGTGCTGGTAGTCCAATTTTACATCCCGAACCAAGCCTACCCTATACCCATCTATATTTACTGGGGTGGATTTTGTTACGTCCTTCCCATTGGAGAGTATAACATAGTACCGCGTACTACTATCAAAAAGGTCTATTCCCTTTAAAAAATTGAACCCGAAATAAAAGAGGACCAATGCAACTATTATCAGTGCCCCTATTTTCCATATATTCCTTGTTTCCTTTTTTTTATCTATCATAGTGCAGGTAAATCATGATATTAGTAGAAACTATTTTGTTTTTCTCCATCTATAAAACATACGACAAAACACCCTTTGAATACCGCTGTTAGCTCCCGGCAAAGTTGTTTTGCCTTGTTCAAATCGGGCGTTTCGTATAGAGTGTACTTGTACAGTCCCCCTTCTTCGTAGTAGGCAAGTCCTGTTTTGTAGCCTTTAAAAACAGGATTGCTCGCTTTAAGTTTTCGTTTATCTGCGTGAATTTGTATGCGGTACATTTTTTCTCCGCTCGCATTGGCTGCTGTTTCATCCTTTTTGCTTGCAGAAGCCGCTGAAGGTGCCGAGGCTAAACTGTGCAGCCCCGAACGCGACGAAAGTGTTTCTTCATACAAGCTAATTCCCCGGGCAATGCTGCGTCCAAGCTCTTTTACACCTTGGGCAGAGTGCAGGTACCTCTCATCGCTATCGTTGGTGATAAACCCTAATTCTACAAGGATGCTGGGCATGGACGTTTCTCTAATTACCAAAAAACCGGCTTGGCGTACTCCCCGGTCCTTCAGTCCGGTTTTTATAAGTCCCTGTTGTACTTCACGTGCTAAACGAAGGCTATTGGACAAATGCCTGTTTTGGATAAATTCAAACATAATGTACGACTCGCTGGAGTTAGGATCGAATCCCTCATACTTGTGTTTGTAATTATCCTCTAATAAAATAGCGGCATTTTCCTTTTTCGCCACCTCTAAGTTATCGGCTGTTCTATGCAATCCTAACACATAGGTTTCTGCCCCTTGGGCGCTTCTATTCCTTTTACCTGCAGAGTTCGTGTGTATAGAAACGAATAGGTCGGCCTTTAGTTTATTCGCCTTTTGTGCACGCTCCATTAGTCCTATAAACACATCGGTGCTACGAGTATAATGCACTATAATATCGGGACGAATCCTTGTTAACTCTTTTCCTACCTGAAGGGCAACATTAAGGTTTATAGTTTTCTCATTTGTAATTCGTCCTACAGCGCCACTGTCATGCCCCCCATGGCCAGGGTCAATCACAACCACAAATCGCCCCTTCGAGTCACGTGCTTGTAAGGGTATAATTAGCCAAGAGGCACTGAAAAATAGGATTAAAATACTATATAAACGATATATAGGCATTGGAAATCTTCAAGTTAACGTATTACAGTTACAACTTCAAATATACATAAAACAGCCAATCCAGAAGAGGCTTTTAACAACGTGTCGGCTGTTTAATAACCTAAAGGATGCTTTACCGAAAGTCCCAGATTAATGCTGGATTGATAATTTCAGCCCCGAAGATTCTAAAAACAAGGCTCCTAAAAGTCGTAGTCCTACATGTGTTATGTGCGGTAATCTCAAATATTAACTAAGTCGTTGCTTAATGCTAAAACTTGGCCCGAAATTATTACCTTTGCACACAATTGCGATTAATTGCTATTATTGATATACAAGTGTCGTTTTAAATGCTTTGGACCTTCCTCAAAGGGATAATGATTGGAGTAGTAGTATCTGCTCCTATGGGGCCTGTGGGAATGCTATGTGTGCGCCGAACTTTATTGTACGGCAAACGCCAGGGGCTGCTCACCGGCTTGGGTGCCACATTTAGCGACCTTATATATGCTACAATGACTTTAATTGGAGTAGGGGCATTTGTAGAATTTATTGTTCATTACCAATCATTGCTACAGCTTGTAGGCAGTGTATTGGTGATTTTTTTTGCTTTATGGGTTACTATAAGTCAGCCAGCCGTTACCTCTCGCGCTCCCCAAAATGCCGATAGAGCTTCGCAAATTAACCGAGAATTGCCCAGTAACCGAAACGACTGGCAAACCTTTTGGTCCGGCTTCCTGCTCACCTTCAGCAACCTCTTAATTGTCATACTATATATTGGCCTATTTGCTCAATTCCAAGTGGTTACCCAAAACGCTTTTTTTAGCCAAACTATTGCTGCTTTGGTAGGAATTGCAACTGGAGCCTTGTTGTGGTGGAGTATTATAACCTGTGTATTGGTAAAGGTGAAAAAATACCTAAGTATGAGGTCATTAAGAACATTTAATTGTATATTAGGACTTATACTTTTCCTATTTGGAATTATAGGTATTACCGATGCCCTTCTCCAGGTATTATAAATGTACTACCATTTTTTATCAAGATAATTTGCAACCGTTTATCCCTTAGGAATTATGAGTCCTGTTGATGAAAACACAGCAATCCGAATGCCTAAAATCCCATACCTTCCAGTTTTGGATGACTTGGATATCGACTCCGTAGAAATCCCATTAGAAGGCGCACTTAGGTTGCCAATAATGACTAACAACTGGCCAAACAGCTACCCGTATGTGCCAATCACGGCTGTTTCCTTGGCGTATGGAAGCCTGGGCTTGTATCTTCATTTTACTACAATAGAAAAGGGGCTACGTATCACCGCTCTTAAGGATGATACACCAGTCCACTACGATAGCTGCTTAGAAGCATTTATTGCTACTAAAAACGAATCTCCAGTAGAGTACATCAATTTCGAATTCAATGCTGCAGGGATTTGTGCAGCCGCCCGCAGAACCGGTCGGCACGACGGTGAATCCCTTTCGGAGCAAGAATATAAGAGCATTTTAAGGTCTTCAAATATCCCGTTGCTATTAACAGAGGACTATTCCAAAACAACAACCATCGAACTGTCGGTTATGATTCCTTTCTCGTTGTTAGGGATAGCTCCAGAATCACCCTCTGGAACTGTAATCAAAGCAAATTTCTATAAATGTGGCGACTGCACCATTCGCCCACACTTCGCTTCTTGGGCTCCAATTAATACGGAAATGCCCGACTTCCATAGGCCTGAATTCTTTAAAGAACTCTGTTTTGTATAATCCTTTGGGGAATAACACCCCAGTTAATAGCTTTTACCATAAAGAAGAGGCCTAACCTATTAGCAAATACAACAGGGTGGCTTGGGGAATGCATGCAAGAGCATCTACTTTTTAATCCTACAACAGGTATATTTGGGGAGATTTGTTGCAGAAATACTGCATGCCAACTTTCGGTATTAGTTTCTCCTTATATAAGTCCGAAGCCATAACCTAAAACCATAATAACTATTGGTACAAAAAAGGGAGCAAAACGCATGTTTTGCCCCTTTTTTTGTATCCTTTCCCTGCCATTACTAACTAATGGATAAAAATCCTAAGGGGAATTAGAGGGAGTGTTTAGACCGAAAAATGAACAGAAATCCGATGGTGATTTTGCGAAATTTCGAGGTGAAATTGGCGCGTAGTTTTGAGGCTATTTTTGAGAGTGTTTTTGAGGCTGTTTTTGAGAGTGTTTTAGGGTGGATTTGGGGGATAAATTTAGGGGCGTTTGGGAGGGCAGGGAAAAAAACATCTGCGGAGTCCTTCAAAAAAGAAAGCGCAGTTTGTCGTAACGAAAAGCGCAGTTTGTTGCAAAAGAAAGCGCAGTTATTTTTGCACAACTTTTAACAACCATTGCGAGCCCGCTCCAGCAAAGGGATTGCGGGCAGTTGCCCTTTTACCTCCCAAAATACCCTATTTTTACCCCTGTTTTCACCTCAAAAATCACCCCAAACTTTGGTCTAAAACCTGTCCATTTTTTCCCTTGTTTTTCGCCCCCAAAATCGGTCATTTTTCATCCCGATTTTAGGGCGTTTTTTTACCCAATTTTATCTCCAATTTTTGTGTTCCCAATACGTCCCATTTTTACACTCAAAACCCGCTCCAAATTTCGTCCCCCAAAAAATCCCCCAACGCCCCAAGTTTTGGACTTTTTTTTACCTCGGTTCACCCAAAAGCATAGGGGCGGCTGTTCTTATAACTCATTTCAGCGGAAATATTTACCTTGTTTTGGAAGGCTATTGGGGAAAAGATTATGGTAACGTTTAGGAAAAATTTGGAGGACGTTTCCCTATGATGGGCGGAATTAAGTAGGAGAATTGGGAGAAAATAGGGGGCTTTTTGGGATTGAGAAATCCTTTGAGTATTTTTGTTCTGATATAATACTGTAAGTGGTGTGGACTGTAAATAATACTTCTACTTTCCATAATACACAATATCCTAACTAATAACGTATTAG
>JAEWGA010000072.1 GCA_023388555.1 Bacteroidota bacterium | reverse complement strand
ATTCAAGACTTATTCAGAGAGACGGCATAGTGGTTCTCACGCTATAGCGTGGGCTGCTATTACCATATCCTGAATAAAGGTTTTCCTACGACCTCCGACTTAAGACGTGGTAGCATTGCAGTTCCACGCTTCGTATTTTAATGCTTAGAAGCCAAGGAGGGACTGGTAGGCACAAGTTTGTATTGGTTATGGCACAATTAATTAATTATGGACGTGAAATGCTTCGCATTAACACACAAAAAAATGCGATAGAGTATTCTACCAATGAAGGGCGAAGTTGGTCTTCTCGCTACACGGGGTCTTCAGCTGGAATTTTCTATGACTTGTTGCAATTTGGAAAAGAACTCTTAGCCTGTACTTCAAAAGGTATATATTATTCCACTAATGAGGGGCGAAGTTGGTCTTCTCGCTACACTGGTTCTTCAGCTGGAACTTTCCAGCAATTAAGTGCTGATGGGCATAAACTCTTGGCTACAACGAGTAAAGGATTGTACTACTCCACTAATGAGGGAAGAAGTTGGAGTAAACGCTGATTTTTCAAGTCGGTTTAACCAAAGAGTGTGTAGTTGCAAATAACAAGCACGCTCTCTTTGTTAATAAACGTATTTCGTATGAAGCTAACACAGAGGAATTCCATTTTTGTTGTGGCTATATTAGCTGCCATTGCATGTTTCTTTGCCGTTTACCTAAGGCTGTTTACAGAGAAAGAACTTTGGTTTCAGATATTCGCAGCTGTTTTGGGAGTTATCATAACAGCTGTTATAACCATGATACTTCTTAGGGGGCAGAGCGATGATGATATAGAACGTGAAAGAGTCGCTAAGGTTTTTGGAGAGAAGCTTCGGATTTATCAAGACTATCTCCATTCCTTATGTGATGTAATCAAAGATCACAGCCTTTCGGATGAAGAAAAAATCCGCCTTGAATTTCAGACATCCTATGTAGCAATGCACTGTGATTCAAAGTACATAGCAACAGTCAGTAATGCTGTCAAAGAACTTATTGAACATTGTTGTCCTGATGAGGACAGCGAAAACTTGAGCTGTAAAAGTAGGAGTGATTCTCCTGACCCTTTATTAGACAATCTTTTCCGTATAGTGGAAGCCTTCCGAAAGGACTTGTATGGGGATGATTTCAAATTTGAGGATAAGCACAAACAAGATACGCTCGAGAATTTCTCTAATGCCTATCGCAATGCTAAAAGTCCAAATGGTGCAGATGCGGTACCAGAACAGCAGCGCATAACCGTTGACTTGAATGTGCTTTCCAATTCACTTTCCCATGCACTTTCCAACTCACTTTCCAATGCAAGAGGCGTTGATGCTGTTTCTGAAAAGAAACCAAATGAACAAGATTCTGAACAACAGCCAGAAACGGCTTATGTGAAAGATACAAGTGTATGGGATAAAGCATTGTCGGAATGGAAAGAAGAAGGTTGGCATGTTGAAGGAATGTCTGACCAATATGACGGGTTCAGAATGACGAATACGAATGGGAATCCCGGAGTTATTGAGGTTGGTTTTCGGCAAGGGCACTATTATATCCAAGCTGCGTATGAAGGAGATTCTGATTTCTCAAAACCATTAAAATGGGAAAAAGGAGGGCGCAGAAGTTATGGTCAATGGTGGCAATACTTGGCTGAGCCTTATTACAATATAGCAGAAGGAAAATTTGTAGAAACATTTAAGTCCAACAAAGAGTTGCAGCAATACATTATAGACAATGTAGAGCAACTGAAAGATATAATAAAACGGCATCACCGTACTGTGACTTGGAAAAACGGAGTAGGTTCCTATGAGCATTGGGAGATGTTTGTTTGGTATTGGGATATGTTGGCTTGCCAACTATATTCAAACGGAGAAAAGACTCTCTACCTGGATATTATTGAAGACGGAAACAGCGGAAATGTCCTGATACAATTCGCCAACAGAAATGAGGACAAGGAAATGTTGAAGAATGCATTAAGGAGGATGGGATGCCAAGACATAGAAATAAATGCAGAGGGATATGTTGACTTGGAAGAAGTGAAATCCACAGATGCAAGTGTTGTTTCTGAAAGAGTAAAATATTGGATTGAGAAAATAAACGGCTGACTGCCTAATATAACACAGGGGGTCAAGATGAAAAGTTTTGTTGCAATAGACTTTGAAACTGCCAACCAGTATCGTTCAAGCGTATGCAGCGTTGGAGTTGTTATCGTAAGGAATAATGAGGTTATAGACAAGTTTTATAGTCTTATTCACCCTGTGCCTAATTATTACTCATATTGGAATACGCAAGTTCATGGTTTGACTATTGATTCTACTCAATTGGCTCCAAAATTCCCAGAGGTATGGGCAAAGATTAGTCCGCTTATAGGGGAATTGCCATTGGTCGCACACAATAGTCCGTTTGATGAAAGTTGTTTGAAAGCGGTTTTTCAAGCCTATGGAATGCCTTACCCGAATTATACAATCTACTGCACTTGCAGGGCTTCGAGAACTGTTTTGGGCAATAAACTTCCAAACCATCAACTCCAAACCGTGGCACAATACTGTGGATATGATTTGGAAAACCATCATCATGCGTTGGCAGATGCTGAAGCTTGCGCACAAATAGCTATGAAAGTATTGGATTTTTAATTTGTGATATTATGAAATCTACGATAATTAAAGATTTATTCGGAACACCAAACATCCGATTTGTTATTCCTGAATACCAACGTGCTTACGCTTGGGGAGAAAGGCAATTCTCGCAGTTCGTTGAGGATTTAACGGACTGTGACGAGAATTACTATTTAGGACACTTCTTGTTTGAACAAAAAGACGATACTTTATATGTCATTGACGGACAGCAACGTCTAACCACATGCATCATCTTTTTTAGTACATTGGTGAAGGCTTTAAAACATCGGCACAAGGAATGGGATAATGATGAAAATGCCGATGACATCAAGAACTTATTGGAGCACATTACCGACTACTATTTGAAGGATATAAGGCGCAATAAGCAGAAATTCACGACTGTACCTTACGACAATAATTTCTTTGTGGATGCAGTTATTGAATACAAAGAGTCCATTTCAGAAGAAGAATTGACTTCAAAGTCAAGAGTTGCCATGTATAAAGCACGCACATACTTTGAAAGGAAATTAAAGAAAGTCTCTGTACAGCAAATGCTTTCTTGGATTAGTACGTTGGAGAATGCATCCATTACCACTTTTATCGTTAAGGATAAGTTGCAGGCGGCACAAATTTTCGCATACCAAAATGACAGAGGCAAGAAACTTACCAATCTGGAAATTCTCAAAGCCTATTTCATGTTGCAGATTTTCCGCATAGAAAATAATGAGGATGATATACACTATATAGAAAAGGCTTTTGAGGAAATATACCATAATATTGTACTTGTATCTGTGGATGAAGATAGTGTCCTCAATTATTATTGGAGCGCTGTAGGTCCAAACGGATATTATAGCGGGGAAGTTGTGGGCGAGGTCAAGGATTGGCTTAAATCCATTCCAAGAGAAGACCAAATAAAACGAATGAAAGGTTTTGTCAACGAGCTATCCAAAGCTTTTTTCCTTGTTAAACAGATAGAGCAGGACAATTCTTTTGATACCGCAAACTTGAAGTGTATGGATAACATGGCTTTTTCGTATCCTATGCTCATTAAAGCCAAGCTGTCGAATGTTAGCGATGAAGTATTCATGCGCCTGATAAAGCTGTTGGAAAATCTGACGTTCCGTTCATTGATTAGGGGCGGACGGGCTGATATAAAGAGTAGGTTGCAGAGTGTTATCCAAAATGCGAACGATACGGAAAGCTTTAATGCACAGATAGATGATGTGAAATGGAAACTCAACAATGAGAGGTGGTGGGAGCATTGGAGCGACAAGGCAATGCTCTACCACGTGAGCATTGGGTTTTATGGCAACCGTGTGGACAACTACTTGTTATGGAGATATGAACAGTATTTGTGTAATGATAATTATCCTACCCCTAAGGTTTCTTATGCAGATGTCATTTCCAACGAAAGTATTGAACATATAGCCCCACGGACACAAGACAATCCTTTAGAAAATGGTTATGGTGTTTATGAGAATGAGGAAAATCCTGAAGAAGGAATCGTTTCAGGTGAATGGATGAATTGCGTTGGAAACTTGATGTTGATGGCTGGACGACAGAACAGTTCTTTGGGAAATCGTCCATTTGCGGATAAATTACAAGTATATGGTCGAGACAATCTATTGAATCAACAAAAAGAGATTATAGAATTTGTAACAGACAAAGAACATCCCGTTTGGGATAAGTCAAGCATAGAAAGACGTTTCAACAAGATCGTCAATGCGGTAAAAGAGATTTGGAATTTGGATAACATATAAGTCTCACAAATAAGCAACAATAATCTTAAGAGTAAGGGCGTGTCAAAATAGGCACGCCCTCCTCTTTTGCCCATAGCCACAGCACGGGAAACCAGCACCAACGGCAGCCTCCCAAGAGAAGGATTGTATATGTTGGGTGCAAATCGGGCATTTTTTTTTCGGAGGGGAAGATGCCACATTTTCGGGCTGATTTGTGGCTGATTTAGGGGTGACTTTTCGGGGCAATTTTATTCGAAATTTCAGATGCAAGTTCAGATACAAATGGGAGATTTTTTGTCCGTTTTGGGAACGAAATTTTTTGGTGTTTTTTAGGGTGCTTGGGGGTGATTTTTTTTTGTGTTTTAGGGGTGTTTTTTGGGGAGGGTGTTTGGTGTGCTAAAAAAGGGGAGGGCGGAGTCCTTCAAAAAAGAAAGCACAGTTGTTTTACACAACTTTTAACATCTCTCACAAGCCCGCTCCAGCAAAGGGCTTGCAGGCAGTCACGCCTTTTGCCCCCCCAAACGCCCCTTTTTCACTTTTCCCCCTCATTTTCGCCCCAAAAAACGCCCCCAGTCACCTCCTCACCAATACCACCCCTACATTTCTTCCACTCCCTGAACCTCCTACGCCTCTCCTCTCTCTCCTCCGAGTTACCCCGTACTCCGCGTATTGCTTCCGTGCTTTCCCTTCTTTCCTGTTCCTTGCAATCCTCCGCCCCTCGCAACTCATCGCCCCCATCCGTTCCTCGCACCACTCCTTCAACCCTCGCACTCCTCAACCCACCTCCCCCTTATTCCCACCGCCCTCCATACTCCGCGGGTTGCTTCCGTGTTTCTCCCTCACTTTTCCCTCTTGTAAATTTATCTCCCTCCCCCCAACCGCTCCCCCTCAATAATCCGACCCGCCCCGTACTTCCGCGTATTGCTTCCACCTTTTGCCCGTTTCCCCTTTGTTCCTTGTTCCTCCCACACCATACAGGAGTACAACCCCGAAACGGGTATGCTTGCAAGGGTGGAATCCACGACATGCCGAACGGAGGTTGCCACCACCCAAAGGAGAGATAGCACGACAATAGAGGAGGCCGCAGCCGATACCTACACCTACACCACTCCCGATACCACCTATGTAACCACCAAAGCAGCGTAACGCGCCACGGTGGCGAAAGAACGTACCAACATTGCCCGATATATAACCTCTGCTGTAATAGGGTTGTGTGCCGTCTGTTTTGTTTTCTTTGCATATCGAATTTTACGGATATTCCGCTTGTAGGTAGTTTTGTTACGCCCTACCAAGGGCGATTACAATTTCTTTTTTTAGATGCTCTCATATCCAGTTTTGAGTACGTAGCCTCCGCGCTTGTGACAAACGTAGGGGCTTTCCTTTGTGGCTTTGTGAAAAACACACTTCTTGAGATGACAAAAGCGCGCGCTGCAATACATAGCCGAGGAGCTTCCCAAGGCAAAGCGTACCAAGCCCCTAAAAGGGGAGGACGCACGCCTTTTGTCCTATTTAGATAGCTTCACAGGGGCGGGGACCCTTCACCCAGTCCCCCTGCTTTAGAACAAACGAGGTGATTTATCATTAAAAACAAGACTAAATATTTGCGGAATAGAAAACTTTTTGTTTCTTTGTAATGGAAGACAACGATACCCCTTCCAAGAAAGAACCAAACACTAAAAATGCAATTCAGTTATGAACCCCAAAGAATTACTAAACATAGCCCAAAATAACCCGAATGGGTTTACAGTGGACCTTGAATGGAACCACATTGCCGAAGGGTTCGCTGTTGCAAGGATCGAAACGCAAAACAGTTTCGGGGTAACTGGAGCCGAAAAGGTTTTGAAGTCTGCTCCCCAAAACAATTGCTACATTGGCGGATGGCTGGATATGAAAAGTGGTCAGTACTATTTTGATGCCGTGGACGTTACGCAAGACGAAACAGAAGCATTAGTACTGCCTGTGGAACGATAATAAATTGCGATTTTTAACCAGAAGAGAATAGAAACAAGAATAAATAAACAGTAAAAGGGTAGAAGGGGGGCTTCCTTTTTTTTACTAATGCAACAAGATACAACACAATGAAGCAAGAAAACGAAAGGCTAAGAGACGCCGACAAAACAGCAAGCCGTTACGGAATGGTAGGTATTGGAATGGAAAGAGATGGAACGCGCGTAACCGTGGAACAGCTACGATACGACAACGAGACCCTTTTAACGCATAACGAACTACGAAGCCGAGCCGAGGAAGTGTACGAAGATTTAGGAATAAAATCTATTGACACAATTATGGCAACCCCCGACCTAAACACCGTTACCCCCAAATGGGTAAAAGACAACATGAAACGCCTTTGCTTAAAACAGCAAGAAGTTGCAAAGCATATAGGCGTAACCTCCCCCCACCTCAGTCGAGAACTGCAAAAGGACGACATGACAGCCCCGCTAAAAGCCGTACTCTTTTACTACTTTCATTACCTTATATCAGGGGAAGAGAGTCGAGCTGAATCGAGCAAAACAACACGTAGCCTAATAGACCTTATAAAAGAAAACAAACGGTTAAAGGAGGAGCTTCGAACCCTTAAACAGCAGGACGAATAAAAAAGTCTGGCTACATTTGCAATACAATTGAATTGTATAATTTAGTGTTTGATTCTTCCCCCGCTTGCTTAGGCTCCCCCTTAGCCAGCGGGGGATTCCTTTACTCCCCCCGTACTCCGCGGGTTGGTTCCACACTTTCCCATAATCCTCTCCCCCAAAAAAAATACCCACACCGAATCCTCGCTTTTCCGTTTCTCCACACCACACACTGCCGCCCGCTTCTTTAAGCTATCTGCGCCCTCCGTACTCCGCGGGTTGGTTTTGCCTTCCTCCGTCTCCACAAGCCTCCGCATCCCGCCCCTCGCTTTCCCCATACTCCCACCGAACCGCCCTCGTACTCCGCGGGTTGGTTCACGACACATAATACATTATATAGTGGCACCATACACGCCTAACACCTTGTTCCCCATATTCCGCGGGTTGGTTTTGCCTTTCTCCCGTTTCCATCTTTTCTTGTGTGTTTTTTGCTTCTTTTTCGTCGCGCTTGCCCATGGTACTCCTGTTGTTCTATGTGCGTTTTGGGGGGGGAGGGGAGAGGGGAGTTTTTTTGTTCAAAGAAATTTTCTTGTGTTGTAACTTGCTTTTGTATAGCTGTTTAGGTGTTGTTTGGTGCGTTTGTGTGCTGTTTTTTTTGTCTGTTAGTTTGGTGGGTAAAATAATTGTGTATATCTTTGCACCCGCAAACCTCCCCCGAGACCTCTCTAAGAGGGGTGATGAGAAATAATTTCTTTGGGGATTTGGAAATGCGAAAAACAGAATGTATCTTTGCAAAACCTTTCGCTTTTTGCGAGGTACACGAGACGATAGAATTGTTCATAGACATATTGATACAAGGGAAGAAATATTCTTCAACAAGTAGTACAAGGGTAATCTTGACTAATTAGGTTAAGATGCTTCTGTTGAGAATTTGAGGAATATAGACGACCCAGGATACACGATAAAGCACAACGCAGAGCTAAGGAATAAACTAATAAGATTTTTTTTTGACAATGGAGAGTTTGATCCTGGCTCAGGATGAACGCTAGCGATAGGCTTAACACATGCAAGTCGAGGGGCAGCGGGTTGGTAGCTTGCTACCGATGCCGGCGACCGGCGGATGGGTGCGTAACGCGTGTGCAACTTACCTGTTAGAGGGGGATAACCCGGAGAAATCCGGACTAATACCGCATATACTTGTGATTCTGCATGGAGTTATAAGGAAAGATTTATTGCTAACAGATAGGCACGCGTCCCATTAGCTAGTTGGTGAGGTAACGGCTCACCAAGGCGACGATGGGTAGGGGAGCTGAGAGGCTGAACCCCCACATTGGAACTGAGACACGGTCCAAACTCCTACGGGAGGCAGCAGTGAGGAATATTGGTCAATGGGCGAGAGCCTGAACCAGCCACTTCGCGTGAAGGAAGACGGTCCTATGGATTGTAAACTTCTTTAGTAAGGGAGTAACGGCAGCTACGAGTAGCTGTATGCAAGTACCTTAAGAATAAGTATCGGCTAACTCCGTGCCAGCAGCCGCGGTAATACGGAGGATACGAGCGTTATCCGGATTTATTGGGTTTAAAGGGTGCGTAGGTGGGGAATTAAGTCAGTGGTGAAAAGCTGTGGCTCAACCATAGTCTTGCCATTGAAACTGGTTTTCTTGAGTGTAGATGATGTAGGCGGAACGCGTAGTGTAGCGGTGAAATGCATAGATATTACGCAGAACTCCGATTGCGAAGGCAGCTTACAAAGCTACAACTGACACTGATGCACGAAAGCGTGGGGATCAAACAGGATTAGATACCCTGGTAGTCCACGCTGTAAACGATGATTACTCAGAGTATGCGATAGACAGTATGCTCTCAAGCGAAAGCGATAAGTAATCCACCTGGGGAGTACGCCGGCAACGGTGAAACTCAAAGGAATTGACGGGGGCCCGCACAAGCGGAGGAACATGTGGTTTAATTCGATGATACGCGAGGAACCTTACCCGGGATTGAAATGTATATGTAGGAGCCAGAGATGGTTCTGTCCCTTCGGGGCATATATGTAGGTGCTGCATGGTTGTCGTCAGCTCGTGCCGTGAGGTGTCGGCTTAAGTGCCATAACGAGCGCAACCCACGTTGCCAGTTACTAACAGGTAGTGCTGAGGACTCTGGTGAGACTGCCGTCGTAAGGCGAGAGGAAGGTGTGGATGACGTCAAATCAGCACGGCCCTTACATCCGGGGCGACACACGTGTTACAATGGTGAGGACAAAGGGCAGCTACTGGGCGACCAGATGCGAATCTCCAAACCTCATCTCAGTTCGGATCGGAGTCTGCAACTCGACTCTGTGAAGCTGGATTCGCTAGTAATCGCGCATCAGCCATGGCGCGGTGAATACGTTCCCGGGCCTTGTACACACCGCCCGTCAAGCCATGGAAGTCGGGGGTACCTGAAGTGCGTGACCGTAAGGAGCGCACCAGGGTAAGACCGGTGACTGGGGCTAAGTCGTAACAAGGTAGCCGTACCGGAAGGTGCGGCTGGAACACCTCCTTTCTGGAGTTTTGTG
>JAEWGA010000068.1 GCA_023388555.1 Bacteroidota bacterium | reverse complement strand
CCAGTCCTACTCCTCCTGCTAACGGCTTTGGTGGCTTTTTCTGCTTGTAAGAAAGATGTTGTAAAGCCTGTGAACAATTCGGATGTGGAAAAGGTAAAACAGGTTTTAACGGGCGATATAGTTTTATCCACCAAAGCAAAAATAGGGGTAGAGGACAGAACACTCCTACCTACCGGATGCCCCGCAAAATATGAGTTTAAATGGAACAACGATGATACAATGACGGTTGTCCTAAGAGACTTCTCGGTAGGCAAAATGCCCTTCATTATATACTTTTCCTGCCGCTCTAAAATACTTACCCTTAATAGCTTCGAGAAACAAGATGCTAAGTTTCAAGGAGAGGGGTGGGTGAAATTTTCGGGCGAGAATGGTAAGATAGCCTTCGAGGAAAAAAAATTAACTACCAAGAAAGAAGAAAAGTCGGGAGCATCAATACTCGGTTACTTCAACACCAACACCCAGGAAATAGAGTTTTCCATCAATTATAATATGTTCAATGTGACTTCTCAATGTTTCCGACAAAAAATAGATAAAAAACGTATCGATAGGTACGAGGAGGAGTTTGCCCAATACGAAAAGGATTTGGCGGCCGAGAAAAAGAAGCGAGGTATAAACTGACCCTCTTGCTGTTTTGCCAATGACCAAATTACGTGTTTTGCCCCTATTGGGTATTGTACTGTGCTATTGCTGTTGTTTTGCGCATGCACAACGCTCGGTAGCATTAAAGTTGTTGGAAAAAGAGAGCTTGCGGCCCTTGGTGTCGGTAAGCGTTTCTTATGCCTCAACCCCTGAGCTTACTCACCCCCAGCGTGTGCTTACCAACACCCAGGGGGTGGCTATGCTACACCTTAAAGCAAACGAAACCCCATATTACTACCAAGTGAGTTATATGGGGTTTAAAACCAAGAACGGTGTAATACCCCAAGATGTTACCACATTAACGGTATACATGGAGGAGGACGTACAAGCGTTATCCGAGGTGGAAGTGCAAGGCTCTTCGGCCCCCCGCCCTGTTAAACTTAGCCCGGTATTAACTCAGGTTATAGGCAAACAAAAAATGCTGGATGCCGGCTATAGTAATATCCAGCAGGTGTTACAGCACGAAACGCCTGGGCTTACTATCCAGAAGGTGGGCTTTGGTAACGAAATATCGATGCAAGGCCTGGATGCTCGCCACATCTTGTTCCTGATGGATGGCGAGCGTATGACCGGAGATATGGCTGGTAACTTGGATTATGAGCGTTTTAACTTGCACGCCTTGGACCGGATAGAGATTGTAAAAGGGGCAAGCTCTACCCTTTATGGGAGCCGGGCCTCGGGCGCAGTTATCAACCTAATTACAAAGAAGACAACACGCCCCTGGGATATACAGGTTGGTGGCCGGTGGGAACAAATGAACCAAAGGAATTACACCAACCCCCATCCGCAGGACTTCCTGTATATGTTTGAAAAGAATGCGGATAAACCCAATGCCCAAGCATGGCTGTCGGCAGGGGCTCATAAGGGTATATGGACAAGTCAAACCGACGCCTGGTACAGCTCGACCGACGCCTATTACCTATACCAAAAGGAGAACGATATTAAAGTTTACACGGCCGAAGCTAACCCCTTCCTTCCCGAAGATAAGGTGGTGGTAGGTACCTACCCACGCCCCCCCTTGGGTATAGAGGGGACCGAGCATCTCTCCCTTTCGCAGAAAATATTTTGCGACCCCGTGCCTGGCCTTAGCTTTTTGGTATATGGCAATGCCTTCTTTATGAATATGTACGACTTGCTGCAGGACCTCTCCTTTACCCAAACCAGAGATTATACCTTGGGGGCAAAGGTGGCATGGGAGTACAAAAACTGGTTTAAACTTACAGCAAGCCTGCATTCCGATTTTTACGATAGGTTCAAACGCCACGAACGCATCGATACCCGTAATAAAGTGTACGATAGCAAAATAATACAGCCCCGACTGCTAATAACCAGCAATTTCTTTAAAGGGCACTCGTTGGTGTTTGGCGTAGAACATATCTCCGACGATATCACCAGCGACCGCTTTAGCGGACAAGGTGACGACACCATGCTTAACAGAGCCTTGCGCGAAACCGAGTACTTTTTACAGGATGAGTGGACCATTTCGGACCAGTATATGGCTACAATGGGGCTGCGTACCAACTTTTCCAAAGTGTTCGGCCTTATGGCCATGCCTAAACTGGCTGTTAAGTGGTCGCCAACACCGCAGTGGTCTTTGCGTGGTAACTACTCCTTAGGGTACCGCTCGCCAGGTATTAAGGAGCTGTTTTTTAATTGGGACCACTTAGGTATGTTCATGATTAGAGGTAACGAAAACCTGCAACCCGAACGTAATATATACATTTCGGGAGGGGCAGAATACTCGGACAAAAACTTCTTTGCCTCGGCCAACGCATACATCAACCAGTACAAAAACAAAATAGAAGGGGTGTGGCGCATATATGATATGCAATACAACTTTGAGTACACTAACCTGCCATACCAACGAATAGCTGGTTTGGACTTGCTGTTAAGGTGGAACTTCCTTAACCACTTTACCCTTAATGGCTCGTATAGCTATGTTTATGTAAGCCCATTGGACGGGTTAAGGATAAACACTACATCGCCCCATGCTGCCACAGCCAGCCTGGACTATAAAACGGAAAGGAAAAACTGGAAACTGGGGGCTACCCTCTCGTGCGCTTTTATGGGTACTAAAATATTTGATATACAGGACCGAATCTCCTTTGATGGAGAGAACAAGGACGCCTACTTCCGCTGTACTCTTCCCCCTTATATGTTGTGTAACTTAGCCGTAACGCAAACGTTTTACGATAAGTTGCGCTTGCAGGTAGGGGTTAATAACTTGTTTAATTACATTCCTAAAACCTTAGGTTCGGGTATTACAATGTTTAACGTGCCCGCTACCGCTGGCATCCGGGGCTATGTGCAGTTGGAAGTTTTGCTGGACCAGTTTCTGGGCTTATTACATACTAAGAGATGAAACGCTCCTTTTTGTTACAATACCTTATAGTTACTGCTTTGGTAGCAGTGTTACCCTCGTGCGTCTCTTACAACGCCGAGCCTTTCACTGGGAAAATACTGCCGCGCCCCACAGGGTATATTAATGGGGTAACAAACGATTGGCTATACATAAATTTGCGTACCGGTAAAACTTATAACGAAGAAGCTCCAAATAGAGAGGTGATAGAGGGAAACCAGAAAAAAGGCTCTGTGGCTATGGATTGGGATATAGCTTTTTGTGGTTATAGGCTACGAACTAATAGCGGCTCCAGCGGTATAGGGAAAGGCGGAGCAGCGGACCTGGGGTACGGAAACTACAACAGGTGGACAACCAAACAGCAGGTGATGAATAAAACCTTTGTGCCGGATAACGACTCTACGATAGCTGTGACTATGTCGGAACGAGATTGGCAACGGCAGCTGATAAAAGAAGGGAAGGACCCCAGTTTGTACCCTTGGTTCGACCCCAACCGAGGGCCCGCAACACAAATAACATCGGCAAACCCCGTTTTATGTGAGGCTATCTCGTTTGCCGGGCCACCCCCCGTTTACACCCTTTCCTACCACACATACGTTGTGCGGACTGCCGACGGGGAGCGTTACTTTAAAATACAGCTGGTAAGCTGGCGCGCTCCCAATGCCCAAATAGGAGGCGAAGGAGGACGCATTTGTTACTATGTTAATGAACTGAAATAAATACTACTTGTAAAATGAATCATACCACTACTAAACCTATAACTACACCATTGGCTCGTAAAAAATATTGGGGAAAGGCTCTGGCTTCCTTCGCCTTGGTACTCTTTACCATGCCGCTTGGACACGCCTTAATGATTCTTATGGAGCATATTCTGCCTAAACCAGTATTGTACCCCGCAGCCTTTGCTTTGGGCGCTGTGGGTATGTTATTAGTTGTTATAGGCGTTTTTGTGGAAGGCCGAACCAAGCAAACATTATGGGGATTGTTTGGTGGTTTGCTTTTTTGGACAGGATGGGTGGAGTTTTTGTTTATGTATTTTGCCAATAGGTTTGGCACTCAACCGCAATTAGACCCCCTGACCGGCGAAATAGTGACAAAGCCCGAATACCTCATTTTACCCGCATCGTTCGGCTTTTGGGTGATGATTATGATGATGTACATTTTTAGTACACGAAATGGGTGTAATTTTATAAACTGGTGCCAAAAGTACCTGTTTGGAAGCCGAAAAAGGGTGATAGCAAGCCATGCCATGACCCGACACCTAAGCATTGTAACCTTTATGGAGCTTATGATGATATTGTGGAGCTCCTATTTGTTACTAATGTTTTGTTACGATGATGTGTTTTTGGGAGACCATCACCCGGTAACCCTCCTGATAGGGGTGGGCTGTTTTATTGGTTCCTTTTTTATTTTTGCCAAACAACTGCGTATAGCCTCGTGGGATGCTAACATACGGATGGCAATACCAACAGTTATTGTGTTTTGGACGCCAATAGAAATATTAGGACGTATGAACTTGCTAAAAGAGATATGGGTAGCACCCCTGGAACATAAAACGGAGATGCTGATAATCCTTGGGGCTTTTATCTTTTTGGCTGTTTATATTGTTGTTAAGGGAACTCGTAAAAAAGTACAAACAACCCCATAACAGAACCATGAAACGCTCCACGTGGCGTAAACAACATAAGTGGTGGGGAATAGGCGTGGGCTTGTTCCTGCTGATGTTTTGCATCTCGGGTATCCTCCTAAACCACCGCTCCCTCCTGTTAAACCAAAATATTAGTCGCCGGTGGCTACCCCCTCATTACCAGTATACCAACTGGAACCAGGGGTTGTTGCGCGGTACAGTTGCTTTCCATAATACCTCTGGCGAGAAACAGGTTTTGCTCTACGGTAACCAAGGGGTATGGCGGCTGGACTCTTTAGGTGGGAACGTAACCGATTTTAATAGGGGCCTGCCCAAAGGGGCGGATTACAGGCAAATTAAGGCCCTGTGCCAGTTGCCTGGTGGGGAGTGGTTGGCCCTTTCGCCTTTCCGACTGTATCGCTACAAAAACAGCGCACAAATGTGGGTGCCTGTTGCTACCCCCTTACCCCCAAACGATGCGTGGACCGATATGCTTTTGCAGGGGGACTCCCTGTTGCTCCTTTCTCGGTCCCACCTGTATATAGCTTCGGGGAACCTTAAAAAGTGGAAGAAACATAGCTTCCGTGCCCCTGAAAACTATACCAATAAGGTGTCCTTGTTCCGCACCGTGTGGCTATTGCATACTGGTGAAATAGCCGGTACGACAGGGAAAATAGTGGTGGATGCTGTGGCGGTAATACTCATATTAATAACCTTAACAGGTTGGGCTTATTGGTTGCTGCCCAAATACATTAGGGCGCAACGCAAAAAAGGGAAAAACACAAAAAGGGCAATTGGTAGTTTACAACGCAACAGAAAATGGCATAAACGCTTGGGTACAACCACCATTGTGCTAACCCTTTTTGTTGCCATAACAGGGTGGTGCCTACGCCCTCCCGTGCTTATTTTTTTAGCTACACATAAAACTCCGCCAATACCAAGGAGCAAGCTGGATAGCCCTAATCCGTGGCACGATAAACTGCGTATGATTAGGTACGATGCCCAACAGCAGGAGTGGCTAATTTCAACCTCGGAGGGCTTTTGGAGCCTAAAAACTTTGCAAAGCCTGCCAGAACCCCTAAAACAAGCCCCGCCAGTAAGTGTTATGGGGCTTAATGTATGGCGCCCAGAGAACCACGGACAGTGGCTGTGTGGCTCGTTTAGTGG
Source organism: Bacteroidota bacterium (assembly GCA_023388555.1). Lineage (GTDB taxonomy): Bacteria > Bacteroidota > Bacteroidia > Bacteroidales > Porphyromonadaceae > Porphyromonas_A. The sequence continues at coordinate 21,431 of JAEWGA010000068.1, read as the reverse complement.
TCTGTATGTGTGGGATAGGGATTCCGGAAAAGTTACCGACTGGTTCACCGGAGAAGCTGTGAAAGAAACAGCGGGGCCGCCCTTCGGGAAAAGGGCTGTAGCAGGTGTTAGCGCGGACTTTGGAAACCTCATTGTTGCCGAGTACGATAATGGTACAACGCTCTTGCAGCAACCCCAAGAAATGAAAAACCTACCTATGTCCGTGTGGAACGTAGCATTGGAGATTCATACGGGCAGAATATATATAGGGAATATTGCTACCTATATATTTATATTCCTTGTTGGGGGAGGTATAGTGTGGAGCCTTTGGAGCGGATGGCGTTTACGTAACTAACCCTTTTGTGCGGTTGGAAGGGTATACGTTTTTATTGGGGACTCCACTTCTTTATGCCGCCTTTTATTGGGCTAATGGAATGGTATATGGGGTGGGTGTTTGGTGGGTAAAGTAAAAATGCTTACCTTTGCAGTACAAAACGATCGCGGAGTGGAGCAGTGGTAGCTCGTTGGGCTCATAACCCAAAGGTCGCAAGTTCGAGTCTTGCCTCCGCTACTATAAAAGAGAATGCATCGGGACAGTTGTCTCGGTGCATTCTCTTTATTTCTGTTTCCCAAAACGATTTCCGCTTTCCTGCTCGGGGGATAGAGATGTTTGCTCCTGTGTATATGCTCTGGTGGAGCATTGAAACAGAAAATCCGTAAGTTGGGGAGAAGGTAGTAAGTAGGAGGTGGGAAAGTAGTTTTTTTTGAGAAGGTGGAAGTGTGTGGGAAAGGGACGTCGTGAATTTAGAGGGCGAAGTTGGGATGGGCAGAGTGGTGGGGAGGAGTTTTTGTTGGAACGGGGACAAATTCCTTTTTGTAGTTTCTTTTTTGGGGGGGGCTTTGGGTGTTTTAACACGTAGCTTTTTGTTTGTGGTTTATTAGTCCCGAGGGTTTGTGGGCGTTTGTACGGGAAGATGTAAAAAAAACGCCTTGCAGGCCTATAGCTGCAAGACGTTTTTTTTGAGGGGTGAATGTTCCGGGTAAGAACCGGAGCATTATTATAATTTAGGACCAGCAGCAACTAAGGCTTTGCCAGCTTCGTTGCCTTCGAACTTCTTGAAGTTCTTGATGAAGCGTTCTGCTAAGTCTTTGGCTTTCTTTTCCCACTCGTTAGCATCGGTGTAGGTGTCGCGTGGGTCCAAAATAGCGCTGTCTACGCCGTTAAGTTGGGTTGGCACCTCGAAGTCGAAGTAAGGAATCTTTTTAGTAGGCGCGTTGTCGATAGAGCCATCGAGAATAGCGTCGATGATACCGCGGGTATCTTTAATAGAGATTCTCTTTCCTGTGCCGTTCCATCCGGTGTTAACAAGGTATGCCTTGGAGCCGTTGGCTTCCATTTTCTTTACTAACTCTTCGGCGTACTTGGTGGGGTGCAACGAAAGGAAGGCAGCCCCGAAGCAGGCAGAGAAAGTAGGAGTAGGCTCGGTGATACCGCGTTCGGTTCCGGCTAACTTGGCAGTGAAGCCCGATAGGAAGTAGTATTTTGTTTGTTCGGGCGTTAGGATAGAAACGGGAGGCAGTACTCCAAAGGCGTCGGCGCTAAGGAAGATAACCTTTTCGGCAGGGCCACCTTTAGAAACTGGTTTAACGATGTTGTTGATGTGGTGTATGGGGTAGGATACGCGGGTGTTTTCGGTTACCGACTTATCGGCAAAGTCAATTTTACCATTAGCATCTACGGTAACGTTTTCCAACAAGGCGTCGCGTTTGATGGCGTTGTAGATGTCGGGCTCGTTTTCTTTGCTTAGGTTGATAACTTTAGCGTAGCATCCGCCTTCGAAGTTGAACACGCCGTCGTTGTCCCAGCCGTGCTCATCGTCTCCAATAAGGAGTCGTTTGGGGTCGGTAGAAAGGGTAGTTTTTCCGGTACCAGAAAGCCCGAAGAAGATGGCGGTGTGTTTGCCTTCGAGGTCGGTGTTGGCAGAGCAGTGCATAGCAGCCATTCCACGCAAGGGGAGCAGGTAGTTCATGTAAGAGAACATACCTTTTTTCATTTCGCCACCGTACCAAGTGTTCAGGATGATTTGTACCTTTTCGGTAAGGTTGAATACTACAGCGGTTTCGCTGTTTAGTCCTAACTCTTGGTAGTTGTCCACCTTAGCTTTGGAGGCGTTCATGATAACGAAGTCGGGCTCTCCAAACTCTTTTAGTTCTTCGGCAGTAGGGCGGATAAACATGTTTGTTACAAAGTGAGCCTGCCATGCCACTTCCATGATGAAGCGTAGTTTAAGGCGAGTGTTAGGGTTGGCACCGCAGAAGGCGTCCACCACGAACAAACGTTTGTTGGAGAGTTCTTTGGTTGCAATGTCCTTGAGGACTTTCCAGGACTCTTCGCTAATGGGCTTGTTGTCGTTTTTGTACTCTTCGCTGGTCCACCAAATGGTATCGCGTGTGGTGTCGTCCATCACGAAGAATTTGTCCTTAGGCGAGCGACCAGTGTAAATACCAGTCATTACATTTACTGCACCTAATTCGGTTTGTTGTCCCTTTTCGTAGCCTTGAAGGCCTTCACGGGTTTCTTCTGCAAAAAGGGTTTCGTAAGAGGGGTTGTGTACGATCTCGGTTGCACCAGAGATGCCGTACTTGGTAAGGTCAAGATTTGCCATCGGTTCCTTTTTTATTTACGGTTATATTTTTACGTTTGTTTGCTTTAGTGCGTTGGGGTACTAAGGAGAGGCTTCTTAATTTAACACGGATGTGTTGTGGATGCCTATTGTGCCTTGGTACACTACACAAAAGTACAATAAAGGAATGGTTACACCAAGAGTTTACAGAAATATTTCTACAATATTTTCCTCGGCGCTCTTCTTCCCCCGTTTTTTGTTGTGGACTACTTGGGGGAAGGGTTTGTTTGGGGAAGCCGAGAAAAAACTATTTTTGTACAAGGGAGGGGAAGGGTGGTTTCTTTTGTATTCTCCTGAACAGAAAGTATGACGAAAAATATCCTTGTGACAAGCCGTGAGCTGGACGTTGCTGGCTACGATATGTTGGCACGTGTGGCAGAAGATGCCTCGTTTAAGGTGTATATTGCTGTGAGCAACGAGCATGAAATGCAAATGGTTAAGGGCCGTTGCATTGGCGTACCAATGCCTCCGGTGCATTCCAAACTTTCCTGGCGGGTGGTGTTTGCGTTGCGTAGACTTATAAAGAAGTATGGTATTAGGGTGGTGTTTTCGCCGAGTAGTGCGGGGCTTTCCAATGCGGTATTGGCTTCGGTAGGTACCGGCGCTAAAAACATAGGCTATAGGGGAACACAGGCAAAGGTGCGCAGGGCGGACCCTACCTACTATTTAGGGGTGCTTAACCCGTTGGCCAGCCATATTGTGTGCGAAACGGCCGATATTAGGGAGTACCTGTTGGGGATGTTGCCGGAACGGAAGCTATCGGTGCTGACTAAGCCTTTTGATGTAGCGTGGGTACAAGAGGCTATGAATAACCCTATACAGGTGGAGGGAGTGCCGGCAGATGCCCTTACGTGTGTTTATATAGGTATGTGTAAAGGCCGACCGTTTAAGGGGTTACGACTGCTGTTGGAGGCTTTTAACTTGGTGAGGGTGCCTAATATGCACCTTGTTTTTGTGGGTAGTTTTGATGCTGAAGATGCGGAATGGGCCAAAAAAAGCCCTAAGGCGTCGCAAATACATATGGTAGGTCCACAGCAAAATGCCAATGCCTATTTGCCTGGGCAGGGTATGTTCGTTTTGCCTTCTACGCGCGATGCTTCACCCCGAGTGGTGCGGGAGGCTATGGCGTGTGGCTTACCGTGTGTGGTGAGCGATATCCCGGGGGCTAAGGATTTAATTGTGCATGAAAAAACGGGGCTGCTTTTTCAAGCGGGGTCGGCTACGGCATTGGCTGCAGCTATAGAGCGGTTGGCCAATAATCCTAATGAGCGTTGTCAAATGGGAAAGGCTGGTAGGCAACGCATCGCCGAGGTGTTTAGCCCTGTGCAGTATGCCGAAGGGTTTAAGCAGTTGTTCCGCTCTATTGGGTAACCTTTGGGGAAGGGTTATTCTTGCTCGTTGCCGGGGAGGATACCGTGGATATGGCGGTTGATGTAGGCTTGTACCTCTGTACCCGATGCTGTGGCTGGTAGCTGGTTGTAGGGTATGCGGAAAGTACACCCCTTGTTGTAACGGTTACAACCGTAGGCGGTACGGCCCCTTAGCAGTGTGCCTGTATTGCAGGCTGGGCAACAAACCGTAAGGGGTGGGGTGGTGTTGTGTTGTAGTGGCGTGTTGTCCAGCTTAACATCCAATACTAACTGTTGCACCATTTCTTTTAGCTCTTGTAAGAACTGTTCAGCATTGTATTCTCCACGGTCAATAAGTCTTAGTTTGTATTCCCATTCTCCTGTTAGGCGCACGCTTTTAAGTAGCTCGTTGTGTATGGTATGTATCAAGGCGATACCTTTGGGGGTGGGTATAAGGTTCTTTTTTTCTTTTCGCACGTAGTCGCGCTTCAGGAGTGTTTCAATAATGCTGGCACGGGTGGAGGGGCGTCCAATACCTTTTTGTTTCATGGCATCTTTTAGCTCTTCGTCCTCCACCAACTTCCCTGCTGTTTCCATGGCGTTAAGCAGAGAGGCCTCGGTATAGAGTTTTGGTGGTGTGGTTTCTTTTTGGGTGAGGCTTGGTGAGTGTGGCCCATGTTCTCCCTTTTTAAAGGGGGGAAGGGTTTGTTTTTCCTCTTTATCCTCCTTGTTCTCGTCGGCAGGTGAGGTGTCGTTAGTGTAAACTACCTTCCAACCGGGATTGGTAATTACGCGCCCGGTAGCTTTAAGTTCCACCGTTCCAGCTTGTGCCAGCACTGTTGTTTGTTGGTATTTGCATTCGGGGTAAAGGGCAGCACAAAAGCGCAGGAAAACGGTGTGGTATACCTGTTTTTCGTCGGGAGAGGTGTTGCCAGGCGAGTATCCTGTGGGAATAATGGCGTGGTGGTCCGTTACCTTTTTGTTGTCGAAGTTGCGTTTACTTTTAGGAATGCTTTTTTCCAGTAGGGGGCGTACAACCTCGGGGGCATAGGTTTGTAGTTGGGTTAAGATGCCTTTAACTTTGGGGTATATATCGTCCGTTAGGTAGGTTGTATCTACGCGGGGGTAGGTTACCAGTTTTTTTTCGTAGAGGGACTGTATGAGCTTTAAGGTTTGGTCGGCTGTAAAGCCAAACTTCTTGTTGCATTCTATTTGCAGGGAGGTGAGGTCGAAGAGGCGTGGCGGGAGGTCGCGCCCCTCTTTTTTTGTCACCTCGGTAACGGTCAGCTCTTGTTCGGAAAGAGCCTCTATGGCTTGCTTTGCATCGGCAAGGCGGAGGTAACGCCCGTGTGTAGAGCTAAAGGTGGTATTACGGTATATGGTTTTAATTTCCCAGTAAGGGCGGGGTACAAAATACTGCACCTCCTCGTAACGTTCTACAATGAGAGCCAAGGTAGGGGTTTGTACGCGCCCTACCGACAATATGTCGCCCCCCTTTTTCCCATATTTAAGGGTATACACGCGGGTAGCATTAAAGCCTAACAGCCAGTCGCCAATAGCACGGGATAGCCCTGCATGGTAAAGGTTTTGGTAGTGTGCTTGGGGTTTAAGGTTTTGGAAGGCCTCCCGAATAGCTTCTTCCGTCATGGACGAAAGCCAGAGCCTTTCCACGGGGCATTGGCAGTTAGCCAGTTGCAGTACCCAGCGCTGAATTAACTCACCCTCTTGTCCGGCGTCGCCACAGTTCACCACAAGGGTTGCCTGTTCAACCAGCTTTTTTATCACCTCAAACTGGGCTTCTATGCCTTTGTCCTCGATGAGTTTAATGCCGAAGCGTTGGGGCATCATAGGCAGTGCCGAGAGGGTCCACATTTTCCACTGGTTGTGGTAGTCGTGTGGCTCTTTCAGGGTGCAGAGGTGTCCAAAGGTCCAGGTTACTCGGTAGCCGTTGCCTTCCAGGTATCCTTGGTGGCTTTGGGTAGCGCCTAACACATGGGCTATGTCGCGCGCTACAGAGGGTTTTTCGGCAATGCAAACAATCATGCTTCGGTGGTGGCAGATAGGGGGGAGGGGCCGTAAATATTAGTGGTGGGGGAGCCTTTAGCGCAAAGTGCGTATAGCGTAAGTATTATGTTGGTAAGGCTGCTTGCTATGGAAACGGAGAAAATGACAACAATTTCCCAGAGGGGTAGCTCCTGTAGCAGCAAAAAGGCAATAGCACCTCCTACGACACCTATGATGGCAGTTAGGTAAATAATGAGTACCCACCACCCGCTTAACGAGAGGTCGTGAACTCGGCGTACAAAAACGGCCAAGTAAGGTATAAACAGAGCCAGGCTAATTAGCAATCCAATGCAATTGTAAATTAGCGTTGCGGTAAATGAAATGCCTTGAAGAACGTGGGTGGTACCCGAGAGCAAAAAGGCAACAACCAGTTGCAACAGAAACATGGACCAAAACTCCTTGCGTGAGGCGCGTCCTTTGAATGTTGCATAGTGGCTGCACAGGCATTTGCGTAGGTAGGTGAACATGGGAATATTTTTTAGGGAGCAAAAAAAACTCACTGTACTTTTAGGGCGAGCCTAAAGCACAGTGAGGGGAAAGGGGGTAAGCATTAACGGCCGTTCATAAGAAGGCCTGCAGCTACTTCTTCTGCTGTAGCCTTGTTAGTTACGGCTTGGAGTACGCTTAGGGCAAAGTGGAAGGCGTAAGCAGGCCCGCGCCCAGTGATGAACTGCCCATCTTCCGACACTCCCTCGTTACTGTACTGTGCACCGGTAAGGTGTTGCTGAAAGCCAGGGTAGGCGCTGGCCTTCTTTCCTTGTAATAGCCCGCGTTTACCTAATACCATAGGTGCTGCACAAATGGCGCAAAGGTACTTGCCGGCTTCGTGGTGACGCTGAATTATCTCCTCTAACTGGGTGCATTCGTCCAGGTGGTTGGCACCAGGCAAACCGCCAGGGAGTACAATAGCATCGAAGAGTTGGTTGGGGGCTAATTCCTGTATAGTGGTATCGGCTGTTAGGGTTATGCCGTGGGCACCACTTACTTGGCGTTGTTCAATGGAAACGAAGGAGGCGTCCACCTGCCCGCGGCGAAGTACATCCAGGACGGCTATTGCTTCGGTTTCTTCCGTTCCTGGGGCAATAAATATTGCTACAGCTGGTTTCATAATGGTATAATTTTTATAGTGTGAAAAGTAACTGCCGGCTAACGCAACCTATAGGTGTAGGTGATGGTGCCGGTTTGGTTGTTAAGGTCCTTGATAGGGTTAAACTGTGCAGCCTTGGCGGCTTGCATTGCGCTTTCTCGCATAGAGAAGTCTTCGATGTTAGTGCCAGGTGCAATGGTGGTGGAAATAACTTTCCCGTTAGGGTCCACCACTATGCGAATAACAATGCGGCCTTCTACCTGCGAGGTATAGGAGGGGCGCGGTAATCCGTTACCACGTAGGCTTCGGCCCGAGAGGTTGTACGAGCCATAGCCTCCCACACCGCTATTTAGTCCGCCTTGCTGCACATTACCATCGGGCGAGCCTTGCTGTCCTCTGCCTGCATCGGCCTCCCCAGACCCTTTCCCGGCAGCCCCAAAGGCACCCGACACAGCTTTGCTAATGGCCTCTTGCCGTTTCTTTTCCTGCTCGGCCTGCTGCCGTGCTTTTTCTTGTGCTGCGGTGGGGTTTGTTTTTGGGGTTTGTTTTTGGGGTTTGGGCTTGGGTTGCTCTTTGGCTTTGCGTTGCGCTGGTGGAGGTACTACGGGGGCTTCTTCGTCCTGCTGGGTTAGTAGCTCTTCTTCGGTTGGCGTGCTTGCTTCGGGCGGTGTTGTTGGTGTTGCGGGGGGGCGGGGTTCTGTGGGGGCAGGGGTGAAGGTTCCTGCTGCTACATCTATATCTCCAATATTTACCAATACGCCTTGGGTTTCTGCGGCTTCGTGCCGAGGTAGTATTATCCAGCACAACAAGCCTATTAGCGCTGTGTGTAACAGCACCGAAAGCAGTAGCGCAATGGTATTGTTTTTATTCCACTTAGCCACGGTAGTATTGGGTTATTTAAGGGGACGGGTAGCAAGTACCATCCGGAAGTTATTCTCTACGGCAATGTTAAGCACCTTTACAATTTCCTTGTAGGGTACACTTTCGTCGGCATACAAAGCTATGTATAGCTCGGGTGTTTCTTGGTAGGCGCGTTGTAGGTAGGGGGTTAGTTCTTCGTAGGTTACCTCTTGGTCCGGTTGTCCGGCCACGGATATGTAGTAGCGCAAGTCCTTATCCAGCGTTATGCGCGTCATGGGTTTGGCTTGCGTTTGTTGCTTGGACTGTGGCAGGATTACTTTGAGTGCACTGGGAACAACCAGTGTGGAGGTGACCATAAAGAAGATGAGGAGCAGAAAGATAACATCCGTCATGGAGGCCATGCTGAAGATATCTACCGCTTTGCTTCTGCGTTTTAGTTTCATCTCTCGGATTGGTATGGGGGTTATCGGTGTGCTGGCTCGTTAAGCATATCCATAAATTCGAGTGCTTGCGACTCGGACTTGGTGACTACATGGTCTATTAAACTCACCAAATAGTTATAGGCAAAAAGGGTGATGATACCTACTACCAATCCGCCAACAGTAGTTACAAGGGCCTCGTAAATACCAGAGGAGAGGAGGGCAACATCGATGTTAGAGCCAGCGTTTGCCATGTCGTAAAAAGCGCGTATCATTCCTGTTACGGTCCCCAAGAAGCCTATCATAGGTGCTCCGGCGGCTATGGTAGCCAGCAGGGGCATGCGTCGTTCCAGCTTGGACACCTCTATATTCCCTACGTTTTCAATAGCTGCCGAGATGTCTTGTGTTGGGCGTCCTAAGCGTTGCAGTCCTTTGTGTATCATACGCCCGCCAGGGGTGTGCTGTTGTTGGCTTAGGGCGAGTGCCGAGGATATTTTACCCTCGTGAATATAGTCGCGGATGCGGCTGGTAAAGGTGGGGTCGGTTTTTGCCGACTTTTTAATAAGGAGTAAACGCTCTATGAAAATATAGCAGGCTATGAGCGAGAGTAGGAGAAGCACGGCCATAATCCAGCCGCCTTTTAGTACCAAATCCCACAACGAAGGGTCGGAGGCAATGGTTGTAACGCCCGAGAGGTTGGGCATAGCTTGTGTAAGGGTATCGGTAGTAGTTTGGGCAAAGCTATTCAACATATATAATTAGGAGTTAAAAGGGTGAAACAAAAGGGGGGTTAAGCGCGGACGTGTTGCAGGTAGGCTGCTACGGTGTGCTGCAACCCAAGGTAAAGGGCGTCGCACACAAGGGCGTGGCCTATGGATACTTCGTCCACAAACGGGAGGGTTTGCAGGAAGAACCCTAAGTTTTCAAGGTCCAGGTCGTGCCCCGCATTTAATCCTAACCCGCAAGCTTTGGCGTACTCGCCCGCCTTAAGGTAAGGCATAACGGCACTTGTGGGGTTGGTGTGGTAGGCACTGGCATAGGGTTCGGTGTAGAGTTCAACTCTATCGGTACGGCAGGTTGCTGCTGCCTGGATGTTGGGAAGGTCCGTACCAACAAACAGGGAGGTGCGTATTTTAAGGCTGTGGAAGTGTTGTATTATTTTGCTCAGGAAGGCGTGGTGTTCTGCCACGCACCATCCAGCATTGCTGGTAAGGGCTTCGGGTGGGTCGGGCACCAAGGTCACTTGTTCGGGCCTAACATCGCTCACCAGTTCAATAAAGGAGTCCGAGGGGTAGCCTTCTATATTGAACTCGGTGTATACCACCTCGCGCAGGTCGCGCACATCTTGGTAGCGGATGTGGCGTTCATCGGGCCTGGGGTGTACCGTGATGCCGTGAGCTCCAAAGCTCTGTACGTCCTTTGCCACCTGTAACACATTGGGGTTATTCCCGCCGCGAGCATTACGTAGGGTGGCTATTTTATTGATATTTACACTCAACTTCGTCATGGCAAAAACGTTCTTGTAAAAAGGTACGAACAAAGAGGGGGAGCCTAAACGTGGCTTTATGCAAAAATAGTGTTTATTCTTGGTACTTACGGGGGGGAAGGGCTACGAGGCAGAATATTTAGGTGTGGGCTGTTACCGTTTTTGCTGGAAGAACTCCTGCATCAGGGTTTTACACTCTGTTTCCAAAACACCATTTGTTATGGCTGTTTTGGGGTGTAATATATTGGTGGCAAACTGGCGGAACCCGCTTTTAGGTTCGCTGGCTCCCCAAACCACTCTGCCCAGGCGAGCCCAGCGGATGGCGCCGGCACACATTACGCATGGCTCTACGGTTATGTAAAGAGTGCAGTCGGTTAAAAACTTGGCTCCTAACGCTAATTGTGCTGCTGTTATGGCCATTATTTCGGCATGCGCTGTAACATCGGTAAGCGTTTCGGTACTATTGGCACCCCGCCCAATAACTTTATTGTTGGATACCACAACGGCACCAATAGGCACTTCTCCCTGGTTGTACGCCTTCTTAGCCTCTTGTAAAGCCAACTGCATAAAATATTCGTCGCTGTAAATAGGGTATAGCATTTGCTGTTAGTTTTGCCAGGTGATGTGTATGTTGCAGCAACAAATGTTGTTGCGGAGTATGCTGATATAGTTGGCGTTAGGCTCTTGGTGATGATATATATCCAACAGGTCGCCTGGGCGCCCTTCGTTCACAAAGTGAATATCCAGCGTGCTAACGGAGCGTTCCTCTAACCTTTCTAACGGCAAGGCATCTATCCCCTTGGCTAACCATATTGCGCTGTTAACGTGCCTATTGATATCGAGGTCCGAGTAGCGCACCTGGTGTTGGTATACTAACTGCATTTGTTGCCGTAGCTGGGCCGAAACCACGACGCCTCCCAAGGTGGGCCAAGGCGCATTATCCCAATTGGCAGGCTCCATGTGTTGTGCTATGCCTGTGGGTATGGGGGCTGGCTTTCGGGTAGAAAGGTTAAGTACAGACCACTTGGAAAGCGCCCATGCTAACGTATTTTCGTGCTGCATAATTTGGTAGCCACGTAACGAGGATAGTGCGCTATTGCTAACTACGCCCGACTTTATGTGAAGGGGCGTGCTGGCTATGTTTTGGTCCGGACTCATTTGTACCACAATACGGTTCAAAATCCAGGATAGCCCTTGGGGTTGTAGCTTCTCTACCCCAAAGCCATTCTGGCTGGCATCCAAGTCGGCAGTATGCACCAATCGTATCAGGAGCTGAGGCAGTGGGTATCCACCCGAGAAGTCGAGGTGAAAAGGCCAAATATCAAAGCGTTGGGTTATCATTCGTTTGCTCTAAAAAAAACTGGCTCCATGGCACAGAGCACCATAGAGCCAGTCCAACTACAAAAAAAGTAACGTTATGGTTATTGCGGACGGCGTAGTGCCTTCACCTCATCCAAGTGGGGGCGTTTGCCACGGTACGAGGTAATGGTTACGCGTATTTTATTGGTGGTAACGGGAGTGTCCAGGGGCAATAGTCGTTTGTAGCCAATGGTGGTCCCTTTAGCTATCTCTTTCCACTCGCCATTGCTTTCGGCTTCCACGGTGAAGCTCTCTATGCGTTGCCCTTTTTCAATATCTTCTTGCAGGCAAATAACATCCCAAGGTTGGGCCTCGGTTGTTGCTTCTAAGGTTGCGGTGCCATCGTTATTTAGTTTCAGGTCGCCTTCGTCGGTAACAAAATCGTGGTCGTACAATTTGTCTATGTACTGTCCAAACTCGCGGAGGCGTTGCACATCTATCTCGGAGAGTTTTCCGTTAGGCATAGGTGGTATGTTAAGTAGTAGAACGGAGTTCATACCCACCGAGTTAAAGTAGATGTGTGTAAGTTGTTGTAAGGTTTTAACCTTTGCATCTTCGGCTTCGTGGTAGAACCATCCTGGGCGAATAGATACATCTACTTCCGAGGGGTACCAAAAGAGTTGCTCGGCTTTAGCCAGCAGCTCGCGGCTACCTAAGTCGGGTGTTTTCTCCTTTATGCCAAGGTTCTTGTTAACATCCTTGTATTGGCTGTAGGCATGGGGTGCAAACGCTGTTGCGCTCCATTCGGTAGAACGTCCTAACCCTGTTTCGTTTCCTACCCAGCGCACATCGTCGCCCATGATTGCTGTTACGGCTTCGGGTTGGAGTTCGTGTACGGTAGCCAATATGCGGTCGAAGTCATATTCTTGCTTCTTCCCGTTGGGGCCTTCGCCGTTAGCTCCATCAAACCACACTTCGTCTATTTTTCCATAATTGCTAAGTAGTTCGCGCAGCTGTTGTATGTACATATCGTTGTAGGCTTGCCCTTCGCCATAAACTTTGGCGTTACGGTCCCATGGCGACAGGTATACCCCCAACTTAAGCCCATACTTATCGCAGGACTTCCGTAGCTCGGCCATAACATCGCCCTCTCCGTTGCGCCAGGGGCTGGACTTTACCGAGTAGTCGGTTGTTTGGGTAGGCCATAGGCAAAAGCCATCGTGGTGCTTAGCTGTTAATATAACCATTTTAAAGCCACCCTCCTTCAGGGCGCTTACCCACTGGTCCGTATCCAACTCTTGTGGGTTGAATATTTTGGGGTCTTCTGTTCCATCGCCCCATTCGCGGCCGGTGTAGGTATTAATTCCAAAGTGAATAAAAGCGGTAAGTTCTAACTCTTGCCACTCTTTTTGGTTGTGTGTTGGCACTAACCGGGAGGCTACATCCAGTTTTTGTTCCAGTGTAGCGTTAGGCTCAAATGTCACGTGTTTCTCAATATAGGTTTCTTTTTCGTTTTGGAGCGTTTGGCAGCCCTGAGCAGCCATCAGCAAGGGGCAAACGCCAAAAATCAGTAGCGCAGCCGATCTCAGCAGGTTGGTTGTCATAACGTCTAAGTATGTATGGGTTGAAAAAAGGGGCGGACTCCAGCGGTATCCCTGCATTTAGAGGGGCGCTGTTGTCCGCCTATTGGGTTTGTTTTATTTGTCAAGAGCTTTCTTAAAAAGGTTCTCCCAGTACTGGTAAAACTCTCGGGTAGGTTTGTCGGCCGAATTAGCTCTGCGCTTATAAAGGCTACGTATCTCTTTAACGCAAGCCAGCATCACCGGTTTGTATTGGAAGTCCTGCGGCACGTCGGGCAAGAAGTTATTGCGGAAGAAGTCGGCAGGTTTACCATCTTTTTCTGCGTGGTGGTAGCAGCAAAAGTGTTCTTCGGCCATCAGTGCTTTAAGCCCGGCGCCTTGGTCCAAGTGGAGGTTGGAGGATTTGGCATTTTTGGCGTTCACACCTGCCATAGCCATTAGCATTTGTAGGCCTATGTCCTCTAACTCCCTGTCGTTCATGCTAAGGCGTTGCCCCGCATAGGACTTAGCAAACAGCGTTTTGCAGAAGTCTTGCATAAAGGCTTCTAACGTGTAGCCAGTTCCGCCCACGGGAGCCTGAGCACCGTCTATGATGCCTTGCAGGCGGAAGTAGGCAAGCAGGTCGCTCAAAATCATACTATTCAGTCGCTTAATATTTAAGCTACGAGCTATGGAGCCCGAGTTGTCGTACTTCTGCTTATCGCTGGCGGTGAACAGCCAGGTAGGAGCCTCTTGCAACTGTTTTATAACCCACTGCATGGCCTCCTTTTGTTTCTCCTTGGGTACATAGGTGACGGGCATTTTGCCGTCGCCTTGGCGGTTCTCGAAATATATGCGTCCTCCAATGTAAGGTACCACATGGCCTACGTGACGTACGTACTGGTTAATGATTTGTTGGTACATACTTTCCAAATCGGTAGTACGGGCATCGGTTTCTTGGAGCCACTTTTCGTAGTTAGCCTTAATTATTTTAAGGTTGGAAATGGCGTAGTTCCCGGCCTTTATGTGGTCGTCGCCCAAGTCCTCTGTTTGTGCCGTGGGGTCTATGTCGTTAACTTGCTGTGCGCCAAAGGTAAACTTACGGTCGTGCGCTTTATCGCTAATCCACTTGTTTAGGGTAGCTTTTTCGTCCCTGTAGGTTTTAGCGTTGGGTATTAGTCGGTACCCCCAGTTTATAGCGTAAATGTCGTAAACGCCCAACAGGGGAGGTGTTAGGCGTACCCCTTTCTCCTTGTCGCCAGGCTGAGCCACGTAGTTGTTACGGGCATAGTCCATAATGGATGGGGTTGTGCCGTACCTTTGTGTAAAGGCGGGGTTGCGCAACGAGTCCACTGGTAGGGCGAAGGAGGCCCCCATGTTGTGCATCAGTCCCAAGGTGTGTCCTATCTCGTGGGCTGCCACGTAGCGCATGGACTCCGCCATTATGGAGTCCGGGAACACATTGGCACGCACCCGGGGGTCTACTGCTGCGGTTTGTACAAAGCGCCAGTTGTGGAGTAGGGATAGTACGTTGTGGTACCAAATAACGTCGGCATTAAGTATTTCGCCGCTTCGGGGGTCTATGTAGCTTGGGCCCATAGCGTTGGCTATGGAGGTGGTGGCGTATTTAACGCAAGAGTAGCGCAGGTCGTCGGGGTCGAAGTCGGGGTCTTCTTCCTTCGATGGGTACTCCTTAACTGTTACCGCGTTCTTAAAGCCAGCGGCTTCAAACGCTTTGTTCCAGTCCAGGATACCGGCAATAACGGACTTTTTCCACTTGGCGGGGAATACGGTGTCCACATAAAACACCAGCGGACGCACTGGCTCTACCAGTTCGCCACGGAAGTAGGCGGCACTATCCTTAGGCTCCATACGCCAGCGGTTAATTATTTTAAAGCGCTCTATTTTATCCAACGAGGTGGTGTAGCGTTCGCGATCGGTATAAAAGAAGCCCACTCTGTTATCTTGTAGGCGCATACGCATGGGCTTCTCGGGCAGCAGCACCACCGAGCGGTGTGTTTCTATGGTATAGGGCATACCGTTGGGGGCTTTGTAAGCCATAACGCACTTTATTTCCACGTTGCGGGGGAAGCTCTTCACTTTGGTGAAGTGTGAGCCTCCTTGCAGGGGCGCCGAAGGCAATTTGCTTTTCTGCTTGGTTGGCATCAGGCTGGGTTCTCCACCTCCAAAGAAGGAGGAAACCTCTATTACAACATTGTTGCCGCGCTTTATATCTATCCGGAATGCACGCAGGATAGGCTCGCGGAAGTTCTTCTTGAAGGAGGGCTTAATAGGGTCGTCCTCGTCCACAAAAGCCTCTGTTTGCACAGCGTGCATATACACCATGTCGCCTTTGCGTTGTAACCTTACCATAAATGGGTCCGATATCATTTGCCCTGCCACAAAGTCCTCGGTATTGGAGGTTGCAGAAATGCGGTTGGATATAAGTAACGGTTTCCCCATAACAGAGTCGTTAACCTCAAAATACAAACGGTCCTGGTCGGTAAGTATGGTACGTATCAAGCCGTCGGTAACGGTAGCATCGCTAACAAGGTCTTTGTAGCGTTGCTCATCTTTGGAGGGTGCTTTGCGTTGCTCGGCTAACTCTTTACTTTTTTGTCGTTTGGACTTGAAGAACTCTTTCAGTGGCTTGCACGAAAGGTCGCGTGGTTGCTGTGCTACGGCAGGCATTGCCATAAAACACATACCTAAAAGAGCGGTAAGGGTCTTTGTTTTGTTCATTAGCTTAAGTGTACAAATAGGTCCGCTGAAGGTGGTCGCCTCTATTCAGGTTAATAAGCAGCTGGCGATCCACATTCTAAAGATTTGTGCAAATATAGGCAAAAAGGTCGGATTTACAGCCCTGCTGCCCTTAACAGCAAACCCCATGGCTATCACCTCTTTCCATTGCCGCCCAAAGCCAAGAGAGGTACCCATTGCGCACCTCTCCTATTAGCAAAAGAAGGCCCCCAAATGGCAATACCCATACCCCTGGGGCGAGGCCAAGGAAATGCGTGCAACAAAATGTATCTTTGTGCAAAGGTAGCTCTGCTTAATTACGGTAGGGGGCTACTGTTAACAAAATATTGGTACACAACCACTATATATATTAAGGTATGAAGCAAAACTGTTTTTTGTCCTGTTTGTTAGGAAGTTTATTCATGGGCGGGGTGCTGGCATCTCCAAACCAAGGGACGGCACAACCTGCACAACCCGTAACAATTCGCGATATCACCAACGGTGTATTCAGCCCCAAAAGTGCTGGTAGCGCATTCCGGAGCACTGCCGATGGCAAGCATTACACCCTCATCACCCCGGACAAGAAGGCCATTGTGAAGTACAGCTACGAAACGGCAGAGCCAGTAGACACCCTATTCAACTGCCAAACAGTTACCGGAATAGCCTTGGACGATATAACGGACTACCGTATAGGTCCACGAGGATACCACATACTGCTACTACGTAACCCACAACCCATTTACCGCCGCAGCGTAAGCTACGAAGCCTACCACTACGACGTGCGTAGGAATAAGGTGGAACCCCTAAGTGCCCAACACCAACGGGTAAGGATTCCCACCCTCTCGCCCAACGGCAGAATGTGCGCCTTTGTAGCCGATAACGATATATACATAAAGAAGTTCGATTACGATACCGAGGTAAGGGTTACTACCGACGGCGCTGCCAATAAAATACTTAACGGTGTTACGGACTGGGTGTACGAGGAGGAACTTTACACCACAAACCTAATGGCATGGAGTAATGCCTCGGACTTCCTGACTTTCGTCCGGACCGATGAAACCGCCGTGCCTATGTTCGATATGACCCTTTTTGGCAAAGGGCCATACCCCAAAACCTACACCTACAAATACCCCAAAGCGGGCGAACCCAACGCCACTGTAACCCTTAAACACTACAATATAGAAACCCGCGAAACCACCGAGCTACCCCTGCCCCTAACCGAAGAATTCTACATTCCACGCTTGGAATACCATCAGGACCAACTGTATACCTTCACCCTGAACCGCGAACAAAACCATTTCGCCATTTACCGCACCAACCCCCGCAGCCGAGTTACCAAACTGTGGATGGAGGATAAGGACGACCGTTACGTGGATACCGAATGGGTTAGGCAACTAACCTTTGCTAATGGTGGAGCCTATTATGTGAGCGAAACAAGCGGAAGGCCTCAGGTGTATAGGATTTCGGCTTTGGGTACACGCGAAGCTCAGCTTACAAACGATGAGCACGATGTTGTGGAGCTGTATGGCGCAATGCCCAACGGAGCTATTGTGTACGCTGTTGCCAGCCCAACCCCCATGGAACGGACCTTAATGCTGCGCGACCCCAAAGGGAAGGTGCAACAACTGTCGGCAGGAAAAGGATATGCGTGGGCTGTGTTTAGTGCCGACCTCTCCTACTACCTCTTAGGGGAGTCCGATGCCGACAAAGTGCCCGAGTACACCTTGCGCCGAACCCGCGACGCCAAAGTGGTGGCAACCTTGGAGCAAAACCAGAAACTACAACAAACCTTGGCAACCTATGCTATGCCCAGCAAAACCTTTATCCAGCTAAAAACAACAACTGGGCAAACCCTAAATGCATGGCTGCTAAAACCTTCCAACTTCAACCCTAACCACAAGTACCCGTTGGTAATAACGCAGTACAGCGGCCCTAACTCGCAGTCCGTTTTGCGCCAATACAGTATAGGATGGGAGTACGCCTTGGCCGAAAAAGGCTTTATCGTGGCCTGCGTCGATGGCCGTGGAACAGGCGCACGTGGCTCGGAGTTTAAAAAGTGCACCTACCTTAAAATGGGTATCTTGGAACGCAACGACCAGCTGGCAGCAGCCAACGCCTTAGGAGAGCTGCCCTACGTGGATAAAAACAGAATGGGCATATTCGGCTGGAGCTTTGGCGGCTACATGACGCTAATGTGTATGACCGAAGGAAGCGGAACCTTTGCCGCTGGGGTGGCTGTTGCTCCGCCTACGGACTGGAAACTGTACGACACCATATACACCGAACGCTACATGCGCACACCCCAACAAAACCCCAGCGGATACAAGGAAACATCGGTGCTAACCCATGCCGAAAACCTAAAAGGTCACTTGCTGATAGTACAAGGCTCGGCCGACGATAATGTGCACCTGCAAAACACCATGCAGCTAACACAACGCCTCGTGGAACTGGATAAAGATTTTGATATGATGGTATACCCCGATAAAAACCATAGCATCTATGGAGGGAATACGCGTCACCACCTATACTCCAAAATTATAGGATTTTTCACCCGAACCCTACGCCCCTAAACCACCTATGGATAAGCCGAAAATCCCCCTCGACTTGTTGCGAAAACCTGGATGGCTCAAAATTAAAAGGGATAGCGCACAGCATTACAGCTGTACGGCATCGGCCTTACAAAAAGGAGGCCTGCACACCATTTGTACCAGCGGTAAATGCCCCAACCGATCCGAGTGCTGGAGCCGTGGCACCGCAACCTTCATGATAGGGGGCGGAGTGTGTACAAGGGCTTGCCGCTTTTGTGCTACCCCTTACAGCGGATGCCCACCAATGCTGGACTCCGCAGAACCCGAAAAACTCGCCAACGCTGTACTGGAAATGCAACTACGGTACGTGGTCCTGACCTCGGTGGATAGGGACGACCTGCCAGACTATGGGGCCGAGCACTGGCAAAAATGCATACAAGCCGTACGAAACGCTCTGCCGTTAGCCAAAATAGAGGCTCTTATCCCCGACTTTAACGGCAACGAAAACTGCCTAAACACCGTACTAAAAGCGCAACCCGACGTGGTCGCCCACAACCTGGAAACAGTGCGTAGGCTAACACCCGCAGTAAGGCATAGGGCTACCTACAACCAAAGCCTCCAAGTACTACACTACTGCAAACAAAAAGGGTTTATAACAAAAAGCGGAATAATGGTAGGCTTAGGCGAAACGCCCGAAGAGGTGCTGCAACTAATGCAGGACTGTAAGGAGATAGGTGTTTCCACCCTAACCATAGGACAGTACCTGCAACCAACCCGCAAACACTACCCCGTAGCAGAGTATGTACACCCTTCCCAGTTCGCCTACTACAAGCAGCAAGGTGAAGCCTTAGGGTTACAACACGTGGAGAGCGGACCCTTGGTGCGCTCCTCCTACCATGCCGACCACCAGTACCACCTTGCCGCAAAGGCTCAAGAGCAATAACGGCAGGTGAACGAAAAAACTTAACTTTAGCAATGCAATACCTTTTCCTAACAGCATAAGTGGTTACCCCACAGGCTACAAAAAAATAAAACAAACGATGCAAAACCAACTACTAATGCAAACAAAAAAAACAATAGTGGCTTTGGCAATTGCCATGGGGCTTACGGCTTGTGGCTCTTGGCAACAAACCGCACGTACCGACGCCTCGGCTACTTCGCACCAAGATTATTTGTTGGTAGGAACATACACGGATGCTAAGTCCGAAGGCATCTACACCTTCAACCTGGACATGAACAAGCATACCGTTGCCCACGTAGCTACCTTTAAAACGGAGAATCCGTCCTACATGTGTCTGGATGAAAAACACGGCCTCCTCTTTGCCGTAAACGAAAACAAGGACCAACCATCCGTTACAGCCGCTAAAATAGATGCCACAACTGGAGAGCTTCGGCTGGTAAACAAAACCCCAACATTAGGAACAGAGCCAGCCTATATAACCTACCACAAAGGCAATGTGCTAACCGCAAACTACGGGGGCGGAAGCATAACATTAATAGAGGTGGCAAAAAACGGCGCTGTGGGTAGCCCGGACTGGCGCATAGAGCTGGGAACACAAGGCATTGCACACCCCCATGCCATAGTGCCACTTCCTGGCTCGGACCTTTTGTATGTGCCGGACTTGGGACAGGATAAAATATTCACCTTCAAATACCGAAACGGAGTACCTCCACTTACCATTGCGGACCAAACATGCCTCCTGCCCAAAGGCTCCGGTCCACGCCATTTGGTTTTCGACAAAAAAGGAAAGTACGCCTACCTTGTGTGCGAACTAACGCCCAAAGTGTACGTATATAAAGTAGGAGATAACGGTTGGCTAATGCCCCTGCAAGAGGTAAACACCGGAGGCCAGGGCGGTAAAGGTGGTGGGCATATAGCTTTGTCGCCCGATGGTAAGTTCCTCTACACCTCGCACCGCCTGCAAGGAGATGCCATCATCACCTACAAGGTTGGCAAAAACGGTATGCTAACAAAGGTTGGTACAACACCCACAAGCAAACACCCACGCCAGTTCACCTTCAGCCCCAACGGAAACTATATGGCGGTGGCTTGTAAGGAGGGTAATAAAATAGACTTCTTCCAGCGAAACACCTCCACCGGGCAGCTTACACGCATACCCATGAGCATTACGGTTTCGCACCCCGCCTTTGTACTCTGGCGCAAGGCAAGCAAGTAAAAACTCCCCCCACAAACTTATAAACAATGGGGTTTATAAAGGGATTTCTGCACTACCTTAAGTACGAAAAAGGCGCTGCCGAGCATACCATACAAGCCTACGAGCAGGACCTTCAACGCTGGCTCCTTCTGGAACAAGTGCCCACCAACACCCAGCAACAAAACCAGTACATAAAACTGGTAACCACCAAGGAGGCGCGCCGTACAGCCCTTAAGCTAATGCGCGCTGGGGAAGCCCCGGCAACAGTACACCGGCGCCTCTCCGCCATGCGCGGGCTTTACCAATACCTGTTAAAGAAAAACGTGGTGGAAACAAACCCTTTTGCTGCTGTACAACTCCCAAAAACAAGCAAGCCTCTACCCCCTTTTGTTAATGCTCAGGTACTAATACAAAGGATAGAACAACTGTACCAGGACGCCAACCTGTTGGAAAACCAAAAGGATAGGGAAACTGCCTTTTGGCAAGCTTTCGTGTGCGACCTCCTATTCCAAACCGGAATGAGGCGAGCCGAACTGCTTGGCCTTACAATAAAGGACGTGGACACCCAACAAAAGCAAATACGTGTGCTGGGAAAACGTAACAAAGTAAGAATAATACCCTACGGAGAGTTGCTGCAACAGAAAATAAACTTATATTTGCGTTATAGGGGTAGGTTACAATCCCAACAGGATAACTTCCTCCTAATGCCCAGTGGCAAGCGTGCCACACCAAACAGTGTATACCGGTTGGTTAACCAGGCTTTAGCCCCTCTGTTGCAGTACACAAAAAAAAGTCCGCACGTACTAAGGCACAGCTTCGCTTCGGCTCTCCTAAACGAAGGTGCCGACCTTATGGCGGTGAAGGAACTACTGGGGCACGAAACCATTTCCACAACCTCCATATACACACATACCACGTTTGAAGAACTCAAACAAATGTATAACGCTCACCCAAGAGCACAAAAGAACAAAACGTGACCATGAACATTCGTATCCAAGACACCCACTTTACTGCAAGCTCGCAGTTGGAAGAATATGTAAATAAGAAAGTCCTTAAACTGGAACGATTCTATGCCGACATCCTTAATGCCGACGTAGTGTTAGAATTAGTAAAACCCGAAACAACCCGAAACAAAAAAGCTCGGATAACATTAGCCGTGAAAGGGCAGGACTTAGTGGCCGAAAAACAAGCCGACTCCTTCGAAGAGGCTGTGGCCGACTG